>DASXXR010000148.1:0-43636 GCA_036502945.1 Paraburkholderia sp. | reverse complement strand
GGAAAAGATCGCGTACCTGCCCGCGGTTGCGCCCTTCTTGCCGGAAGATATGTCGCCGCCGGTGAACGCGCTGCCAGCGCTGCGCAATGGTCATGTAACGTTCGGCAGTTTTAACCGCATCGAGAAATTGCGGCGCGACGTCATCGCGATGTGGTCGAAGCTGCTGCACGCCCTGCCCGGTTCTCGGATGGTTGTCGGTGCAATGCCACAGGACAGCATTCCCGAAGAATTGATCGGCTGGTTCGCGGACGAAGGCATCGCGCGCGAGCGGCTCGATTTCAAGCCGCGTTCGTCAATCCCCGTTTATCTGCAACAGCATTACCACGTCGATATCTGCCTCGACACGTTCCCGTTCACGGGTCTCACCACGACGCTTCAGGCGTTGTGGATGGGCGTGCCGACACTCACGCTGCCGGGCCGCACGGTGCCGGGCCGTAGCGGAGTTACCGCGCTCGCGCACGTTGGCCTCGAAGCGTACATTGCCGACGATATGGACGACTACCTGCGCAAAGGCGTTGCGCTCGCAACGGATTTGCCGGCGCTCGCCGAATTGCGCTCGGGCATGCGTGCGCGTTGCGCGCAGTCGCCGATGTTCAATCCGGACGTGATCGCTATCGGCTTCGCGCAGGCGCTGCGGGTAATGTGGAAGAACTGGTGTGACGGCAAGCCGGCGGAGTCGTTCGAAATCTCGCAGGGCGCGCTGCAGGCGCCGGTCGCCGAAGAAGCCTAGCCGCACGCGAACGGGCTACTACGCTCCGCCAATCGGTTCATCCGGAGCGTGAGCCCGCTGCTTATCTCGAGCTTGCCGTATCCGACATCCCGTGCTGCGCGGTCGGCCCGTCCGACGCCCAACCCGCATCGATCTGCGCATTAGCTTTCGCAACTGCACGCTGCTCGAGTTCGTTCAGCCGCCCGCGCGGCTCGACTTTGCCGACGGCGTTCAGGCTTGCGTCGGAATAGTGAAGCAACACAATGCCCGAGTTCGCGTCGAAGTAACGATGGTCGCCGTCTGGATGCAAGTGGTAGTTAATGTTTGACGGCGCCGCCCGGTACGGAATGCGGTCCATCGTAATCGCCAGCCACATCGATACCTGGTCCACGCGATGCTGTGTGCCGGTTCTCGTGAGCGGCTCCATGTGATCGAGCAGCCACAGCGCCCAGCGGCGCCACGCTTGATCGACCTTCACCGCATACGCTTTCGGGACGCAGAAAAACGCGCTGTCACAGTGGCCCGTGTAGGTCGGCAGATAGGCCGCGTCGACCGTGCCGATCGGCGGCAGCCCCTGCATGCCCGCGAGGCGCGCGATCTCTTCGAGCACTTCGAGCGGCGGCTGCGCCAGATCGACCACCTTCGCTGTCAACGCGTCGTAGCTCAGGTAAGGACGCGGGTCGGCAATCGCGATCATGTCGCTATCGAGCAGCACGGCATGGTCGAAGTCGATCGGGTGAAGATTCGCGAGTTGCGCGATCTTGTTGCAGGTGCGGGCGTCGCCAAAACGCTGGAGATCATGCAGTGTGCAGCCAAGCTTGTCGAAAAGAGCGCGCGTTCCGGCACCGACTTCTCGCGTGAACTGCACGTTGACGTCCGCCGCATGATCGCAGCCGTGTTCGATCAGCGACTTCGAAAGGTAGTAACCCTTGTACGCCGTCTTCGGATCAGCATCGACGATGAACGAGTAAATCGTCCTGCCACCGTGCGCGACGATGGGTGGACGTGATGCAGCGGCCGGTGCTGCCGGTAGCGTCGCAGTGGCTTTCGCAGCGGCTTTCGCAGCGGCGGCAGCCGCCGCGGCGGCTGCGACGATCGGCGCGCCCGCAAACGCTTCGTCTTGCGTAGCCGGCGCGTCCGCAAGCGACTGTTCCGGTTCGGCGGTCTGCTTCGCTGCGTCGATCGACGCGTCCTTCCAGCTCTGTTGCAGCACAGTGAGCACCTGGAACGCCGCAGTGGCAGGATCGCAGAGCGTTGTCTCGACACGCACCTCGGGTTGTTCCGGCCGTTCATAAGGCGAATCGATCGCCGTGAAATTTTTCAGTTCGCCGCGCCGGGCTTTCTTGTAGAGGCCTTTCGGATCGCGCGCCTCGGCCACCTCGAGCGGCGTGTCGACGAAAATCTCGATGAACTCGCCCGGCTTCATCAATTCACGCGCCATGCGCCGCTCCGCCCGAAACGGCGAAATCAGCGACACCAGCACGATCAAACCCGCATCGGCCATCATCTTCGCGACTTCGGCGACGCGCCGGATATTTTCGACGCGGTCCGCGTCGGTGAAGCCGAGGTCTTTGTTCAATCCTTGCCGGACGTTGTCGCCGTCGAGCACATAAACGGGGCGGCCGAGCGCGTGCAGCTGCTTTTCGACCAGACCGGCGATGGTGGTTTTACCCGCGCCGGACAATCCTGTGAACCACAGCACGCGCGGTTGATTGCCGAGCAGGTCGGCACGCGCCTGTGCAGTGACTTCGAGCGCCTGCCAATGGACATCCTGTCGCCGCCCCGGCGAGACACGCGGCGCGCCGCTACGAGCGATATCGTCGTTCGACCCATCAACCATCGGGAATTACCTCCGTTCTTTTTTCAGTCGGCTGACACCGAGCGGGCCTTGATCGACCAAGCGTACCCGTTATCCGGATTATCTGTGACCGCGTCGGCGACTGAAGTGTCGAACAACCACGGAAAGTCGTTCCTGTTTGGCTATGGACGAACCAGGATCTCAGCGGGACCGCGCAAAGTCGTGTCATCTTGCGCAGCCGATCAATGACCAAAGTCCGACCGTGTGCCATCGTTGCTCACATGCGGAGCGGAAGAAACTATAAAAGCCGGCAGCTCTGCCGTTAATGGCGAGGCGGCTCAATAAAATGCTCGTTCGGCTCACTGAACATTTTGGTGTGCGTCTGGAGTGACGGTGGTGGGTCGCGGCGTTTCGTCTGAATCATCGTCGCGTATGTCATTGTCGATCTGATCGATCGCAAACGCGCGGGGCGCAAACACGCGAAGCACCACTAGCGACGCTGCGTCACATGGACGCAGGAAACCGGTGGCGCCGGGCTCAAACAGCTCCTGGGTGGTTGCGGACCCAAGCTTGGAATCCGACTCCCCTTTAACACTTATTCCGCCACATCTTAGTAAGAGTTGCGAAAACTCTTTCTCGATTCAATATAAATTCCATATAAATTTCAATTGCGATGTGGGAAAGGACCATTGGCCAACCGTTGGCACGCCTCGGTGGTAGGCTCCAGTATTTTTCCGCCAGATAATGGAATTTAATGGGAAGGGGCGGAATGGTTCCGCTATTATTTCTCATGCAGGGGCCCTGCCGCCGATTGCGTCCCGATGAATTCCGTCGGGCCGCAGCCAATAGAGCGCCATACAGCGCTTAGCAGAATCTACAAGTAACATGACAGACCGGCACCATTCCTCATTTAAAGAACAACAGGTATCGCTGGTACGGCAAACGCAGGATCCAAGCGAGCGACGCTACCGCCTGCTCGACGGGCGAGGCGGTGGACGCGGTGCTGGCAGCAAGTCATACCATTGGGCGATGAAACCGAAGGCATACGCGGCGAGATCTTGCTGCGGCTCGTCGACGCGGCATCGCCCGGTAGCGCTCAACGAGATCCAGTACGCGGCGCCGAGTTCTTCGCGCCGCCGATGACGAGCATGCGCTTAATGTTTTCTCAGGTTCTGGGGCTCTTATTGGCGGCTGCATGGTGATAGATAGAAACGTGACGAATACCGATACTGAAACAGCACAATCCCGAGAGCCGATGTTAGGGCTGCAGCCACGCGAGGTGTCGGTCGGCATGCCGCTCGACTGGGCGGTAGTCGACGGCGACGGCATGCCGCTGCTTGGGCGCGGGGCGATTCTCGCCCGTACTGAAGACCGTGACTTCCTGTTCCGGCACTTCCAGCCGCGCCGGGGCGACCGGGTCGCGCCGGGCGAAACCGCTTCTCCCGGCACGGACGAGCCCGGCCCGCCGCCGACAGCAACCATCGGAGACCTGGGCCTGTCGATTGGCACCCGGCTCGGGGTGAGACCGCAGATCGGCACGGGACGTGCAATGCATGCCAGCCGGGTGATCGGCGTTGCGCCGAATCACCTGCTGTTCGTGATGCCGCCGCTGATGAATGGCCAGTCACTGGCTCTTGCGCCTGATGAGCAGCTCGAAGTGGTCGCCATTGGAAGCCGCGCAGTATTCCTGTTCGTCTGCACTGTCGATGCGGTGTGCACGGTGCCGTTCCCCTATCTGGTGCTGTCGGAGCCTTGGGCGATCCGGCGTCTGCGGGTGCGCCGCTCAGCGCGCGTCCCGGTCAGGCTGGCGGTACGCTATACGAGGGCCGCGACTGGGGCGGCGGGCAGCCCGTACGAGGGCCTCGGCGTGACGCACGATATCAGTCCACTGGGGATGTCGCTGGCCACATCGGCAGCGCTCGGGCAGCCCGGCGATCATGTGCACGTGGCCTTCCGGATCAGGACGGACAATGTCGACCTCGACATCGAGGCGGCAGCGGTGCTGCGTAGTGTGCAGGGCAGTCCAGCATCCGATGGCCTGATCGTGCACGGTCTCGAATTCGAGCAAGTCGAGCCGAGCCGGCAGCTCGCCCTGAAATACTTCGTGCTGGAGCGCAATCACGCAGCGATCCAGTGACCCGCGGCGCCAGCGCTCGCGCGACGCATCAACCGGTTAGCACACCATGCCCCTAACCCGGCCACGACAGCGGTGGCGCCGGTTGTACCAGGTCAGGAGCAACGAGCCGAGACCGCCCGATCAGACCGAACCCATCGCGGCCATCACCATGTCGATCAGCTTGATACAGGGAAACGGCAACACAATGCCGCCGAGGCCATAGATCAGCAGGTTGCGACGCAGCAACGTCGCTGCGCCGAGCGGGCGGTATCGCACGCCCTTCAACGCGAGCGGGATCAGGAACACGATGATGAGTGCATTGAAGATCACCGCCGACAGAATCGCGGAGGTCGGCGAAGTCAAATGCATCACGTTGAATACGCGCAGTTGCGGATACGTCGTCCCAAACGCAGCCGGAATGATTGCGAAGTACTTGGCGACGTCGTTGGCGAGCGAGAGCGTCGTCAACGAGCCGCGCGTCATCAACATCTGCTTGCCGATTTCGACGATCTCGATCAGCTTCGTCGGGTTCGAGTCGAGGTCAACCATGTTGGCTGCTTCCTTCGCGGCTTGCGTACCCGTGTTCATCGCCACGGCCACGTCAGCCTGCGCGAGCGCTGGCGCGTCGTTGGTACCGTCGCCCGTCATCGCGACAAACCGTCCTTCGGCCTGATGCTCGCGGATTATCGTCAGCTTGGCTTCCGGCGTCGCTTCGGCAAGGAAATCGTCGACGCCCGCTTCAGCGGCAATCGCTGCCGCCGTCAACCGGTTGTCGCCCGTCACCATCACCGTCCTGATGCCCATCTTCCGAAGCTCGGCAAAGCGCTCCTTGATGCCGACCTTGACGATGTCCTTCAACTCGATCACGCCGAGCACGCTCGCGGCGTCCTGCTCCCCACCGTGCGCGCCCTGCTTCTCTGCCACCACGAGCGGCGTGCTGCCACGACGAGCAACGTCGTCGACCGCCTGTTGCACTTCCTCCGGGAAGCGGCCGCCACCTTCTTCGACATAGCGGCGCACCGCGTCGGCGGCGCCCTTGCGGATTTCGCGGTTCGGCAGATTGACGCCACTCATGCGCGTTTGCGCGGTGAAGCCGAGGAACTGGGCGTGCAGTGAACCCATGTCGCGCTCACGGACGTTGAATCGCCGCTTGGCCAGCACGATGATGCTTCGTCCCTCAGGCGTTTCGTCGGCAAGCGACGCAAGCTGCGCCGCGTCCGCGAGGAAGTCCGCCGTCACGCCAGGGGCCGGCACGAACGTGGAGGCCTGGCGATTGCCGACCGTGATCGTGCCGGTCTTGTCGAGCAGCAGCACGTCGACGTCGCCAGCCGCTTCGATGGCGCGGCCCGAGGTGGCAATCACGTTGACCTGCATCAGGCGGCTCATGCCGGCAACGCCGATAGCCGACAGCAGGCCGCCGATCGTCGTGGGGATCAGACACACGAGCAATGAGACGAGCGCCGTGATCATGACGACATTACCAGCCTTGGTTACCTCAACCGCGAAGATCGAGAACGGCAACAGACTCGCAGTCGAGAACAGCAGCACAAGCGAGAGCGCCACGAGCAGAATCGTCAGCGCAATCTCGTTCGGCGTCTTCTGGCGCTTTGCGCCTTCGACCATCGCGATCATCCGGTCGATGAAGGCTTCGCCCGGATTCACGGAGACGCGTATGACAATCCAGTCGGACAGCACGCGCGTGCCGCCGGTGACGGACGAGAAGTCGCCGCCCGATTCGCGGATGACCGGTGCGGATTCGCCGGTGATCGCCGACTCGTCGACCGATGCAACCCCATCGATCACCTCGCCGTCGACGGGGACCGTGTCGCCGGCCTCGACGAGCACGAGGTCGCCTTTGCGCAGGTCCGTAGCGATCGTGAGGCGGATCGGCGACTTCGGATGGGGCTCGTTGAGCTTCTTGGCCATCACGTTTTGCTTCGCTTTCCTGAGCGAAGCAGCCTGGGCCTTCGAACGCCCTTCGGCGAGCGCTTCCGCGAAGTTCGCGAAGAGCACCGTGAACCAGAGCCACAGCGAGATAGCGAGAATGAACCGCGCCGGCGCTTCGGCCCGACCCAGCAGCGCCGCGACCCATAGCACCGTTGTCAGGATACTGCCGAGATAGACGCAGAACATCACCGGGTTACGAAACTGCGTGCGCGGGCCGAGCTTCCTGAACGCATCGGCGATGGCCGGCTTCATGATCGCAGGATCGAACATCGAGCTTGCGGCGGTACGCGTCTGACCGAGATTATCGGGACGATGAACAGGCGGTTGATTGTTAGTTGTCATACTCTATTCGAAATCAAGGATCCGAGCATCATTATTAGATGCTCGATCACAGAACCCCGCGCAAGCGCCGGCACGTAGGTCAGCGTGCCTAAGAGCAGGAGGGCGAAGAGCGGCCCATGCGTGGGCAGCGTGCCTCGATAGAAATCGCCGTCTGAAGAAAGTTATCAGCGATCGCTCAAGGTTCTCCGCGCGCAACGACGCGTACATAAGGTTTGCCAGCAACTTCCTTCTTGGCAAACCGACAACCGTTGCGACGCGGGGTAACGGATCAGGACAGGCGTGAAGCGTAGATGCGTCAGAATAAAGGGCGCGATAAGACCGAAGCCAGCGACATAAAGCACCCGTAAAAGCGCGTGCGGTTGATTTAGGTTGATGCCGGCACGACTGTAGTATTGCTGAGTTACCGGCAGCAGTTTGCCGTGTCTACGCTTGAAATCGATGCCAATTGCAAATCGGCGATCTCCACACGATTGCGCCCCCCACGCTTCGCTCTATACAAGGCAGCATCCGCCAACCCGTAGCCCGTGTCGAAATCGGTGCTAACCGCATTGACACTGACGCCGAAACTGGCCGTAACGCGACGATTCACCGGCGGCGCAAAAATGTGGCTGCATATCGCCGAACGCATGCTTTCAGCCAATTTCAAGGCATCGGTTAGATCATGCCCTGGCAACACTACCGTAAATTCTTCGCCGCCAATACGCCCAATGACACCCCGTTCTTCCACGATGCCCCGCAAACAGTCGACGACGCCGAGAATGACCGCGTCGCCTGCGGGATGGCCAAAATCGTCGTTGACCTTCTTGAACTCGTCAATGTCGAGCAGGATCATCACCGCGGACCCTACGCGCAATGCCTTGCTCGTCTGCTCAATCACCGCACTCCGGTTGAACACACCGGTTAACGGGTCGTGGGTTGCGCGATAGTGCAACTGCTGGGTGAGCGCATGCATTTCGCGTTCGGCACGGTCGCTGCGCCCGATCAGGCGACGTGTCTCGCGCATCAAGCGCTCGAAATGCCCGATGAGTTCATCTAGCGCCAGTCGATATTTCTCGGCATTCGCGTCGGCGTCCGCACGGATCGCGCACGCTTTTTCGAGCGCTTCATTCTCGCTTTGAAACAGATCCGGAGCGTCGTTCGAAGGCGCATCTGAAGGGGAAGTCGACACCACGAGCACCGTCCTTAAATCGCAACTGGGCAATCGGTAAACTTGATTGCCGAAAAATCGATTTGCAACTCCTCGCCAAATTCGAGAATCGTTTCGTCCTCTTCGTCGCGGTACCAGTTCACCAGCACGCTATTACCGGATGAAGCCGCTTGGTCCAGCGCATCGAATATGCTGAACAGAATCTTCGTGCTGGAGCTATTGAAGTACGTCAGGGTGACGTTGACGGTGACGACGGTATCGGCGCAGCTCGCGAGGTAGGTGCGCAGTTTCTCGATGACAGGCGTATAGAATGCAGCCGCGTTCTCAGGGTAAGACTCGCCACTGAGCGACAGCAGATTCTGGTCGAACCGGAACTTCACTTCCGGCGATGAAGCCGTGGCAGCAATGTAAAAGTTATCCATAGGTAGTACACATACCTCACTCAGATGATCGTCTTGAGGCGAAACAGCGTGGTTTCCGGGTCGTCGACACGAGGAAAAAATGCAAATTCGAGCGGCTCGCTCGCGTCGCGCGCCATCGTCAGAAATCCCAGTCCCGCGCCCTTGCTTTGCGCGGGCGTGTCTGCACGCAATGATGCCTTGTACGCCTGTTTGATTTCATCGAGCGACATGTTCCTCAGGGGTTCAAGCGTTTCGCGCAGATCCTTCACCGCAGTTGTCGCTATGGGATTCACGCATAGGATGAGGTGTCGCTCCCCTTCGGTGACGATGTACATCGCGCCTTCGCGTATCGTGCCACCCTGCTCCTGACGGTCGATGAGTAAATCGGATGAATAGTGGACGATATTTTGCGAGAGCTCGATAAAGGCTGAAAACAATTTGCGCCTGGTCGGAGCGCCTACGCCTGCAACTTCCAATTGCAGTTTCACGACCTCGCTCATCGCCGCAACGATGTTATGGGAAAAATAGCCCTTGTGATAAAAAATCAGGTTGCGTTGCTGAGCGAGCTCGAGAAACGCGCAATCCTGGCCTAGGAATTCGGACATGTTCGTGGGCTACCTTAAACGCGTGCAAAAAATAGCATGACGTCGTCGCGACGAGTTTGTGCGCCTTGCCAGTCGGCGAGTGCGCGCTGCAGGATTTCGCAGATCGCGGCCGGCGATTGCGCCCGGTGCTCAACGATCAGATTGAGGGCCCGGCGTTTGCCGAAGGCAATCTTGCGCGGACCTCCGATCTGATCGATCAGACCGTCTGTCGAAATGAACAGCAGGCTGCCGTGCGGGACCGTGACCGTATGCAGCGTCCACACGTAGTCCGCGCGACTGTCGACATAGCCGACACCCATGCGTTCACCCGCGATGTTTTCGAACTGATTGGCATCGGGTCGCAGAACGTGTAGCGCGATGCGCGCACCTGCGAAAATCAATTGCTGCCGGTCTGCATCGAACCAGAAGAACGCGGCATCAAGGCCATCATTGGACTGCGGTGACTCACCCTCGGCCTTGACCTGTCCCAGTAGCCCCTTGACGTTGCTATTGACTGCCGCAAGCAGCGCGGCAGGGTCGCGCGGACCGATCCGCTCGATTGCCTGCGATAACGATGCCGATGCGAGGAGCGTCATGAAAGCGCCTGGCACGCCATGCCCGGTACAGTCGGCTGCAGCGCCGAACCATCCATCGGAAAAAGCGGCGAAATGATAGAAGTCGCCACCGACCACGTCGCGTGGTTCCCATACCAGCGCAGCGCCGGGCAGCGTCGTCGCCAGCGCCTCGCGCGAGGCGCGCAGCATGGCTTGCTGGATCACGCTTGCATATTCGATGCTCTGCATGATCTGGCGATTCTTTTCCGCCTGCATTTCGGTCATGGCGCCCATCAACTGCAAGCCGCTGCCGACGCCGGCAAATCGGCCTTCTCTCGTCACGATAAAGCCGTCGATTAGCGCCTTTTCACCCACTTCTACGATCTTGAACGTAAGCTCTTCAATGCTCATCTCGGCGTCGACGATGAGTGGCTCCTTGTCCATGAACGCGATACAGGTCTTCTTGTCATAAAGCTCGCGATGGAACCGCTTGCTCATTTGCGACAGGAAAATATCGCGGTTAATCAGTCCGATGGGCCGATCGCCTTCGATCACAGGCAAGCTGACCATGTCGGGCCGCGAGTAGAAAGTCTCCATTGCTAGCGAGTTGGAATCGGCCGCTTCAATGGCCGCGACTTTTCGCAGCAAATCGCCAGCGCAGCGTGGACCCCCATCCATGCGGGCGCGCCGAAACTGCGAAAGCACTGGATGCATGGCGACGTTTTTCATTGAATAAGAAAAGCAGCACGCTAATACCTCTTTATATCCTTGTCAAGGAATCGCCGATCGCCTTATTCTGTATTGGTTGTACTAATCGAAATTGAAATAGAAATTTATATGGAATTTATATTAAATTCGGAGAAAATTTTCGTAATTCTTATTAAGATGTGGCAGAACAAGTGTTATAGGGGAGTCGGGTTTTAAGCTTGGGTCCGCGACTACCGAGGAGCTGTTCGAGTGCAGCGTCAACGTTTTCCTGCGTCCATATGACGCAGCGTCGCTAGGAGTGACCTTGCCCCAAAAAACGAATCCCTTGCGAATTCATGCGTGTACCGCGCCCGTTTTGCCTTGTTCATTATCATCGTTCTCCTTGCTTGAGTTTAGACGCTCAGCCGGTGCGCCCTGTCCTGCGCTGCGCGTTGCCGGCGTTGATGGTAGCCGCTGGCGCTGACTTCCAGTTGGCCGCACTAGCGACGACGCGTTGCTGGCACACATCAGGGCGACTCACACGCAGGTCAAAGGTGAGTATGGCTGGCCACGCATGTGGAAGGAACTGCTCGCACGCGGCCTGCGCGTAGGGAAGGAGCGCGTGCGCAAGCTGATGGCGCGGCATGGCATTCGTGCCCGGCAGAAGCGCAAGTACATCGCGACGACGAACTCGAATCACGGCCTGCCGGTCGCGCCGAATCTGCTGGAACGCAACTTCACCACAACGGCGCCGAACCAGGTAGGACGAGCGACATCACGTATGTCGCGACCACCGAAGGCTGGCTGTATCTCGCGGTCATCATCGACCTGTTCAGCCGGCAGGTAGTGGGCTAGTCGAACGCACGGAACAAAACGAAGTGATTTTCTGGGTGTCGACACGCACCTGGATACGCATGTCGGGGCTGTGATCAGCGACACAGGCAGGCTTCTCGGAACGCTATCGGTATCGACCGACACGACAGGATATCTCGACCTGCTGACCTGGGCGAATTCGTTCGGCCAGCGTGCGATGCGCCGATCCAGAGGGAAGTCAGATCCCACTGATGCCGAAAACGCCGCGCGTGCGGTCCTCTCCGGAAGGGCTACGGCTATTCCAAAGGAACAGTCCGGTGCCGCCGAGGCGATGCGCGCCGTCTCCGTTGCCAGACGCAGTGCAGTTAAGGCCAGGACGCAGGCTATCAATCAGTTACGGCTTTGCTCGTGAGCGCTCCCCAGGAAATCCGAGAGCGTCTTCTGAAAGCGAAGACTGCAGAAAGCGTTGAGGGATGCGCCCGCCTTCGCTCGTTGGGCAAAACGCCAATGTTGCAAACGCTCACGACCACACTGCGTTTGCTGGCGAAGCGTTGGTTGACGCTCGCAGAGGAGCTCAAAGCACTCGACGCCATGCTTGACAGCCTGACCAGCCAACATGCCAGGCGACTTCGCGAACGATTCGGCGTCGGCCCGCAGACCGCTGCAGTATTGGTTGCTGTGGCACGTGACAATCCCGAACGCCTGAAAAGTGAAGCCGCGGCGGCGGCCCTCTGTGGCACAAGTCCATTGCAGGCGTCGTCCGGCAAAACGGTCCGGCATCGTCTGAACAGGGGCGGTGACCGGTCTGCAAACAACGCCCTATGGACCATTGCGATGGTTCGGATGCGCAGCGATCCCCGTACCCGGGCCTATGTAGATCGCCGGACGAAGGCCCTCAAACATGCTGGCGCGGTTGCGGCTGTAGGGGGCCTGTCGCTGCTGCTGTAGGCAGCGACCTATTTGCTTCTTGAAAACCGTAACGTTGGCGAAACGAGGCGCCGACGAGCCGTAGTCGGCACCGCCAAGACTGCATGTGCCTGTCGAACGCAATCCCGCTCATGCACGACCGGTCATCTCCGGCGCAATCGACGCGTGGTTCAGGAGGCCGACAAGCGCGATGCCGCCGACAACGTTGCCGAGCAGCGTCGGCGCGAGAAAACGCAGCAGATAGTCTTGCACGACCGCACCGCCGTGCAGCACCGCGTATGCGGCCTCGACCGAGCCAGCGATGACGTGCGACAGATCACAGACGGCGACGACGTACGTAAGGATCGCGACAATCAGCACCGCTGCCGATCTCGCGCTTGGCAGCAGCCACACCATCAAAGCGATCAGCCAGCCTGCGAGGATCGCCTTAAGCGTTGTCGTCGCGAACGGCGCCTCGTATGGCGCTTGTGCTAACTGGTGGAGAACCGGCGCGAGCTTTGCGGCGAAGGACGTCGGCATGGCGAGCATTCCCGCGAATATCCACGTGCCGGCCAGATTGGCGGCCAGCACGATGAGCCATAGCCGAAGCGCCGCGGCAGCGGTACCCAGGTCACGCCGCGTCAACACCGGCAGCAGGACGGTCAAGGTGCTTTCGGTGAAGAGCTGTTGGCGCCCTAGCACAACGATGATGAAGCCGACGCAGTATCCGCCGGCGGCGATCAGCGAAACGCCATCGTGTCCAGACGGTATCTTGCTCTCGAGTACTGCTTGCGTCAGAAACGAAAAGCCCATCGACAGCCCCGCTGCGAGTGCTGACCAGAACAGCGCGAGCGGCTGACGACCGAGTGCCGGATAGACTGCACGATCTGACGGCAGGAAAAGGCCCTGAAAAATGCATCGACGCGGTCGGCATGGAGTCTCACGCTACGCGCTCGCTTGACTCGATGCACGACCGCGCCAAACAGGCGGTGATGCTCGAGACCGACCGGCCGCATGTCCTCCGCGAAATGATCTACATCCGAGCCGACGCGGGTGCGCGAAGGTCCATTGGGTGACGCCGCAACGGTTCGCCAGGTGACGATGCCGAACACCACGTCGCGTGCTTCGTTGAGCGCACCGGCAGAAAGCTCATCAGCGCATACGCACCAACGCGAACGACGCGGACGTAATGGCACGCCGCATCGGCAGCGCACGCCATAGGTCGACCGCGAAGCGCTTGCGCACCTGCCGGCCGTTTAGTCTTCGGTAATCCTGCCCGTGATCTCGCCGAAAATCGGTTGGCGTCATCCTCACTTCCAGTCGCGTGATCGCGAGACCTTTTCGTGTTCGAGCCAGATTTGGCCTCGCCAGCGCATCTCCGCTGCGTGCGTTATTTCCGCGACGCAGCGCGACGCCGTCGCCACGACACGCGCTGATTGCCCGCCACTTTTACACGCGTCGTGTAAATCGGGGAGCGCTCAGCGCTTCGAAAACCGGTGCGCCGAGAAAACTACGCGTGCGGTGGGCGTTCGTTGGAAATGCCTGCACGCATCGCTGGGCACATCGGATGCTGAAAGCACCGCATGCGCGGCTGCGCTGGAAGCCAATGAACGCCGCCATCTCCGGATACCGCCAGACCAATGAGCCAAGAGGAAATCCCAATGAAGATCGCCATGATCAGCGAACATGCGTCGCCGCTCGCTCTTGCCGGCGGCGTCGACAGCGGCGGACAGAATATCTATGTCGCGAATGTTGCCCGGCAGTTGTACCGCGCTGGACACGAGGTCGATGTGTTCACACGGCGCGACCGGTCGCTGTTACCGCTGGTTTCCGGCATGGACGGCATCCGGATTATCAATGTTCCCGCCGGTCCGCCGCGGCAGATCGGGAAAGAGCGTCTGCTGCCATATATGGATGAGTTTGCCGATTTCCTGGTGTCCTTCTTCGAACAGGAGCGCCGTCCCTATCATCTGATGCACGCGAATTTCTTTATGTCGGGCATGGCAGCGCTAAAGGTTAAGCGCGCTCTGCACATACCGGTGGTCACGACGTTCCATGCACTCGGCCGCGTACGGCGCATCCATCAAGGCGCCAACGATGGTTTCCCCGATGAACGTTTTGCCATCGAAGACAGTCTCGTCCGCCATTCGGATGCGGTTATCGCCGAATGCCCGCAGGACGAAACCGATCTGATCGAATTGTACGATGCGGATCCCGAACGAATCGAGATCGTGCCGTGCGGCTTCGACGTCGACGAACTGAAGCGGGTCGACCGGCGCGAAGCGCGCGCGACGTTGGGCTGGCCGCGAGACGAATTCATCGTGCTGCAGCTTGGCCGGCTCGTGCAGCGCAAGGGCATCGACAACGTGATCCGCGGCATCAGCACGTTGCAGAGCGTACACGGCGTCAGCGCGCGCCTTTATATAGTGGGCGGCAATTCGGAATTGCCCAACGAGATCGCGACGCCTGAAATCGCACGCTTGCGCGGCATCGCCGAGCACGAGCAGGTATCCGGCCAGATAACCTTCATCGGCCGGCGCGGCCGTACGCATCTGAGCCTCTTCTACAGCGCGGCCGATGTATTCGTGACGACGCCGTGGTACGAACCGTTCGGCATCACACCCGTCGAGGCGATGGCCTGCGGCGTACCGGTGATCGGCGCCGACGTCGGCGGCATCCGCTATTCGGTCCGCGATGGAGAGACGGGCTGGCTCGTCCCGCCGCGTGATCCGGGCGCGCTCGCCGCGCGGCTCGCACAGCTGCATGCGAACCCGGCGCTCGCGCGGCAGATGGGCGTGGACGGCTTGGCTCGCGCGCAGGCGCAGTTCACGTGGGAAGGCGTCGCGCGATCGCTGGAGGACGTTTACCGGCGCGTCGCGCGGGTGCCGCAGCAGCGCGAGCGCGACGGCGCAATGGCTGCGCAGACAGCGCGCCCGGTCGTCGGGGGCGCGTATGGCTAACGGCCATTACCGATCGTCTTCAGGCGGTAAGCCGCGCGCACCCAGCGACGGGCGGCAACCCCCAACCCAACCTTTAACCAATTCCCGTTAATATGCCCGACGCCGACAGTACGGCCTTTACATCGGCGTTTAATCGCGCGCCCGATGGCACACCCGACCGTGCCGTCTTTCTCGACAAGGACGGCACGGTGCTTGACGACGTGCCGTATAACGTCGACCCGAGCGAAATGCGCTTCGCGCCGGGCGCGCGCGCGGCACTCGAGCTGCTCGCCGTGTATCCGTACAAGCTGATTGTCGTAAGCAACCAGGGCGGCGCCGCGCGAGGCCGCTTCGCAATCGACGCGCTCGATGCGGTCGGGCAGCAGTTGCGCGCGATGTTCGCGTCGTGCGGCGCGACGCTCGATGGCTTCTACTGGTGCCCGCACGATCCGCGCGGACATGTCGCGCCGTATGCGTGCGCTTGCGCGTGCCGCAAGCCTGCGCCAGGCATGCTGCTGCTGGCGGCGCGCGAGCGCCGGATCGATCTGCGCGCATCGTGGCTCGTGGGCGACATCCTTGACGATGTGGAAGCCGGCAACCGCGCCGGCTGCCGCACGATTCTGCTCGATAACGGCAACGAGACTGAATGCCGCAAGGGGCCGCGGCGCTCTCCAACCGCGTATGCAAACGATTTGCATGTAGCTGCGCGGCTCATTGTCTGCGAGCACGAGTGCAGGGCATCGTCATGAAAAACCTCTCCGCTCTTGCCGGGCCCTTGACCGCACATGCGCGCCTCCCCGCGACGAATCCGCTCGACGCATGGGGCTCCGGGGTCAAGCGCATCCTGTGCGTGCGTACGGACAATCTCGGCGACGTGCTGATGACGACGCCCGCCATCCGCGCATTGCGCAGGGCTGTGCCGGATCGGCACTTGACCTTGCTGACTTCGTCGGCCGGCTGCGCGCTTGCCCCGTTTCTGCCCGACGTCGACGATGTCATCCGCTACGACGCTCCGTGGAGCGGCCACCATCCATCGAAGACCGTCGCATCCGACCTGGCGATGCGCGACCTGCTGGACAGGCGCGGCTACGACGCCGCGGTGATTTTCACCGTCTACAGCCAGAACCCGCTCGGCGCCGCGACGCTTTGCTATTTCTCGGGCATCGAACGGCGGCTTGCACGCTGCCGCGAGAACCCATACGCGCTGCTGAGCGACTGGGTGCCCGAGCGCGAACCCGAACAAGGCACGCAACATGAAGTGCTGCGCCAGTTGTCGCTGGTGAACGCAATCGGCGCGCGCACAAGAGACACAAGAATTCATATGACCGTCACTAACACCGAACGGACCGCGCTCGATGCCGCACTCGAAGCACGCGGCATCGACGCGACGCGGCCGTTCATCGTCATGCATCCGGGCGCAACCGCCGCGTCGCGCCGGTATCCGGCTGAACGCTTCGGCGCTGCGGCGACCGGGCTGATCGGCGCGACGGGCATGAACATACTTGTAACCGGCAGTGCCGGCGAAGCCGCGCTTGCGCAGACCATGCGCGCCTCGGCGCCGCCCGCGGCGCGTGCGTTCATGCACCATCTGACCGATGCGCTCGACCTCGGCGCATTCGCCGCGCTGATCGAACGCGCGCGCGTGCTGATCTCGAACAACAGCGGCCCCGTACATATCGCGTCCGCATTGGGCACGCCCGTAGTCGACCTTTACGCGCTGACCAACCCGCAGCACGCGCCGTGGCAAACGCCGCACCGCGTACTCTTTCACGACGTCGAATGCCGTTGGTGCTATCGCAGCGTGTGTCCTCACGGACATCACGCCTGCCTGCGCGGCGTCGAATCGCAGGAGGTCGTTGATGCGACGCTCGACCTGCTCGAAGAAACCCGCTCGCGCCCGGCGCCGCTGCCCGAAGACGACGAACCGCAGCAGTTCGCGCAATAAACGCCGCTTGCTTCTTTAAAGGCATCTTTGATACGGAATGACGGACATGTACACACTCGGAATCAATGCGGTCTATCACGACAGCGCCGCCGCGCTGCTGCGAGACGGCGTCGTGCTGGCAGCCGCGGAAGACGAACGCTTCACGCACGTCAAGCACGCGAAACGGCCCGTGCCGTTTTCGACATGGCAATTACCGTTCGATGCGATCGACTATTGCCTGTCCGAGGCGGGCATCACGCTCAAGGACGTCGATCACGTCGCGTACTCGTACGACCCCGCGCTGTTTTCGGGCATGCCGACAACACCGGGCGTGACGATCGCGCTGCCATTCGACCCGATGCAGCAGCCGGTGACGAACCCGTCCGAATCGCCGTGGGACCCGCTCTTTCTCAGCTATATCGCAAACGCAAAGGCGCAACTGCTCGACGGCGCGCCGCATCATCTGGCCAGACGCTTTCGCCGTATCGACCGCAATCACGGCTTCACATGGCACTTCGTCGATCATCATCTGTCGCACGAAGCAAGCGCGTTTCTCGCAAGCCCGTTCGATGACTGCGCGGTGCTCACCATGGACGGCCGCGGCGAAGGCGTGACGACCAGCATGGGGCGCTTCGTCGACGGCAAATACGAACGGCTGCGACAGGTCGAGCTGCCGCACTCGCTTGGATTGCTTTACGAAGCGGTGACGGGCTGGCTCGGCTTTCTGCACTCGTCGGACGAGTACAAGGTGATGGCGCTCGCGTCGTTCGGCAAGCCGCTATATGCCGACCAGTTCCGTCAGATCGTCAAGGTGAATCAGGACGGCGGCTACACGGTGGGCGCGCTGCGGCTTGTCGAGCGTTTCGGTCCGGCCCGCGAGCGCGGCGGGCCGCTTGAGCAGCGCCACTACGATATTGCGAGCTCGCTGCAATGCGTGCTCGAAGAAACCGTGCTGCAACTCGCTCACTGGCTGTACCGGCAGACGGGACTGTCGCGCCTGTGCATGGCAGGCGGCGTGGCGCTGAACTGCGTGATGAATTCGAAGGTGCGCGACGAAGGCCCGTTCGAAGACGTATGGGTACAGCCGGCCGCCGGCGATGCGGGCACCTCGCTCGGTGCCGCCTTGTGGACCGACTACCGGCAGCGCGGCGGGCGCGAGCGGCACTGGCAGATGGATCACGCGTATCTCGGCCCCGAGTATGCGGACGACGAGGTCGAGCAGTTTCTGAAGTGGTCGAAAATTCCACACCGCCGCGCGGCCGATATTGCTGGCGAAACAGCCGATATGCTCGCTGCGGGCAAAGTGCTCGGCTGGTACCAGGGGCGCACCGAGTTCGGTCCGCGCGCGCTCGGCTCGCGCTCGATCCTCGCGTCGCCGATCGACCCCGGCATGCAGGCGCGTCTGAACGAGATCAAGGACCGCGAAGACTTCCGGCCCGTGGCACCCGTCGTAATGGAGGAGCATGCAGCCGACTGGTTCGTCGGCGGCAGACGCGCGCCGTTCATGCTGTTTATTTTCGACGTGCGTGAAGAAAAGGCGGACCGGATTCCCGCCGTGTGTCATGTCGACGGCACCGCGCGCGTGCAGACGATCAACCGCGAGCAGCATGCACTTTACTACGGTCTGCTCGACGCGTTTTATCAGCGGACCGGCGTGCCCGTACTCGTCAATACGTCGTTCAACACGCGTGGCGAGCCGATGGTCAATTCGCCGCGCGACGCGGTCGAGTCGTTCTGGACGTCGCCGCTCGATGCGCTGGTGATCGGGCCATTTATTGTGGAGAAGGCTGGGTCGGCTGCCGTTGGCGCGGGGGCGAGGCGATGAGTGCCAGGTCTGCCACTGCACCGCCGTCCGCGCCGCCCGACGTCTCGGTCGTCGTTCCGACATGCCGGCGCCCCGCGATGCTCGCGATCTGTCTGAACGCGCTCGCCGCACAGCAGCTCGACTGCACGCGTTACGAAATTGTGGTCTGCGACGACGGCCCGGACGACCGCGCCACCAGCGCATTCATCGACCGCTTCGCGACGGAGCATGCACCCTGCGGCCTCACCGTTCGCTACGTGCCGGTCGCAGTGACGCAGGGCCCGGCGGCCGCGCGCAACGCTGGCTGGCGCATCGCCCGCGCGCCGCTCGTCGCATTCACCGACGACGATACGATTCCCGACCCGAAGTGGCTCGCAGCAGGCCTCGCGGCGGTCGCCAACGCGAACGCGGTCGCCGCATCCGGCCGCATCGTGATGCCGTTGCCCGAGCGCCCGACCGATTACGAACTCGACGCGAGCGGCCTCTCGCGCGCAGAGTTCGCGACGGCGAACGTCTTCGTGCGCCGCGCGGCGCTCGAGGCAACGGGCGGCTTCGACGAACGCTTTACATCCGCATGGCGCGAAGACTCGGACCTGCAGTTTACGCTGTTGAACGCTGGTTGCCGGATCGTGTGCGCCGACGACGCGATCGTCGTTCATCCCGTGCGCCCCGCGCACTGGGGCGTAAGCCTGCAGCAGCAGAAAAAGGGGGTTTTCGAAGCGCTGCTGTTCCGCAAGCATCCCGCAATGTACCGGCAACGCATCGACGCGCGCCCGCCGCTGTGCTATTACGCAATCGTCACAAGCGCTGTGTGCGCGTTGCTGGCGAGTCTCGCTGGCATCGCCACGCTCGCGTGGTGCGTGTTTCTGGTGTGGGCGCTGCTCACCACCGGATTCTGCGCACGACGCCTGCGCCACACGCGGCGCGATTGGCGCCATCTCGCGGAAATGGTCTGGACGTCGCTGCTGATTCCATTTCTGTCGGTCTACTGGCGTCTGTATGGCGCGCTTCGCTTCAAGGTAATGTTCCTATGAGCTCATTGACCGAATCATCGGGACTGGAGCGCATCGTCATTTTCCGCGCACTGCAGCTCGGCGACATGCTGTGCAGCGTGCCGGCCTTGCGCGCGCTGCGCCGCGCGGCGCCGCATACACATATTGCGCTGATCGGCTTGCCGTGGGCACAGGGTTTCGTCGAACGCTATCACGATCTGCTCGACGAACTGATCGTGTTTCCCGGTGCACGAGGCTTTCCCGAACAGGGCGAAGATGATTCCGCCCTGCCCGACTTCACCGCCGCGATGCGCGAACGCCGCTTCGATCTGGCGATCCAGTTGCACGGCAGCGGCGGCGTCGCGAACGATATCGTCGGCCAGTTCGGCGCACGCGCGTATGCAGGCTTCGTGCAGCCCGGCGAAACGCGCGATGGTTGCTTCATCGCCTGGCCCGATACGTTGCCGGAGCCACACCGCTATCTCGCGCTGACCAATGCACTCGGTGCGCCGTCCGACAGCGACGCGCTGGCGTTCGAACTGACGCCGCAAGATCTCGCCGAACACGCGTCCCTCGTTGCATTGCACCACATCGCGTCCGCGCGCCTCGTGGTCGTGCATCCCGGCGCGCAATTGCCGTCGCGGCGCTGGCCCGTCGAGCGCTTTGCGGAAGCGGCCGACACGCTCGCGGCCGAAGGCTGGCGCATCGCAATCACGGGCACCGCGTCGGAAATCGAACTGTCGGGTCGTTTGCTCGGCACGATGGCCTCGCCCGCGCTGCACCTCGTGGGCGCGACTTCGCTCGGCGCGCTCGCCGCACTCGTGCGCGACGCGCGGCTCGTCGTCTGCAACGACACGGGCATATCGCACATCGCCGCCGCGATGCGAACAGCGAGCGTCGTCGTCGCGTCTGGCAGCGACACGCGCCGTTGGGCGCCGCTCGATCGTCAGTTGCATCGCGTGCTCGCCGACTACCCGGCCTGCCGGCCATGCGCGTTCCGCGAGTGCCCATACGGGCACGAGTGTGCGTTGAACGTTAGCGTCGAGAGCGTGGTCGACGCCGCGCGCGCGCAGCTCGCGCTTTATTCCGCCGTGATGTGCACGGCCGGCAGGCGCGCCGCGCCGGTTTATGTGAGCGCATTCAACGAAGCGGGAGAGGCGACCCATGCCCGGTAACCGGCGCCTGCGCATCCTGACCTGGCATGTGCACGGCAATTACCTCTATTATCTGACGCAGGTTCCGCACGACTTCTATCTGGTCATGAAGCTTGGGTCGCCGCCCGGCTACGCGGGCCGCACCGGCACACTGCCGTGGGGCGACAACGTGCACGAAGTGCCGGTCGACGCAGTCGCGTCGCAGGAATTCGACGTCGTGCTGTATCAGCATCGCGTGCATTGGGAACACGATCGCCGGCGGGTGCTGTCGGAACAGCAGCGGCAGTTGCCGCGTATCTATATCGAGCACGATCCGCCGCTCGAAAATCCGTACGAACAGAAGCACTGGGTCGATGACCCGCATACGCTGCTCGTCCACGTCACGCATTTCAACGAACTCGCGTGGGACTGCGGCGCGACGCCGACCTGCGTGATCGAACACGGCGTGGTCGTGCCGAAAGACGTTCGGTACAGCGGCGAACTCGAGCGGGGCATTGTCGTCGTCAATCAACTTGCGCAGCGCGGACGCAGGCTCGGTTCCGACCTGTTCGACGAGATGCGCGCACGCGTGCCGCTCGACCTCGTTGGCATGGACGCGGCGAGAAGCGGTGGCATCGGCGAGATACCGAACCTCGAACTGGCCGCGTTCAGCGCGCGCTACCGCTTCTTTTTCAATCCGATTCGCTGGACGAGCCTCGGCCTCGCCATCGTCGAAGCAATGACGATCGGCATGCCGATTGTCGGCTTCGCCACGACCGAACTCGCGACCATCATCCGCAACGGCGAAAACGGCTATATACATACAGACCGCGACGAGCTGGTCGAAGCGATGCACAGTTTGCTGCGCGACCCGGCGCGCGCGCGGTCGCTCGGCTATGCGGCACGCAGTACCGCGCTCGAACGTTTTCATATCGACCGCTTCGTACGCGACTGGCTCGATGCGCTTTCGCGAATCAGCCTCTGAGCGGAGTTACACAGGGAGCACCAACATGAAAGAACTGACACGCAAACGGATTCTCGTCACGGGCGGTGCCGGCTTTCTCGGCTCGCATTTGTGCGAACGGCTGGTGACGCAGGGTCACGACGTGCTATGCGTGGATAACTTTTACACGGGCACCAAGGACAACATTGCACATCTGCTCGACTGCGCGAACTTCGAGCTGATGCGCCACGACGTGACATTTCCGCTGTATGTAGAAGTCGACGAGATATACAACCTCGCGTGTCCCGCGTCGCCGGTGCACTATCAGCACGACCCCGTGCAAACGACGAAAACCAGCGTACACGGCGCGATCAATATGCTCGGACTCGCCAAGCGCGTAAAAGCAAAAATTTTCCAGGCGTCGACGAGCGAAGTGTATGGTGATGCGCGCGTTCACCCGCAGACGGAAGACTACTGGGGCAACGTGAACCCGATCGGCCCGCGCTCGTGCTACGACGAGGGCAAGCGCTGCGCGGAGACGCTTTTCATGGACTACCAACGCCAGCACGAGGTCGACATCCGCATTGCGCGAATTTTCAATACGTACGGGCCTCGGATGCATCCGGCCGACGGCCGCGTCGTGTCGAACTTTATAATGCAGGCGCTCGAAGGCAAGCCGCTGACGGTTTACGGAGACGGCTCCCAGACGCGCTCGTTCTGCTATGTCGACGACATGATGGATGCGTTCGTAAGCCTGATGAATCTGCCGACCGACCCCGGCTGCCCCGTCAATCTCGGCAACCCAAACGAGGTGTCGATGCTTGACATCGCGCAGCGCACGAAAACGATCACGGGCTCGGCCTCGCCGATCGAATTCCGGCCGCTTCCCGTCGACGACCCATGCCGGCGACAGCCCGATATTTCGCTTGCCGCCCGCTTGTTTGGCTGGGCGCCACGCACCTCGCTCGACGAGGGTTTGCGTCGGACGGCCCGCCATTTCACGTTGATCGTCGGCACGGCGCGTAACACCTTGGCGACGACTCGACCGAGCGACGTTATCGACGCCATTACTCCGGGCGCGCGTGTGTAGCCGTCCTGCACTCGCGGGATCAAAAAGAACTTTCCTGAGATCGCGGGCGAATGTACGAAGACGCGTATGCACCTGGGCAAAAAAGTGGCCTTGTCCGATTTCCTCTCCGACGAACCAGCCGACGATTGCCAGCACGATCAACAGCGTGGGTGCCAGCGAGAACGCGGAGTAGAAGCCGATGCTTGCCGCCATCATCGGGCAGCGGTCCGACAGGAAGCGTTCGACGGCGTCGCGCGCGACGTGTAGCGCGCCGCGCAAGTCTCCCTTGCCGGAAGCGGCATGCACGCGATACAGCGGCTTGCACGCGAATTCGACATATGGAGCGCGCCGGGGCTTCGGCGCATTGCTGCGTATCGTGGTGGCCGGCGATGCGCCGCCTGGCGCTTCTGACACTGTTGAGCACATTCCGACTGCCGTGCGGCTGGAGTTTGCTGCTATCAGCCTGGCGCTACGAGGTCAGGTCGTCAGCGGCGACGCGTGGACATGCACACAGAGGGCGTCGAAGGCTTCACCGTGACGATCGCTGAGGGTCTGGGCCACGGCCTGCTCGCGAATTCCGCTGCGGTCGCCGCGACCCGGTCGCTGTCGCAGGGCAGCGGTGCGCCGCCATCTGAGGTCGTCGGCACTGCCCATCATGCCTTGCGGCCCACGATTGGCGCTGCGGTGGCTGGATGCCACCGGTCTCCGACAGTATCCGCTGTATCGAAGAGTGGCCCCGATCGAACAGTTTGGCAATCTGATGAATCGTTCCGCCTTTGCGCCAGCGCTCCCACATCAGTGCCTTCTGGCTCTCGGAGTAATAGATCCTGCGTCGTTGTTTCATTTGCAACTGGCCGACAAGTACGCAGCGGCGCTCAACCACATGCTGAAGCGGTCCGAAAATTGATGGATGACGTGGCGCCCCAGGCAGGTTCGTAGCTTGCTGGCTGATAGCGGACGCTGGCCCACAGCGGGACCGGCACGACTGGCATAGGGAGCCATCACCATGACTGAGACGCAACAGAAGGGAGAATCGACGCCTGCTCAACAGCAGGACCAGGTGCCTGGCCGTACCGCGCCAATGGACCCGAAACCGGATCATGGCGAGCAAAGCTACCGTGGCTCCGGGCGCCTAGCGGGCAAGACCGCGATTATCACGGGCGGCGATAGCGGCATAGGGCGTGCAGTGGCGATCGCATTCGCGCGCGAGGGCGCCGACGTGCTGATCGCCTATCTGAATGAAGACGACGATGCGCGCGAAACCGCGCGCTGGGTCGAAGAAGCGGGCCGCAAAGCGGTGCTCCTGAGGGGCGACATTACCGACAGGGCTCACTGCAAGGAGATCGTCGAGTGCGCAACGCGCGAATTCGGCAGGCTCGATGTGCTCGTGAACAACGCGGCGTATCAAATGATGTACCCGTCGATCGAAGCCATCAGCGACGACGAATGGGACCGCACGTTCGATACCAACATCGGCGCGATGTTTCGAATCACGCGCGCGGCAGTCAAGTATATGAAAGCAGGCGGCTCGATCGTCAATACGGCGTCGATCAACGCGGATAAACCGAATCCGGGTCTGCTCGCGTACGCGACGACGAAGGGCGCCATCCAGAATTTCACTGCGGGGCTTGCACAATCGCTTGCCGAGCGCGGCATACGCGTGAACTGCGTCGCGCCGGGACCGATCTGGACGCCGCTGATTCCGTCGACGATGCCCGAGGACAAGGTCAAGGAGTTCGGCAAGCAGGTGCCGATGAAACGGCCCGGACAGCCGGCCGAAGTCGCACCGCCATATGTGATGCTCGCGTCCGATGAAGCAAGCTATATCTCGGGCGCGACCGTCGCTGTGACTGGCGGGGCGCCAATTCTTTGAATGGGTTGCCCGTAGCCGAAGAGCCGGTCTGACGCTGGTTATCCTTTGCGATCGCACCATTCGATCGCCCAACTCCTACCGCATTCGGCGGCCTCGGCTTGCGAGCCGAACTGACCAAGGTCGCCGCTCCATTTCACTTCGGCTTTCGTCGCGCTGGCGTCCACCATGAAAATCCGCGCGCGGGCGAAGTAGCGGCGGCCCTCGGCAAGCGCGGATGCGGGGAGGTGTTAGTCCTTATAGTCAAATTCCATTGCTCCGTTCCTCGTTGGTCGAACGGCCGAACGTCGTACAGCCTGTCGGCGACGGCGTCCGTGCGAGCGGACGGCCGGCAGTCCGGCAGCCCGTCGATTCCCGGGCTGCCGGTGCGCAGCGAACAGCACTAGACTCCCTGCTCGCCGTGCTACCCGATTTTGCCCCAGTCTTTTCGTCCCCCTTCGCCTGGCCCCGCGATATACCGGCTTCCGCGCCAGTCTCAGGGTCGGAGACGGATCCGACAAGAGCCGCTGTAGCATCGCCTTGAGCGCGGCCTGCTGCTGCTTGTCGAGCTTGACCGACGCGAGGCCGTCGCCGCCGTCGACCGCCAGCGTCGGCTCGCCGATAAACGTCAGGCCGCTGCCTTCGTTCCACGAACCCATCTGAGGCGGCTCGCCCTGCGACATCTTCAGATACGCGCCCGCAAACTGCGGCACCGGCGCCATCATGCCGGCGGGAAGTTGCCGACGATCGAATACAGCGCCTTCTCGAATGACTTCTGGTGCGACACTTCGCGCGTCATTAGGAAGCCGAGCGCATCTCGGACGCCCGCGTCGTCGGTCAGTTGATCAGGTGCTCGTGAATGATTTTCGCGCGCGCTTCGGCTGCAATATTCGAGCGCAGGTCGGCCGTCGGCTCGCCGATTGTGTCGCTATACGCGGCGGTCCACGGCACGCCCGCGGAGAGTTCGTCAGCGGCGCGCCCGCGCCGAACAGCAATTGCGTAACATGGCTGTCGTTGCCGGCGCCGATGAACTTGCGGTATAGATCGGCCTGCGCCTCGACCGCCTCGGCGAGCTCGCCCTTCGCACCGCGATCGCGCATCGCGACAATCGATCCGATGATTTCGAGGCGGCTCAGCTCTTCGGTCACGATGTCGTAAAGCATGTCCGTAGCACCGCTAAAGTCGCGGTGGCGCGGTGCTCGGCCATAACCTCAGGCGGGATCATTTTTACGATGGGCCAGATTCCGAGCGATACAAGGCTCACGTCGTCCTGGTATCCGACGACCGGCACAAAGTCAGGGATGAGATCAACGCTCCGCATGGTGGATCGATCATCGTAATTCGAATCTTCCGTGCTGACGATTGTGTCTATCCACCTGCACGCGGGTTCCTCCGTTAAAGTCCGTCACAAATTTGCGCGTAGCATAGGTAGTCAGATTTCCCCTGTGAACGCTCAATACCCACCGGGAGGAGTAGACGTGCGACTTGCCGACTTTATCTCGCGAGACGTGGAGACGATTCTGGCGCAGTGGGAGGCGTTCGCCGCGACCCTCTTGCCTGCGGCGGCACACATGGAGTCAGAGGGATTGCGGGACCATGCGGAGCAGATCCTGCGCGCCGTGGCAAAAGACCTGCGGACTTCGCAAACCAGGGAAGCTCAACGCGAAAAATCCTTGGGGCGAGCGCAGGCCCCGACCGATGCAACTGAAACGGCAGCGCAAACCCACGCGCTGCTAAGGGCGCGCTCGGGCTTCAATATCAACCAGCTCGCCGCTGAATATCGCGCGCTGCGCGCAAGCGTACTTCGTTTGTGGATGGATGAATGTGAGCCGGAGGCGCCTGATCGGGGAGACATCATCCGCTTTAACGAAGCGATTGACCAGGCGCTTGCCGAATCGGTCAGCTTTTTCAGTGTACAGGTCGACCAGAATCGAAACCTTCTGCTGGGCATGCTGGGGCACGACCTGCGCAGCCCTCTCCAGGCGATTCGGATGACCGCTTCGTATCTGGCGGCGCTCAATGCCGGGGAGCGGGTTTCGGACGCTGCCGCACGCCTGATACGTAGCGGGTCCCGCATGCAGGCGCTGCTCGATGACCTGACTGATTTCAATCGGACCAGGCTGGGCCTGGGCATCAATGTCGTACCCACAAGTATCGATCTCGCGGCCGTGCTCGCCGACGTACTCGATGAACTGCGTGCGGTTTTTCCCGACAGGCAGATTGAACTGCATGTGAGCGGCGATTTACAGGGAGTCTGGGACGGCTATCGCCTGCAGCAGCTGCTTGGAAATCTCGTACTCAATGCTTTGAGATACGGCGCACGGGACACTCCCGTGCGCGTGGTGGCGACCGGCGATGCAACACAGGTCCGAATCGACGTCATAAACAGCGGACCGACCATAGAGCGCGCGACACTAGCGCGGATTTTCGATCCTCTGACGCGGGGCCCGGACCTTCAAGGCAAACAGGAAAGGGCGGCGGGTAGCCTTGGACTAGGGCTGTATATCGCGAGCGAAATCGCCCGGGCCCATCACGGCGTGATCGAAGCACGATCCGACGAAACGGAGACCTCGTTTTCAGTGACACTCCCGCGTGCTGATGGAACGTAAAGGCGTTGGTGGTTCGTCCAGACGCAGATCACCCGGACTTGGGTCCCGGAACGCGAATTTGAGTGAGCGCTAGGGATGACAGTCGAGATCGTCAAAAGCCGTGCACCCCGCTCGGATGATTGGTCAGTTGCGAAGCACGCGGTTTGCTTTCTCCAATCTCAGCCGTTCAACGCTCTCGCGCCCGCACAGCGAACTCGCAGTCGGCAAATGCATGTGCCCGCCGCTCGGCAAACCCGACGGCGTCTTCGGGACAAACGAAGGCGAGCGACTCGGCAAAGCTCGCAATAACGTTGGCGGGAACGAAAGGGCCTTCCTTATGCAGGTACCAAGTGACGCTGTAGCGCCGCTGCGGTCCGTTCAGGGGAACGCTCTCGTTTTCTCAGGCGCACGAGAACGCCGAGTCCGCGATACGATTGACAGGGGTAGTCTCGCATGGCTTTTCCTTACGGGCAGGCGGTGATGCAAGCTAGGCGCAATAGGTGTTCCAGGAATCGAGGGACCGGCTGCGGCGATATCTTTTCGTTGTTGCCAGCGCCGGCGCCGGGCGAGCGGCCCGTTTGTTTCGCGCATACGATCCGTTTGCGGACGCATGGCCGGTGATTGAAGGATGGCTCGTCGCCGAGCCCGGCGTTCAGTCCAGGGAGCTAATGAACCGACTGGCCACAATGGTGCCGGACGCGTATGCGAGCAAGGCACAGCTACGAACGCTGCTCTCCTTGATTGTGGGGTCGATGCGGTCGTGCGCCAGAAGTCGGTCGCACGGCGTCGCTGGTGCCAGGTAGACCTTGTGCACGCGCGCGCCGTCGCGAGTCTTCGACTTCAGCTTGAACGAACGCTGGAAGAAGTTAATGTATAGCCGCGATGACGCGTACAGTTGCGCCAGTGCGTTCCTCGTATCGGCGCCGCTCTGGCTACCATAGCCGACCAGGCGTCGCACGACAGAACCGTTCTTCTGCTCCATCCAGGCCTGATCGTTCTTCCTGTAGGCTCTTGAGCGCGTCTGCTCAAGGCCATGTCCTTTGCAATAGTCAAAGACGCTCTGTTCATGAACGCGGTGTCGTTATCCGAATCTACTCCAAGCATCGCGAATGGCAGATCAACGGACACCTTGTCAAACGCTTCTATTACCAGCATCTGGTTGCGCGTACGCATGGCCACACATTCTGTCCAGCCGCTGGCGATGTCGGTCAACGTCAGCGTGCGGACGAAGTCACCGTCGGTCTTAGGGCCACCGCAGTGCTCGACCATGTCGATCTCGAAGAAGCCCGGTGGCGGATCGCGCCAGTCGGACTATCACGCGCAACTCTGCCCCTTGGCATCCGCGAAGGAAGCCATACGGGAACCTCGGAGAAAGGTCGGGTTTCTCGAGAAAGGTGAGAGTCGGAGAGGGGTATAGCGGGCGGCCAGATAAAGCATACGTGCTCGGCATATGACCTGGACTGCCGGCCGGGCCCGCTCCAGTTGATGTCACAAATGCTCAACTGCAGTCCATCTCATCCCCTCGAGCCCCAATAGCAGGGCCGAAGGAGTGCAGCATCCCAGTGGCGCCGGTCAGCGGGCCGGCGCCACCAGACTATTTCCCGAGAGCCTCGGCCGCCGCTTGCTCTTCCGCAAGAAGGGAAAGCTTTTCGTCGGTCGCCTTTTCTTCTTTCAAGGTTTCAGCGAGAAGTTTGACTGCGTCTGTTTTACCCAGCTGTTTGGCCAGCGCTATCAACGAACCGTATGAGGCGATTTCGTAATGCTCCACCTTCTGGGCCGCAGCGATAAGAGCAGTATCGAGGACCGGGCCCTTCTCGATTTCGTCAATCTGTTCCTGACCTTCTTCGACCAGACCTTCCATCGCGGCGCACTTGATGCGGTTGAGCTTCAGACCGCTACCCTCAACCAGCTGGTCAATTCTTTCAATCTGGCCTTGGGTCTCCTCCAGATGCTTCTCGAATGCCGACCTGAGGCCTGGGTTGGTTGATGCGCTTGCCATCTTGGGAAGCGACTTCGTCATCTGTTTTTCGGCGCTATAAATGTCGGATAGCGAATGAATGAACAAATCCTGCAGCGTCTTCGTCGTCATGGTTTCTCCCTGGAGCCGGTTTCCGCCACGTGTCCACAGCGGACACGGCGTGACCGTCACGGGTGCAAGCGACATGCCCGCAATTTCCTCACACCGACGCGCTCCCGGTCGCACGGTTTGGGCTGCATGTCTGCTTGAGTCGGTGGATTCTCAAACAACCGCGTCAATAACGACCGATGTCAGCGCCGCTTGATGGCTTGGGAACCTACGCGTTCGATAAGCTTCCGCGAGAGTTCGTTTACCGAACCTCAAGGTCATCGGGAGCCGTATCTGAATGAAACGAGGGAGTCAGTCTGATTCACAAATCATTCAGATAGTTCGATGGTGTACCAAGGTGACGCGCTGCGTAACGGGCGGGAACAATGAAGCCCGGCTGTCATGCAAGCGCGCTGCCATCAGTAGGTCTTCTTTGCGACGCCGCCATCAGATGCAGGCGAATCCATTCCTCCCTTCTTCATCTGTTTATGCGACGTGCTTCCGGACTTGTCCATGGTGCTTGCACCAGATGCACCGGACACGGACCCGGTTTCGCCGCCGGCCTTCGGCGTCCCCATCCCGGTTCCGCCCTGGCCGCCAGCGGCCCCTCCACCTGCCGCGCCCCCGCCTGCGCCGCCAGCCTGTGCATAGGCGGTACCCGACAAACCCAATACCAGCACCGAAAACAAGATACCTTTCGTCGCGAATCGCATGGTGGTCTCCTCGTGCGGAAAAGCGACCAGCTGCAACGGGATGGAGCAGCGTCGCGCCTTGATTGCGCAATCGCCGTGCCGCTGGCGGACGTTTCAATACCGTCCGAACCCCGCCGCAACGCGTGCCTGCCGCGTATCACAGACTGGCACGACTGTCTTCCAAAGAGCTCGACGAGCATCTGAAGAACGAAAGATATAGCGGAGCGTCCAGTGTCATGCGTCGCTATGCGAATAAACTTCGGATTGCAAAATTCGATAAAAATCCTGGGAAACTCGTGTAAATCCGCCTGTCGAGTTAACCCTGGCATTCACCAGCTTCCTGGTTACTCGCACAACCTGATGAGCGCTTCAGCGAACCGTGGGTCGTGGCGTGCGCATTGCGCTCCCGAAGGCACTCACCTCCCGGGAGAAACACCATGACTACCCGAGACGCTGAACTGCAGTCCGCCCCCGGCTTAGGCGCGAACATCGTTGGCGGAGTGGGAGATGGCCCCGGACCCGATGTGATGGCGGCCTCGACGCTTGAGGGAAACAAGGTGATGTCGTCCGACGGCGAGCACATCGGCAAGATATCCGACATCGTGCTTGACGTGCGAAGCGGTCGCGTTGCATATGCTGTGCTCGCCGAGGGCGGGTTTCTAGGCATGGGGAGCAAGTTGCATGCGATTGCGTTGAGCGCGCTCACGCTCGACACCAACGAGAAGTGCTTCCAGGTGGATATGGCCGCGCATCGCATCAAGGACGAATCAGGATTTGACAAGGACCACTGGCCGGCAACGGCCGACACCCAGTGGGGCACGACCGTCCATCATTGCTACAACCGCGAACCATACGGGTCTGCCACCCGCGATGTCAGCGAGGGTCGAATGTCTGACGTCTGGCATTGTCCGGCGTGCGGAGACAAAGAGTAAGGTCAATGTCCCCGCCGGAGGCGGGCCCGTTACCGCAGTGCTCGAAAAGCACTGCAGGCCATCGGGCTCTCAATCGCGCGATCGCGGCGAGCCTTAACCTTCAACCAGACCGAGTTCCGCCCCAGTAGCTGGGTCAGACGCCGGGTCGGACTTGAGCCTCAGCTTCATTGCGTCAAGTGTCGCTTGCTGTTCTGGCTCAAGCATGACCGATATGGTCCCATCTCCGCCGTCGGCGGTCAGCGGTGGGTCTTCAATGAGCTCCAGACCGGCTCCCTGATTCCAGGGTCCCAGCACAGGCGGCTGCCCCTGCGACATCTTGTAGTACACACTCGCGAACTCTGGTACAGGAGGTATCTTGCCCGGAGGGAAGTTGGGGGAGATGGCGTAGAGTGCCTTCTCGAACGACTTCTGGTGTGACACCTCGCGTGTCATGAGAAATCCCAGCGCTTCGCGTACGCCGGCATCGTCTGTGACGTTGACTAGCCGCTCGTAGATTATTTTGGCGCGCGCTTCCGCTGCGATATTTGAGCGAAGGTCGGCGGTCGGCTCACCAATGGTATCGATATAGGCGGCGGTCCACGGCACGCCTGCCGAATTCGTCAACGGCGACCCAGCGCCGTAAAGCACCTGGGTGATGTGGCTGTCATTCCCTGCACCGTTCAGCTTGCGATACAGCTCGGCTTGTCCGTCAACAGCCTCCGCCAAGTCACCTTTCGCACCACGGTTGAGCATCGCGACCATGGAACCAATGATTTCGAGGTGACTAAGCTCTTCCGTCGCGATGTCATACAGCATGTCCTTGCGGCCCGCATCCTCTTCGGCAACCGCCTGCGTGAAGTAGCGCATGGCGGCTGCCAGTTCTCCTTGCGGTCCGCCGAACTGTTCCAGCAGAAGATTGGCGAGACCGGGGTCGGTTTGCCCGACACGGACGGTGTACTGCAGGCGTTTATTGTGGATAAACATCTGAAAGCTCCTTTGGTGGTTGCGTGACGTGCGTCCTGGATACCGCAATCGGTGTTCCCTCCGTCACGTCGCCATCAAGGAAGTTGGTGAATTGTTATTGGAAAAGCAACGAAGGAGTCCGCATCGTTTTATACGAAGATAGGAAACAGAATGCCAGGATTGTTCGACCGACGATAGTCGACCTGACATCGGGCTGGTGCCAAACGAATGCACAGGAATGGGCGTTGCTCGGGTGTTGCGGCAGCCATTCATGCTCCTGATTCGGGCCCCGCTGATGGTGGGCTCTTTTTTTGACCTGTTGTAGCACGCCAATTCGCGAGAGATGACATGAACGATGGCGCCTTTTCTAGCGGTCGACCGATGAGCAGGAGTGAACGAACGGCAGTCGACGTTCACGACGTGCTTGACGGGCGTCGTCGCGGCGTACGTGCGCTATTGCCCATTGCCGGCCCAGCCGTTGTGGTCTCCGTGGCGTATATGGACCCGGGCAACTTCGCGACGAACATCCAGGCCGGTGCCCGATATGGATACAGCCTTCTCTGGGTCGTGCTACTGGCAAACCTGATTGCGATGCTTTTCCAGTTCCTCTCCGCAAAACTTGGCCTTGTCGCGGGAATGAGTCTCGCAGAACTCAGCCGCGAACGTTTTCCCAAACCACTGGTCATTGCGATGTGGGTGGTGAGTGAGGTCGCGGCAATGGCGACCGACCTTGCGGAATTTCTGGGCGGTGCCATCGGTTTTGCTCTGCTGCTGCACATTCCGATTCTTGTGGGAATGGTGATTACGGCTGCACTGACCTTCGGACTGCTCCTGCTGCTGGGGCGAGGCTTCAGACCGCTCGAGCTGGCCATTGGCGCACTCGTGGGAGTGATAGGTCTGGCGTACATCGGGCAACTCTTCATCGTGCCGATAGACTGGGCGTCAGTCCTTCACCACAGCGTCACGCCCACGATTGCAGACAGCGGCGCACTGACCGTCGCGGTCGGCATCATTGGCGCAACGGTGATGCCGCACGCACTCTTCCTGCATTCGGGGTTAGCCGGCGAGCGTGTCAAGCCGAGGTCGAACGTGGAGCGCGACAGGCTGGTTGCCTACTCCAGGAACGAGGTCGTCATCGCGCTTACCGTTGCGGGGGTTATCAACCTCACGATGGTCATCATGGCATCCGGCGCCTTTCACGCCGAGCACAGCGAAGTTGCGCGTATTGACACGGCCTTTCACACGCTGACGCCCCTGCTCGGTAGCGCGGCAGCCGCACTGTTCCTCGTGTCGCTTATCGCGTCCGGCGTGTCGAGTTCGGTCGTCGGCACAATGGCCGGGCAAACGATTATGCAGGGCTTCGTGGGCTTCTCGATTCCAATGTGGGTACGGCGTGCGGTAACCATGCTGCCAAGCTTCATCGTCGTGGCCGTTGGCGTCGATGCGACGCGCGCTCTTGTCCTGAGTCAGGTAGTGCTCAGCATCGCCGTCCCAATTCCAATGATTGCTCTCGTGTGGTTCACCTGTAATCGCTCAGTTATGGGCTCTCAAAGCAATCGGCTCTGGATGACAGCAGTGGCATGCGTCGCAGCGGTAATTGTGTTGGGTCTGAACGGCGTACTCCTGTCGCAGGCGTTTTGAGCAGCTGGATGACTATGCGCCTCCCGCGCGGCCGCTGGGACCATATACGCCGCGGCCGAATGCTATCGAATCAACGAGTCTAACGCGTCGGGCGAGACAGCCGGGGAAGGCGGGGCTTCGTACGACCAACTTTACCTGGCTGAACATCTCGCACTCCAAGAAGCCGGAATCTATCCTGCTCGAAGGCGGGTGGTCGCGCGCATGCGTGGAAGGGTCAAAACCTTGGGAAGACATCAGGATGCGCAGAGGGCCCAATTGAAAGCTCATGCTTTAACAGGCGTGCGGCTGGCGAGGCGTGGAGGCTGGCCGGCGGGCGATCTAAGAAGGGTTCGGCTGGAGAACAGGGTCTAACGCGGGACTTTTTTGGGCTACTCGTACTACCTACAGATGTCGTTTACGACATTTGTAGGGTAACGACACACACGGAGAATCGCTGAACACCTTGTCAGGATGGTGCGCCCGGCTGGGATCGAACCAGCAACCCCTGCCTTCGGAGGGCAGTACTCTATCCATTGAGCTACGGGCGCGTGCATCAGCGTCAACGCGAAAGCGCCGCAACCTCAACGGAAGCAGCGCCAAGCGAGACCGAGAGGATACCCGCTTTCCCGTGCTCCGTCCACCGCGCCGCCCGCAGACGCCCTTCCCGCCAGCACGCGCAGCACATCGACCGCTGCCGTCGATGCGGGTAAACGCCTGCTGAACAGTCCCGCTCCCGCTCGCCGACGCGGAAACGTTCCGTCTATAATCGTCCCTGGCCGATAAAGAACAACGAAGTTGCCGTCGCGCTGTACCGCTCACAAATACTCACGGGAGACGAGACAAGCATGAGCGAAGCACCACACGGAGCCCCGATTAAAACGCCTGGACAACTCATCGCCGCCGTCATCGCCGGTTTTGCTGTCCCCATCATCATCATCATTCTGCTTGCTTACTACGTCGATAGCTCGACGCGCATCGGCGCCGGTACGGATGGCCTGTCGGACGCGGTTGTTGCGCAACGCATCGCTCCGCTCGCACAGGTTGAAATCCGCGACGCCAACGCGCCCCGCGTCTACAAGAGCGGTGAAGAGGTCTACAAGGCTGTTTGCTCGGCGTGTCACGCGTCGGGCACGGCCGGCGCGCCGAAGTTCACCAACACCGCAGACTGGGCTCCGCGCATCGCGCAGGGTTTCGATACGCTGTGGCACACCGCATTGACCGGCAGGGGTGCGATGCCCGCGCGCGGCGGCACGAGCCCCGACGACTACAGCGACTACGAAATCGGCCTCGCCGTCGCGTACATGGCGAACAACGCGGGCGGTCATTTCGAGAACCCGCCGGTGCCGGCAGCCGGCGCGGCTGCGGCCGCGGGTGCTTCGGGCACAGCGGCAGCCGCAAGCAGCGGCTCTGCCTCCGATGCAGGCGCGGCGCAAGCAGCGGCTGCCATGGCTGCACTCGCAAGCGTCCCGCAAAGCGCGGCGCCGGCTGCGGGCGCAACGCAAAGCGCGGATGCATCGCAAGCAGGGAAAGCGTTGTATCAGCAGGTCTGCCAGGCGTGCCACGCGGCCGGCGTCCTCAATGCGCCGAAACTCGGCGACAAGGAAGCATGGGCGCCGCGTCTGAAGGAACCGATGGACACGGTCTATAACTACGCATTGCACGGCAAGGGCGCAATGCCGCCGAAGGGCGGCTCCACCGCGTCCGATGCGGATGTGAAGGCCGCCGTCGACTACATGGTCAGTTCGGTGAAATAAGCCACGCAGGCGAATGCCTGCCGGCGCCCGTCGGTCCGAAAAAAATCACTGCGAGCACCTGAAGTGCCGCAGTGATTTTTTATGCGTCGGCCATCGCCTGTCACCACCACACGGCGCCCGCACTTATCCCTTCTGCAACAGCGCCTTCAAACTCGCTAACCGATCCTTAGGCGACATCGGCGCTTCTTCCGGCGTCGGCGGCGGCGCTTCGTCCAACCCCATCTCCGGAATAAAACGCGACGGCTCGCACACCACCGTTTCACGCGCGCGCTTACGCTTCTTGCACCAGTTCAAATGCAGGCTGCGCTGCGCCCGTGTGATCGCAACGTACATCAGCCGGCGCTCTTCCTCGATGCGTGCATCGTCGACCGGCGCATCGTCGTCGGAGCTGCCACGGTGCGGCATGATCCCTTCTTCGACGCCCACCAGAAACACATGCGGATACTCAAGTCCCTTCGACGCATGCACCGTCGAAAGCCGCACGGCATCCGGATCCTCGTCCTTGCCTTCAAGCATCGACATCAACGCCACCGTCTGAATCAAGCCAAGCAGATTCTTGCCGGTATCGGCGAGACCGTCGGCATTGTCGTAGCCCGTCGCGTCGCCTTCGTCAGTGACTTCACGCTCCGGCTTCGTGCCCTTGCGCTTTAGCCACTCGAGAAACTCCAGCACGTTCTGCCACTTCGTCTGCGCCTGCCGCTCGTCGAATGCGTCGTACAGATACGCCTCGTAGTGGATCGCTTCCATCAGGTCGTCGAGCACGGTGCTTGCTGCATCCTTGTCGGCGCGATCAGTGAGGCGCTGCATGAAATCGCAGAATGTGCGCAACGGTTCGACCTGACGCGCGGAGAGCCGCACTTCGATGCCGCCCATATACACGGCCTCGAACAGCGACACCTTCGCCTGCCCCGCAAACGCGCCCAGTGCTTCGAGCGTCGTATTGCCGATGCCGCGCCGCGGCGTCGTGATGGCACGGATGAAAGCGGGATCGTCGTCGGCGTTCGCGACAAGGCGCAGATACGCGCAGATATCCTTGATTTCGGCCCTGTCGAAGAACGACTGGCCGCCCGATAGCGCATACGGAATCCGCTCGCGCCGCAGCACCTGTTCGAAGATGCGCGCCTGAAAATTGCCGCGATAAAGAATGGCGTAATCGCGAAAGTGCGCGCGCCGCTCAAACTTGTGCGCGGACAATCTGAACACGACCGACTCCGCCTCATGCTCTTCATCGTTGCACGGCGTGACGGTGATGGTGTCGCCCATGCCGTGCTCGGACCACAGCTTCTTCTCGAACAGCTTCGGATTGTTGGCGATCACGTTGTTCGCGGCGGTCAGAATTCGCACCGTCGAACGGTAGTTCTGTTCAAGCTTGACCACATGCAGCTTCGGAAAATCTTTGCCGAGCTGCGCAAGATTTTCGAGCGTCGCACCGCGCCAACCGTAGATCGCCTGATCGTCGTCGCCTACAGCGGTAAACGCCGCGCGCGGACCGGCCAGCTGTTTCAGCAGTTCGTACTGGCACGTGTTGGTGTCCTGGTACTCGTCGATCAGCAGATAGCGCAACTTGTTCTGCCAGCGGTCGCGCACGGCTTCATTGTTCGCGAAGAGTTCGGCGGGCAGGCGGATCAGATCGTCGAAATCGACGGCCTGATACGCGTGCAACGTCGCAACGTAATTGCGATAGACGATCGCGGCCTGGTGCTCGTCTTCGTTCGCTGCAATCGTCAGCGCCTCTTCCGGCATGACGAGCCCGTTCTTCCACAGCGAGATGATCGACTGGATCTTGCGGATAAACCCTTTGTCAGTCGATCCGACCTGCTCCTGGATCATGCCGAAGCAGTCGTCGGCATCCATGATCGAGAACTGCGGTTTCAGCCCGACATGCTCCGCTTCCTGACGAAGAATCTGCACGCCTAGCGAGTGAAACGTGCACACCGTCAATTGATTGACGGGCACTTTGCGGCCTTCCTTTCCGGGCGTCGTCAGCGTCTTGCCTTCCAGCAGCTTGGCGACGCGCTCGCGCATTTCGGCCGCGGCCTTGTTCGTGAACGTGACGGCTGCGATATGGCGCGGCTCGAAGCCTTTGGCTTCGATCAGATGCGCGATCTTCTGCGTGATGACGCGCGTCTTGCCGCTGCCTGCGCCGGCAAGCACGAGGCACGGACCATCGAGATAGCGCACCGCTTCGCGCTGCGCGGAGTTAAGGCCTGCGGACATCGTCAGTGGGTGGGTATCGCAATTGCGGGCGCGGTGGGTGGTGACAGCACGGCCCGAGAATACGCTGCGACGCGGCATGGCCCGGCGCGAACGCCTGCCTTAACCGTTCATCCGGAACGTGCCGCCTGCATGAGGAGCCGCGATGTTAACACGGATGACGGCATACAGATGACCGCTTCAGCACGGCCCCGGATGCGCGCATCGACGGCGTTCACGCGAGGCCGCCAACCCGAGACCTGCCGGAAACCCCAGCGAGACAAACACGACGCTGCGACGCTCACAGCCCATGCCACAATGACAGCGTTGCGCGCCGCCATCGCCACGCGCCGCTTTTGCAGGAGGCTGCCATGTCTTCACCGCTGAAAACAGGATTGATGGGTTATGGCTTTGCCGGCGCCACGTTTCACGCGCCAGTCATCGAACACTGCGGCCGCGCGACGGTCGCGGCCATCGCAACCGGGCAGCCTGACAAAGCGCGCGCCGATTACCCGCAAGCGGCGATCGTGCCGGATCTCGATGCACTGCTCGCGCTGGCCGATCTCGAATGCGTCGTGATCGCGACGCCGAACGACACGCACTTCGACCTCGCAAAGCGCACGCTGGAAGCGGGCAAGCATGTAGTCGTCGACAAGCCGGTCACGCTGAGCGCCGCCGATGCGCGCACGCTGGCCGATCTTGCGCGCAGCAAGGGGCTGCTGTTCGCGCCGTTTCACAATCGCCGCTGGGACGGCGACTTCGTCACCGTGCGCGAACTGCTTGCGAGCGGCGAACTGGGCCGCGTCACGCATTTCGAATCGCACTTCGATCGCTTTCGCCCTACGATCCGCGAGCGCTGGCGCGAGGACGCAATCCGCGGCGGCGGCCTGCTGTTCGATCTCGGGCCACATCTGATCGATCAGGCGCTGGCGCTGTTCGGCGCGCCGGAAACCGTCAGCGCAACCGTGAAAGCGCACCGCGATCACGCGAGCGCGCCGGACTACGTTCACGTGCAGCTCGGTTACGCCGAGCGTGAAGTGGTGCTGCACGCGAGCGCGCTGACATCGCTTGCGCCGCCGCGTTTCGCGATTCACGGCACACGCGGCAGCTATGTGAAGTACGAGCTCGATACCCAGGAAGACCAGTTGAAAGCCGGGCTGCGCCCTGGCGACGTGGGCTTCGGCGCCGGCAATGCGCCGGGATTGTTGCGGGTGCTGGAAGGCGAGAACGAAGTGGAGCGCGAACTGCCGACCCGCGACGGCGCCTACGCCGAGTTCTACCGCGCGCTCGCCGAATCGATCCGGGAGGGCGCGCCGTTCCCGGTCAGTGCGGACGATGCAATCGACGTCATGGCAATCGTCGAACTGGCAAACCGCAGCGCTCGCGAAGGGGTGCGTTTGCCGTTCGTGCGGGGCGCCTGAAGCGGGTTCGCGAGCGAGCCGCCGCGCCGCTCGCAAGCCCTCGCAAAAGGCTAAAACGTCCAATTGACAAGCCTCCGGGCCTCGCGTACATTCGCCGCACGCGTCGGGAGAGCGCGCTGGCCGCATGGGTTTTCGCAGGCCGCGCCGCCGAAGGGGCACACCCGCAAACTCTCAGGCAAAAGGACCGGCCGCGTCGAAAAATCCGCCTGAAAACCGGTCGATATGACCACTTCTGGCGCCGTTTTTCGCACTCTGGAGAGCGGCAGTAGCGTGCATTGCGCGCAGGCTGCCCACCGAAGGGGCGCGCGTTTGCCGTGGCAACGTCACGGCGGCGCAATCTCTCAGGTATCGAGGACAGAGGGGACATGCACGCATCGCTCGCAAACCAACTGGCTGCGAGGGTGTCGCCGCATGGCTCCGCTTGGTGCATTTCGATGCACTCTGTTCCGCCGACCACCCTGGGTAGCCCCGATGACCGAACTCAAACGCACCCCACTCCACGCCACGCACCGCGCGCTCAATGCACGCATGGTGGATTTCGGCGGCTGGGACATGCCCGTCAATTACGGCTCGCAGATCGAAGAACACCGCGCGGTGCGCACCGACGCCGGCATGTTCGACGTATCGCATATGTGTGCCGTCGATCTGACCGGTACACGCGTGCGCCCTTTCCTCGCATTCGCGCTGGCAAACAATGTTGCCAAGCTGCAGACACCGGGCCGCGCGCTCTATTCCTGCTTGTTGAATCCCGAAGGCGGCGTGATCGACGATCTGATCGTCTACTACTTCGGCGAAGAGTATTTCCGCATTGTCGTGAACGCGGCCACCGCCGACAAAGACATCGCGTGGTTCAGCAAGCTGAATACCGAGCACAGCTTCGGCCTGACAATCACGCCGCGCCGCGATCTGGCGATCGTCGCGGTACAAGGCCCGAATGCGCGCGAAAAGGTCTGGCAAGCGGTACCGGCCGCGCGCACCGCGACTGAAACGTTGAAGCCGTTCAACGCTGCGCGCGCCGAGGGCACGCCGTTCGGCGAATTGACCGTCGCACGCACCGGCTATACCGGCGAAGACGGTTTCGAAATCATTGCGCCCGCCACGCACGTCGACGCACTGTGGCAAGCCTTGCAGGCGCACGGCGTGCGCCCCGCCGGGCTGGGCGCGCGCGACACGCTGCGTCTCGAAGCCGGCATGAATCTGTACGGCCAGGACATGGACGACACCGTGTCGCCGCTCGATGCCGGCCTCGCATGGACCGTCGATCTCGCCACACCGCGCGATTTCGTCGGCCGCGCTGCACTCGAAGCCAACGGCGCGCAACGCGCGTTTGTCGGCCTGATTCTTCAGAAGGACAACGGCAAAGCGGCCGGCGTGCTGCGCGCGCATCAAAAGGTCGTCACGCCGCACGGCGAAGGTGAGATCACGAGCGGCACATTCTCGCCCACGATGCAGGAGTCGATCGCGTTCGCGCGCGTGCCCAAAGGCGTGCAGGCTGGCGACATCGTGCATGTGCACATCCGCGACAGAGCGTTTCCCGCAAGCGTGGTAAAACTGCCGTTCGTGCGCAACGGCAAAGTGCTCGCGGCCTGAGCGGGTCCGGTCATCGAATAGTCATGGAACCGTCGCGTGCGTTTTCCCTCACGTCCAATCGCATCAATCCGCGCGTTAAACCGCGAAACTAAACCGCATAGGAGCATCCGATGAGCATCCCGGCCGATCTGAAATACACCGAATCGCACGAATGGGTCCGCACCGAAGCGGACGGCACGCTGACGGTCGGCATCACCGACCATGCACAAGAAGCACTCGGCGACATCGTCTTCTTCGAAGTCCAGCAACTCGGCAAGACGGTTTCCGCCGGCGACGCCGTCGCCGTGATCGAATCGGTCAAGGCCGCTTCCGATATCTACGCGCCGGTTTCGGGTGAAATCATCGAGCTGAACAAGAACGTAGCCGACACACCGGATTCGGTAAACAGCGCCCCGTATGAAAGCTGGCTCTTCAAGATCAAGCCGGCGGCGGGCGCCGCGCAAGACCGGCTGATGGACGCCGCCGGTTACAGCAAGTCGATCGGCGAGTAACTTTCAACAACAGGCGCGGCGTCCCGATCTGAGGAAACGCCGCGCCCGCAGGAACATTCAATGAAGCTCGAACACCCGGACCGTCTGATGAACCGCACTCCTCTCTCGCTCGCCGCGCTCGAAGTGCACGACGCCTTTGCCGAACGGCACATCGGCCCCGATGCGGCCGATCAGCAGGCGATGCTCGAAGCGCTTGGTTTCGCATCGCGCGCCGCGTTGATCGATGCGGTGATTCCGCAGACGATCCGCCGCCGCGAAACGCTGCCGCTCGGCCCCTTCGCGCAACCGAAGAGCGAAGCCGAAGCGCTCGCCGCGCTGCGCGAACTCGCAGACAAGAACCAAGTGTTCCGCTCGTATATCGGGCAGGGCTATTACAACGCGCACACGCCGGCGGTGATCCTGCGCAACGTGCTCGAAAATCCCGCGTGGTACACCGCGTACACGCCTTATCAGCCGGAAATTTCGCAGGGCCGGCTGGAGGCGTTGCTGAACTTCCAGCAAATGATCGTCGATTTGACGGGCCTCGCGATTTCGAACGCATCGCTGCTCGATGAAGCGACCGCCGCCGCCGAAGCGATGACGCTTTTGCAACGCGTGGGCCAGTCGAAGTCGAATGTGTTCTACGTCGCCGACGACGTGCTGCCGCAAACCATCGAAGTGGTGAAGACACGCGCGAAACCGGTCGGTATCGAAGTGAAAGTCGGCCCCGCTGCCGATGCTGCAACTGCAAATGCGTTCGGTGTGCTGCTGCAGTATCCGGGCGTGAACGGCGACGTGCGTGACTATCGCGCGCTAACCGACGCGGTGCACGCCGCGGGCGGCTACGTGGTCGCTGCGGCCGATCTGCTCGCGCTGACGGTGCTGGCGCCGCCCGCCGAATGGGGCGCGGACGTCGCCGTCGGCAACTCGCAGCGGTTCGGCGTGCCGGTCGGCTTCGGTGGCCCGCACGCGGCGTATCTTGCCGTGCGCGACGAATTCAAGCGCCAGATGCCGGGGCGCCTTGTCGGCGTAACCGTCGATGCGCAGGGCAACCCGGCGCTGCGTCTCGCGCTGCAAACACGCGAACAGCACATTCGCCGCGAAAAGGCGACCTCGAACGTCTGTACCGCGCAGGCGCTGCTCGCGATCATGGCGAGCATGTATGCGGTCTATCACGGCCCGCGCGGCCTGAAGATGATCGCACAGCGTGTGAACCGGATCGCCGCGTTGCTCGCGGCCGGCGCGAAGCAGCTCGGCTACGCACTCGTCAACGAAACGTTCTTTGACACGCTCACGTTCGAAACCGGCGCGCGCACGCAGGCGCTGCACGACGCGGCGACGGCCAAGCGCATCAATCTGCGCCACGTGAGCGACACGCGCGTCGGCATTTCGCTCGACGAAACCACGACCCGCGCCGACCTCGCCGATCTGTTCGCCGCATTGGCGCAAGCGGCTTTCGTCAACGACGTACCGTCGATCGATGCACTCGACGCACAGCTCGGCGCAGCGAACACGTTCCCTGCTGCGCTCGAACGCACCAGCGCGTATCTGACGCATCACGTCTTCAACCGTCATCACTCGGAAACCGAAATGCTGCGCTATCTGCGCGGCCTTTCCGACAAAGACCTCGCACTCGACCGCTCGATGATCCCGCTCGGCTCGTGCACGATGAAGCTGAATGCGACGTCCGAAATGCTGCCGGTGACGTGGCCCGAGTTCGGCCAGATTCACCCATTCGCGCCGGCTGAGCAAACCGTCGGCTACCGCGAAATGATCGATCAGCTCGAGCAGATGCTGGTTGCGGCGACGGGTTATGCCGCTGTGTCGCTGCAGCCCAACGCCGGCTCGCAAGGCGAATACGCGGGCTTGCTGATCATCCATGCCTACCATGCGTCGCGCGGCGAAGGTCATCGCAACGTGTGCCTTATCCCCGCGTCGGCGCACGGCACGAACCCGGCTTCGGCGCAGATGGCCGGCATGCAGGTGGTGGTCGTCGCGTGCGATGCGCAAGGCAACGTCGACATCGAAGACCTCAAGAACAAAGCCGCGCAACACGCGGAAAAACTCGCGGCGATCATGATCACGTATCCGTCGACGCACGGCGTGTTCGAACAGAACGTCCGCGAAATCTGCGAGATCGTGCATGCGCACGGCGGCCAGGTGTACGTCGACGGTGCGAACATGAACGCGATGGTCGGGCTCACGGCGCCGGGCCAGTTTGGCGGCGACGTTTCGCACCTGAACCTGCACAAGACCTTCTGCATTCCGCACGGCGGTGGCGGCCCGGGCGTCGGTCCGGTTGCGGTCGGCGCGCACCTCGCGCGGTTTCTGCCAAATCAGCTCTCGACCGGCTATGAGCGCGACGCGCACGGCATCGGCGCCGTATCCGCGGCGCCGTATGGCTCCGCGTCGATCCTGCCGATCTCGTGGATGTACGTCGCGATGATGGGCGCGAGCAATCTCACCGCTGCCACCGAAGCCGCGATCCTCAACGCGAACTACGTCGCGAAGCAACTCGCGCCGCACTATCCGGTGCTGTATTCGGGCCCGGGCGGACTCGTCGCGCACGAATGCATTCTCGATCTGCGTCCGCTCAAGGAAACGAGCGGCATTTCCGTCGACGACGTCGCCAAGCGCCTCGCGGACTACGGCTTCCACGCGCCGACGATGAGCTTCCCGGTGCCGGGCACGCTGATGGTCGAGCCGACCGAG
>DASXXR010000147.1:0-6580 GCA_036502945.1 Paraburkholderia sp. | reverse complement strand
GTTTCTGCGGCGCGTCGGACGGCGCTTCGCGCGCTTCTTCACGTTTAGGCGCGGGCGCGGCGGCCGCACCGCCGTCGCCTTCGAGCAGCACGATCACAGTGCCTTCAGACACCGAATCGCCCACCTTGACCTTGATTTCCTTGACGACGCCGGCGGCCGGACTCGGCACATCCATCGTCGCCTTGTCGGACTCGAGCGTGACGAGGGATTGTTCCTTCTCGACGGTATCGCCCGCCTTCACCAGCACCTCGATTACCGGAATGTCCTTGTAATCGCCGATGTCCGGCACCTTCACCTCTTGCACGCCGCCGGCCGGCGCAGCGGCCGGAGCGGGCTTCGACGCAGCAGCAGGCGCGGCAGCCGCGGCCGGCTGTGCAGCGCCATTCGCCTGCGCAGGCTTCGCGGCAGCCGCAGCGGCGCCCTCACCCTCGAGCAGCACGATCAACGTGCCCTCCGACACCGTATCGCCGAGCTTGACCTTCACTTCCTTGACCGTGCCCGAAACGGGGCTCGGCACGTCCATCGTCGCCTTGTCGGATTCCAGCGTGACGAGCGATTGTTCCTTCTCGACGGTATCACCCGCCTTCACCAGCACCTCGATTACAGGAATGTCCTTGTAATCGCCGATGTCCGGCACCTTGACTTCGATCGCTTGGCTCATTGTTTTCTTCTCCAGGGCCGCGCGCGCACTCCATCCGGTGGCGGATGAGGTGCGCGCCCAGGCTCGCGAGGGCGATGCCTTAGACGGTCATCGGGTTGGGTTTGGACGGATCGAGGTTGTACTTCTTGAGCGCGTCGGCCACGACCTTGCGCTCAATCGTACCCTCGTCGGCGAGCGCATTCAGCGCTGCGACAGTGACCCAATAACGGTCGACTTCGAAGAAGTGCCGCAGGTTTTCGCGCGTATCCGAGCGCCCGTAGCCGTCGGTGCCGAGCACGACGAAGCGCTGCGGGATGAACGCACGGATCTGCTCCGTCAATGCGCGGACATAGTCGGTCGACGCGATGACCGGACCCTTCGCGCCCTTCAGCAGCTTCTCGACGTGCGCGACCTTCTTCGCTTCGGCCGGATGCAGCAGGTTCCAGCGCTGCACTTCGTGGCCTTCGCGCGCCAGTTCGGTGAAGCTCGGCACGCTCCACAAATCGGCAGCGACGCCCCAGTCGTTCTTCAGCAGGTCGGCGGCGGCGATCACTTCGTTGAAGATCGTGCCAGCGCCCATCAGTTGCACGCGCGGCGCCTTGGCATCAGCATCGGCCTTGCGGAACGCATACATGCCCTTGATGATGTCCGACGCCACCGCATCGCCCTGCGGGATCGCCGGGTGCTCGTAGTTCTCGTTCATCACCGTGACGTAGTAGTACACGTCCTCCTGCTCCTGCACCATACGGCGCAGGCCGTCCTGCATGATGACCGCGAGCTCGTACCCGAACGTCGGGTCATAGCTGATGCAGTTCGGCACCGCAGCCGCCCACATCAGCGAGTGGCCGTCTTCGTGCTGCAGGCCTTCGCCGTTCAGCGTCGTGCGGCCCGCGGTGCCGCCCAGCAGGAAGCCGCGCGAACGCATGTCGCCCGCGGCCCACGCCAGGTCGCCGATGCGCTGGAAGCCGAACATCGAATAGAAGATGTAGAACGGAATCATGATCTCGCCGTGCGTCGAGTACGACGTCGCGGCTGCGATCCAGTCCGACATGCCGCCGGCTTCGTTGATCCCTTCCTGCAGGATCTGGCCGGTTTCCGATTCGCGGTAGAACATCAACTGGTCGGAATCTTCCGGCACATACTTCTGGCCGTCCTGATTCCAGATGCCGATCTGGCGGAAGAGACCTTCCATCCCGAACGTACGCGACTCGTCCGGCACGATCGGCACGATGCGCTTGCCGAGCGCCTTGTCCTTCAGCAGGATGTTCAGGATCCGCACGAACGCCATCGTCGTCGAGATCTCGCGGCCTGCGCCCGTGCCCTTCAGCAGCGGTTCGAAAACGGCGAGTTCCGGCACCGGCAGCGACTCCGCCTTCTGGCGGCGAGCCGGCAGATAACCGCCCAGCTCCTGGCGGCGCGCCCGCATGTATTCGAGTTCCTTCGAGCCTTCTTCGAACGTCAGGTACGGCAGGTCGCCGATGGTTTCGTCGGCGATCGGCAGGCGGAACTGATCGCGGAACTGCTTGAGCGCTTCCACCTGCATCTTCTTCTGCTGGTGGGTGATGTTCATCGCCTGGCCGGCTTCGCCCATCCCGTAACCCTTGATCGTCTTCGCGAGGATCACGGTCGGCTGGCCCTTCGCCTGCGAGGCCGACTGGTACGCCGCGTAAATCTTGTGCGGATCATGACCGCCGCGGTTCAGGTTCCAGATGTCCGCATCGGACCAGTCGGCGACCAGCGCCTTCAGTTCCGGCGTGTTGAAGAAATGCTCGCGCACGAACGCGCCGGATTCCGACTTGTACGTCTGGTATTCGCCGTCGACGACTTCCATCATCCGGCGCATCAGCGCGCCCGTCTTGTCGCGTACGAAGAGCGCATCCCAGCGGCTGCCCCAGATCACCTTGATCACGTTCCAGCCGGCACCGCGGAATTCGCTTTCGAGTTCCTGAATGATCTTGCCGTTGCCGCGCACCGGGCCATCGAGACGCTGCAGATTGCAGTTGATCACGAACACCAGGTTGTCGAGCCGTTCGCGGCCCGCCATGCCGATCGCGCCGAGCGATTCCGGTTCATCCGTTTCGCCGTCGCCGAGAAACGCCCAGACCTTGCGGCCTTCGGTCTTCGCAATGCCGCGCGCCTGCAGGTACTTCATGAAGCGCGCCTGGTAGATCGCCATGATCGGGCCGAGGCCCATCGACACGGTCGGGAATTGCCAGAAGTCCGGCATCAGCCACGGGTGCGGATACGACGAGATGCCCTCGCCGCCCACTTCCTGGCGGAAATGGTCGAGCTGCTTCACGGTCAGGCGGCCGAGCAGGAACGCGCGCGAATACACGCCCGGCGACGAATGCCCCTGGACGAAAACGAGGTCGCCGCCGTGCGCGGCGGAAGGCGCATGCCAGAAATGATTGAAGCCGACGTCATACAGCGTCGCGGCGGAAGCAAACGATGCGATATGGCCGCCGACGTTCGTGTCCTTGCCGGCGCGCAGCACCATCGCCATGGCGTTCCAGCGGGTGTACGAGCGGATCCGGTGTTCGAGGTCCTGGTCGCCGGGAATCTGCGCCTGATTGACGACCGGAATCGTATTGATGTAGGGGGTGTTCGCCGAGAAAGGCAAATGCTCGCCGTGAACGCGGGCGAATTCGATTTGTTTTTCGATCAGATAGTGAGCGCGGTCGGGGCCCACAGCAGAAATCACGCCATCCAGCGCTTCGAGCCATTCAGCCGTTTCTTGCGGATCGCTGTCATCTTTCGTGGCAGCGACGTATTTCATGACTTCGTCGGGTACAGCAGACATTGCTCGTCTCCTAGATGTAAGGAACGCTCTTGAACGGACGACGCGGACGAGGTATGGCCGCGGCAGTTTCGGCCGATTCTAATGATGCCCGTGAGGTCTGTGCAACAAAATTTTCGAATTGCGAGATGCTTTCTCACAATGTGAAAAATTGTTGCGGCGCACCCTGGTTTGACTGCCCATCTGCGACTAGGAAAGCTAGTTTGCTCCTGTTAACGTGACTTTCACCGCTTTTCTGCGTCATTTCAGCGCGACCCGCTGCGCTACAATGCGACCCATGTTGACCGAACGGCTTTTCGCACGCTCGGCGCGACCGTCCGGTTCGCCGGCGGATACGTCGCCGTCCCGCTGGCACCATGGACCATGGTGGTCGAATTCCTATTTGCTGACGCCGCTCCTGTCGATCCTGGTGTTCCTCGTCGTGATGAGCCTGATTTTGTGGAGTCTCAACCGGCGCGAGCAGCAGCAGCAGGAAGACACGCTCTACCGTAACGTCGCGTGGGCGCAGCAGCAGATCCGCCTGTCGATGACGGGCGCACAGGAACAGATCCAGGCGCTCGCACGCGACCTCGTCACCGGGCGCGCCGACCCCCATTCGTTCCAGGTATCGACCGCGGACATCATGCAGGGGCATCCCGAGATCCTCTACATGAACTGGTACACCACCGAACTGCAGCCGCGCTGGCCCGATACGCCGTTGCCCGTGTTCGGCCAGCGCCTCGCCAAACCGAATGACCAGCAGATGGACGAGGCGCTCAAGGCGGCCTTCGCCGAAGCGCGCAACACGCGCCGCCAGGTCTATTCGCCGCTCATCTACGACGACCTCGGCAACGGCTATCTGACGCTGCAAACGCCGGTGTACCGCGACCGCGAATTTCTCGGCAGCATCGCCGCTGTGTTTTCGGTCGAAGGGATGCTGAAGCGCGACATCCCGGCGGAGTTGTCGGCGAAGTACAAGATCTCGATCGTCGACATCAACAACCGGGAGCTCGCCACCACGTCCACGCGCCCGCGCCTGCCGCGCGACGCGTTCTACGATCTGCCGCTCGATCCGCCGGGCCAGGGTGTGTCGGTACGCGTGTATGCGTATCCGCAGATGACCAACTTCACGAACAACACGCTCGTGTGGCTGGTCGCGGGGTTGTCGTGCTTCGTGTTGTGGAGTTTGTGGAGCTTGTGGAAGCATACGCGGCAACGCTTCGAGGCGCAGCAGGCGCTCTATGCCGAAGCGTTCTTTCGCCGCGCAATGGAAAACTCGGTGCTGATCGGCATGCGCGTGCTCGACATGCACGGCCGCATCACGCACGTGAACCCCGCGTTCTGCCGGATGACCGGCTGGGACGAAATCGATCTGGTCGGCAAGAACGCGCCGTTCCCGTACTGGCCGCGCGACTCGTATCCGGAGATGCAGCGCCAGCTCGACATGACGCTGCGCGGCAAGATTCCTTCATCGGGGTTCGAGCTGCGCGTGCGCCGCAAGAACGGCTCGCTGTTCCATGCGCGGCTTTATGTGTCGCCGCTGATCGACAGTTCCGGCCGGCAGACCGGCTGGATGTCGTCGATGACCGACATCACCGAGCCGAAGCGCGCGCGCGAAGAACTCGCTGCCGCGCACGAGCGCTTTACGACGGTGCTGGAAAGCCTCGATGCGGCCGTGTCGGTGCTCGCCGCCGACGAAGCCGAACTGCTGTTCGCGAACCGCTATTACCGGCACCTGTTCGGCATTCGCCCGGACGGTCATCTGGAACTGGCGGGCGGCGGCGGATTCGACAGCGCGCAGGCGTCGTCCGATTCGATCGATATGGTCGACGCTTTCGCCGGCCTGCCCACCGCCGCGCTGACGGACAGCACCGCCGATGCGCAGGAAGTGTATGTGCAAGGCATACAGAAATGGTTCGAAGTGCGGCGCCAGTACATTCAATGGGTCGACGGCCATCTCGCGCAGATGCAGATCGCCACCGACATCACCACCCGCAAGCAGGCACAGGAACTCGCGCGCCAGCAAGACGAGAAACTGCAGTTCACCAGCCGGCTGATGACGATGGGCGAAATGGCGTCGTCGCTCGCGCATGAGCTGAATCAGCCGCTCGCCGCGATCAATAACTATTGCTCTGGAACCGTCGCGCTGGTTAAATCTGGTCGGACAACTCCCGACAAGCTGCTGCCCGTGCTCGAAAAGACCGCGCAGCAGGCGGTGCGGGCCGGCATGATCATCAAGCGGATCCGTGAATTCGTGAAACGCAGTGAACCGAAACGCCAGGCCACCCGCGTCGCCGATATCGTCGCGGATGCCGTCGGGCTGGCCGAGATCGAAGCGCGCAAGCGCCGCATCCGCATCGTGACGGACGTCCGTTCGCGGCTGCCGGTCATCTATGTCGACCCAGTGCTGATCGAGCAGGTGCTCGTGAACCTCTTGAAGAACGCCGCCGAAGCGATGCACGATGCGCGGCCCGACGCGGTCGATCCGGTGATCCGCCTGATCGCGCGGCTGGACGCCGGCAGCGTCTGCGTCAGCGTCGTCGATCAGGGCCCGGGCGTCGACGAAGCCACCGCGGAACATCTGTTTGAACCGTTCTACAGCACGAAGTCCGACGGCATGGGCATGGGCCTGAACATCTGCCGGTCGATCATCGAGTCTCATCGCGGCCGCCTGTGGGTGGTGAACAACGTCGAAGCGGACGGCCACATCACGGGTGCCACTTTCCATTGCAGTCTGCCCATTGGAGAGCCTGACGGCCCGAGCAACGGCGGGCACGAGGCGCCGACACCACAAACCGTTACGGGAGAGCTATGAACACCCCAGTCACCACACAGGAAACCGTGTTTGTCGTCGACGACGACGAGGCGGTGCGAGATTCGCTGCGCTGGCTGCTGGAAGCGAACGGTTATCGCGTGCAGTGTTTTTCGAGCGCCGAGCAGTTCATCGATGCATGGCAGCCGCATCAGCATCCGGGGCAGATCGCGTGTCTGATCCTGGATGTGCGGATGTCCGGCATGAGCGGGCTTGAACTGCAGGAGCGGCTGATTACGGACAACGCGGTGTTGCCGATCATCTTCGTGACCGGTCACGGCGACGTGCCGATGGCGGTGTCGACGATGAAAAAAGGCGCGATGGACTTCATCGAAAAGCCGTTCGACGAAGC
>DASXXR010000146.1:0-2930 GCA_036502945.1 Paraburkholderia sp. | reverse complement strand
GGCGCACGAGCGGCGTTCACGCGCGCACCCTGCGCGCGTCGATCACCTGCGCGACCGCCGCCGCCGCACGCTTCGCTGTGTTCTGCTTCAGCACGTGATGCATTTCCGTGAAAATTTCCGTCAGCGTGCGCCGGTTCGCGTCGTCGCGCAACTGGGTCAGCGTCGCATCGGCAAGCGCTTGCGGCGTCGCGAAATGCTGCAGGATCTCGGGGACGACAAAGCGCCCCGCGAGAATGTTCGGCAGCCCCACATACGGTAAATAGCCCTGCCGCCGCATGATCTGTCCCGTCAGCCACGGCACCTTGTACGAGATGACCATCGGCTTTTTCAGCAGCGCGGCTTCGAGCGTCACCGTGCCGCTTTTCACGAGGATTGCATCGGCGGCTGTCATTGCGAGTTGCGCGTTGCCGTCGGTGATCGTCAGCGCGAGATTCGGGTGCGCATCGACGAGCGGCTTCAGCAGTTCACGCAGCGCAGGCGTCGCGGCCGGCATCACGAAGCGCACGCCGGGTTCGCGCTGCTGCATCAGTTCCATTGCGTCGAAAAACGTTGGGCCGATCAGCGCAATTTCCGAGCGGCGGCTGCCCGGCAGCACCGCGATCACCGCGCCGCTGTCCAGCAAGCCGAGCGTACGGCGCGCGCCTGCCGTGTCGGGTTCGAGCGGAATTTCGTCGGCGAGCGGGTGACCGACGTAGGTCGCCGCCACACCCACCTTCTCGAGCAGCGGTTTTTCGAACGGAAACACGCACAGCATGTGGTCGACCGCTTTGACGATCTTCTTGATTCGCCCGCCGCGCCATGCCCAGATCGACGGACAGACAAGGTGAATGGTCGGAATGCCCGCGTCGCGCAGCGCGTGTTCGAGACCGAAATTGAAATCCGGCGCATCGACGCCGATGAAGGCATCGGGTGGATCGGCCAGTAACTGGCGCTTCAGTTCGTTGCGGATACCGAGAATTTCGGGAATATGCCGCAGCGCTTCCACATAGCCGCGCACCGTCAGCTTTTCCATCGGCCAATGCGCATCGAAGCCGTGCGCGATCATGCGCGGGCCGCCGATCCCGTAGTAGCGCGCGGCGTCGGGCAGTTGCGCGGCGAGGCCGTCAAGCAGCGACGCGCCCAGCAGGTCGCCGGACGGTTCGCCGGCCACGAGTGCAAGCCGCAGTTGACTCGGATGGAGCGACATCGGCACGTCAGCGGATGATGCCGCGCTGCGACGCTTCGATGAAGTCGACGAACTCGCGCACCGGTTCGTCGCCCTCGCCGCCCGCCGACGCCAGTTCGCGCAGTTGCAGCTTCGCTTCTTCGAGCGACAGGCCGTTCTTGTACAGCAGCCGGTACGCGGTGCGCAGCGCCGAAATTGCATCCGGCGAAAAGCCGCGCCGGCGCAGCCCTTCGATGTTGATGCCGTGCGGCTCCGCCTTGTTGCCCGCCGCCATCACGAACGGCGGCACGTCCTGCACGAGCGCCGACGCGCCGCCCAGCATCGAATGCGCGCCGATCCGCACGAACTGATGCACGCCGCACATGCCGCTGACAATCGCGTAATCGCCGACGATCACGTGCCCCGCCATCTGCGCATTGCTCGCGAGGATCACGTTGCTGCCGATCTGGCAGTCGTGGCCGACGTGCACGTAAGCCATGATCCAGTTGTCGTCGCCGAGCGTCGTGATGCCCGTGTCCTGCACCGTGCCGGTGTGAATCGTCGTGAATTCGCGGATCGTGTTGCGATGGCCGATCGCGAGCTTCGTCGGCTCGCCCTTGTACTTCATATCCTGCGGCGGGCCGCCGACCGATGCGTAGTGACCGATCCGGTTGTCTTCGCCGATCGTCGTGTGCCCTTCGATCACGCTATGCGAACCCACCGTGGTTCGCGCGCCGATCGTGACGTGCGCGCCAACGATGGCGTACGGTCCGATTTCGACCGTTTCGTCGAGCTGTGCACCCGACTCGATGATTGCAGTGGGATGAATCCTGCTCATGCGCCCTCGCTTGTATTTCAGTTGCGTTATCGGGATGCCGCCAACGCGTCGGGAGACGCAGAAATGGCGATCTTCGATGACCGCTGATTGGTGTTCATTGGCCTTCCCCGGCCCTTAACGGGCGCTTATCGGGCCCTTGCCTCAGGTTTCGTCCGACTGCCGGACCGCGCACATCAGGTCGGCTTCGGCCGCCACCGCGCCGTCGACTTCCGCGCGCGCCTTGAACTTCCAGATGCCGCGCATATGGCGCTCGAACGTCACATTCAGGATCAGCTGATCGCCCGGTTCGACAACGCGTTTGAAGCGCGCATTGTCGATGCCGACGAACAGGTACAGCGTGTTGTCCGGGTCGTGCGGCTCTTCCGCGAACGTGAGGAGCGCAGCCGTTTGCGCGAGCGCTTCCAGAATCAGCACGCCCGGCATCACCGGACGCTTCGGGAAGTGGCCCATGAAGTACGGTTCGTTGATCGACACATTCTTCAGCGCCTTGATGCTCTTGTGCGGCTCGAGTTCGAGCACCCGATCAACTAGCAGGATCGGGTAGCGATGCGGCAGCAGCGTGAGAATCTTGTGAATGTCGAGATTGATTTTTTCGGTGCTCATGGTGTTTCTGCTCACGCATTGACTGCGCGATGATGACTGCGGATACGGATTCGGTGGGTGGGTAACGCGTGCCGCCGTCGCTCGAAGTGACCCGGCCGCCCATGCTGCCCTGTCACCACAACCGACGCTTCCTGCCTGGCTTGCTGCTTGATCTGCTTAACCTGCTGCTTGATATCTGACGGTTGTCCAATCGCCACTCATGTCTTCCTGCCCGGCTCCTCGCTGGGCGCCGCAGCCGCTTCCAGCGCCCGGATACGGTCGCGTAGCTTGTCGATGTTGCGCAGCAAGGCAGCGCTCTTGTTCCAGTCGGCATGATTGACGGCCGGGAACGCGCTCGTGTACATG
>DASXXR010000145.1:0-2237 GCA_036502945.1 Paraburkholderia sp. | reverse complement strand
GATTGACACCGTCCGGCTTGTCACGATTCGCCTTCACCGCATTCGCGGCCGGCCCGAGCCATGCGAGCCACGGATTCAGATCCGAGAGCATCCAGCGCTGCGCGCGCAGCGGATGAAACTGGCGCAGCAGATTGGCTGTCGTTTCATTCGATACTGCCTGAACGAACGGCTGCGCGAATAGTTCGTACGCGCGCTGGTTGAATTCCGAAATCTGCTCGACCGCCTTGAACGGCAATTCATCGACGCGTTTGAACCGGTTCAGATGCGCGGTGATGTCTTCGAGGCGGTGCTCGCGGAACGCGACCTCATATTCGGGGTGCCCGTCGGCCGACTTGTGTTCGGTAATTTCCATCGCGTAGAGACCGGGTGGAAACGATTCGATCGTCTCGAGAACCGAAACGATCTGCGTGTGCTCCTTCTTCGCGACCTTTCCGGAAACGAAAATGCCCAGGTGGCCAATGCTCTGGTGCATCAAGCCGATGATCACCTGCCCGCGCGCCTTGATTTCCTCGGTGCTGCCGTAGATATCGGCAACCCAGTTGAACGCCTGCTGCGGCGGCGTGATGTTGTCGCCGAGCGACGCAAACAGAACGATCGGCGATTTGATATCGCGCAAATCGAACGACGCCCCGCCGGTGCCGCTCACTTCGCCGGACCACAGCTTGTTGCCGACAAACAGATTACGCGTGATCCATTCGATCTCGTCGCGATTCATCAGATAATAGCCACCCCACCAGCGCTCGAAGTCGAGAAAGCGTGGGGGCTCGGTGTCGACGTTGTCGAACAGGTGGTAGTACTTGTCCCACAGGCTGTTCGCAGGGTTAAGGTCTTCGAAGTTCTGCACCAGATGCGCGCCGTCGAACTTGCCGTTGCCCATATCCGCCGTCAGCGAGGCGAGCCAGGTTCCGCCCAGCATGCCGCCCGCGTAGCGCATCGGGTTGTCGCCCTCGCCCTCGGTCCATGCGCCACTCCAGTACGACATCGGCGCGCCGTTGATCACGATCGGGCCGGTGTCGTCGGGCTCGGAGGTGGCGAGCATCATCGCGGCCCAGCCGCCCTGGCAGTTACCGACGATCGCCGGCTTCGGGCTGTCTGGATGCAGTGCGCGCACCTTCTTCACAAAGCGCTGCTCGGCCGCGCACACGTCGAGCATGGTTTGACCCGGTTCGGGGTCGCGGAAAAACACGACGAAATAGACGGGGTTCCCCGCGTGCAGCGCGACGCCCACCTGCGAATCGTCCTTGAAGCCGCCAATGCCGGGCCCGTGGCCGGCGCGCGGGTCGATGATGATGTACGGCCGCTTGCGCGCGTCGATGACCGTTCCTTCAGGTGGGTGGATGCTCAGCAACGCGTAGTTCACCGGACGCTCGAACATTCGGCCATCGAGCACGACTTCATGGTCGAAATGGAGCACCGGCTGTGATCCGCGCGAAGCCTGGTCGACAAAATTATTGCCGCGCTGGCGCAGCGTGTCCCAGAAGAGCACCGACCGCTGGACAAGATCGGCCGCATAGCGATAGCCGCTCAGCGGATCGAACGCGGCGGGGAATGCGCCGCTCGAGATGCCGTCTTTGCCGTTGAGTGCGTCGTGCGCCCGCTCATTGAAATGCTTCTGTGCAATTTCCGCGCGCTTCTGAAAAACGCGCGCAACGTTTGCGCCGATCTGCTGACTGCGTGCGAACTGAGTACCTGCGTTCATAGCGAAGACCTCGAAGTCGAAAAGCAGCGAAAGCCGTTGGCAACAGGAAATTCGCATCCGGCGCCGGTCCGGAGGGTTCGTGTGATGCGCCGTGGCCGGGCGTGTATGCCGGCGATCCGACGATCCGACGATGACGATGACGATGCGTTTCCTGAACGTACGCGTAACTAAGGTATACAACGCGGGCGACGCATTCATGTCAATGATCCATGTCAACGAATCATCTCGACATGGGTGGCTAACGCGCTGCGCCGGTTCGAAGTCTGCACGGCAACGTCCGCACAACACCGTGCCTTTCATTCTGGTTTGTGCTGACAGGCCCGGTCAATTGGACCAAGGTCCTATGCCGCAGTGCAGCGCCGATACGATCTAACGGGGAACTAAACGTATGAACGTTCGCAATGGAATATTCGAACGCCGTTGCCTATACTGACTTGCGATTACACAATCAGCTACGACATTGCGCGCCGAGGTTTCGCAAGCGGCCTTGTGCCTGATTTAGCCGCCGCACGCACCGGCACGTTATTGCGACATCCGC
>DASXXR010000144.1:0-8299 GCA_036502945.1 Paraburkholderia sp. | reverse complement strand
GCGCGCAACGCGCGGCACCGGATAGCTGAAACGCGCCGGGAGCAGGTGCTGTGACGGACGGCGGCAGGCGGTTCACGATGTCGTTGTGATCGTCGCCGTCATTACCGCCACGCGCATCGCCGCGGTGGTCGTTGCAATCGTTATGCGCCCGACGCCGCAGGCGCCGATGCAGCCTTGCTCTTCTTCTTCGACTTCGATGTCTTCGTGCCCGATGCGTCGGTTGGCGCGCTGGCGGCCGAAGGTGCGGCTGTTGCGGCTGTCGCCGGCTGCGGTGCGGGCTTTGCGGCGGCCTTCGAGGTGGACTTCGAGGTGGACGACGCGCCGGCCTTCGCGCCCGACGGCGGCGCCGCCGATCCGTTGATCGTCAACCCTGCTGCTTCGAGGTTCGTCACGGATTTCGTGCCGATGCCCTTCACGCGCGCGGCGAGGTCGTCTGCGTTCTTGAACGGGCCGTTTTTCGTGCGTTCGTCGATGATCGCTTTTGCATGAACGGGGCCGATGCCCTTGACCGATTCGAGTGCGGCCTGATCCGCGGTATTGACTTCGACGGCCGCCGCGAGGCCGGCGGATAACAGCAGAACCAGCGCAATGCAAAGCATCCAGAGCTTCTTCAACATGGCAAGCACTCCATTGAGGGCGAAATAGGCCGGGAACGGACGACGCATCCAGTCAGCAAGCGCTGCGAATCAAGCATAGGACAATTTACGCGTCGTTATTGCGGAAAACGTCGAGTTATACCGATCAATTCATCGCAAGTAAATCGCGGTTGACACTATTTAAATAATCTGCCTAATTGCGGTGCGGGCGGGGCGGCGGTTGCCATACGCGCTGTCGCACCGCGCACTTCGAAGTGCACGGCGTCGGCGCGCTTGCCGTCCGCGCTCACCAGCTCCAGCAGGTGCCGGCCAGGCCACGGTAGCCACAATACGCGTTGCGCATCGCCGAGTACCTGGCCGTCGAGCCGCCATGCGCTGCGCGTAGAGGTGCCGCTTGCGCGCTCGAATGCGATGCGCTGGCGGGCCGGCGGGATGTCCGGGTCGAGTGCGAAAAGGGTGCCGTCGGCGGGCGCGCCGATGCGCGGCGCGGCGCGCGCGGTCAATCGCTCTGCCGAAGACGCATCGGCGCCGGCCGCAAGGCGGACGACGGGCGTTTGCGTGCCGCGCAGGAACCAGTCGTCGCGCGTGGGTTCGAGCGCGTGCTCGAACTTCACCTGCGTGCGGATCACGCCATCTGGCGCGGCCGGCGGGTGGCTTGCCACGCGTCTGTGCAGGTAGCCGACGATCGCGGCCCACACCGGCGCGGCGCCGGTGACGCCCGACACGTCCCACATCGGCGCGCCGTCGGCATTGCCGACCCACACGCCGACTGTATAGCGCGACGTGAAGCCGATCGTCCAGTTGTCGCGCATATCCTTGCTCGTGCCGGTTTTCACGGCCGAGAAGAAACGCGTCGCGAGCGGGCTGTCGAAGCCGAAGGTCCGCGTGCGCGCGTTGTTGTCGGCCAGCACTGTTGTCACGATGAAGCTCGCGTCGGCGCTGAACACGCGTTGCGCGGACTGCGGCGCGGTGCCGTACGGGGTCGCCGGATGGCGCGCGAGATCGAACGTCGGCGACGCGATGCCGCCGTTCGCGAGCGCCCGGTACGCGTTCGTCAGCGACAGCAGCGTCACGTCCGCGCTGCCGAGCGCGAGACTGTAGCCGTAGTAGTCGCCGCTCTGCCTGAGCGGCAGGCCGAGCCCGGTCAGCGTGTTCGCAAAGCGATGCGGCGTGACCATCACGAGCGCGCGCACGGCCGGCACGTTCAGCGACGAACCGAGCGCGGTGCGCACGCTCACCCAGCCCTTGAAGTCCTTGTCGTAGTTTTGCGGGATGTAGAGCCCGCCGCCGGCTGCGAGGTCGAGCGGTGCATCGTCGAGGAGCGAAGCGGCCGTCAGGCGCCGCTCGTCGATGGCCTGTGCATACAGGAACGGCTTCAGCGTGGAACCGGCCTGGCGACGCGCGAGCACCGCGTCGACTTCGGGCGCAGCGGAGCGTCCGCCGAGTGCGCCGAGCCCGCCCGAGGAACCGACCCATGCAAGCACATCGCCGGTCGCATTGTCGAGCACGACGACGGCGCCGTCCTGCACGTTACGCGGATGAGCGCGCGCGTTCAGTTCGAGCAACGCCCGCGTGAGCGCGTCGCGCGCGAAGCGCTGCAGATTCGCGTCGAGCGTCGACGCGACCCGCGCGCCGGCCGCCGGATGCACCTCGTTCGCGATGCGCCGCGCAAAGTGCGGCGCGAGCGATTCGGCGTCGGGCGAAGCCGACAGCAAGGCCGGCGCAGGACGCACGAACGTCAGCTGCACGAAGCTCTCGAGGTTGGCGCAGCGATCCGCCGCCTGCATATCGCGCAGGATCCGGCACGCGCGCGCGGCGACTTTCGGGTACGGCGCATTCGGTGCGCGTACCAGCGCGGCGGTCACCGCGGCTTCGCGTCGGTCGAGACCGGAAGGCGCCTTGCCGAACAGCGTCAGCGACAACGCCGACAAGCCCACTGTCTCGCCGCGAAACGGCACGAGGTTCAGATACGCTTCGAGAATCTGGTCCTTGCGCCACGTGCGCTCGAGCCGCCACGCATCGACAGCCTGTCCGGCTTTCTGCACGACGGAGCGTTGCCCTGAGCGCCGCGGGTCGTCGTCGAGCAGGCCCGTCAATTGCATCGTCACGGTCGACGCGCCGCGCGTGCGCGTGTTCCACAGGTTCGCCCACGCGGCCGCGGCCGCCCCACGCCAGTCGACGCCGCTATGCTCATAGAAGCGCTTGTCTTCCGACACGACGATCGCCTCGCGCAGCGCCGGCGACATGTCGGCGAGCGCGACCCAATCGCCGCGCCGTTCACTGCGGTCGATCCGCGTGCGCTGCAGCGTCCGGCCGTCGCGCGACACCAGCAGCCAGTCGGAGCTGCGCCATTGCGTGCGAACGTCGTTGAATGTGGGCAACGCATGCGCGGCGAGCGGAGCCACAAGCCATGCCGCGCCGATGAGCGCCGCGTGCATGCAACGCCGCCGCTGTGCGGTTTTAAGCGTGGGTGTGGGCATCGGCATCGGCGGGCGGCTCATGATGGTTTCGCGCGATATCACTTCACGGCGGCGGTGGCCCCAGCGACCGCTGCCGCCAGCCGCACCACAAACGGTGCGTTCGGCAACGCGCCGAAGGTCGACGGCGCATACAGCGCTTCGACGCGCGTCGGCGGCAGACCGAACGTGCCGACATTGTTGAGCCGCGCCGTGTATTCGACCGAGAACCTGCCCTTCGGCACATACGCGTAATACGCGCGATAACCGTCGAAGCCGCGTTCGACGAACGCCGGCCACGCGCCGCGCGGCGTCGCTTCGTTTTGGGCCGCGGCTTCGGAATCGCGGCCGAGCCCCGAGCCGAGTATCGTCGCGCCCGCCGGCACCGGGTCGTTGACGACGACCCAGGTCATGTCGGTCTGCGCATCGATGTCGAGATGCACGCGCACCACGTCGCCGCGTGTGTAGGCACCCTTCACCGCCGGGTCCAGCGGCGTGACGGTTTTCGTGATCCGGTAGCCCGCTGCGAACGGCGCCTTCAACGCGACCGCGGCGAGACCTTCGATCGTGGCCCACGGCTTGCCTGTGCCGTCATGGGTCAGCGTCAGCGGCGCAGCGCGTTGCGACGCCGGTGGCCACGGCAGCAGCTGACTGCGGGTGTCGGCGGTCTTCGTGGCGGGCGTAGCCGATGCATAAGCGGCCACAGCGGGCGGTTGATTCCACGAGATCGTCTTGTCGATCGCGCCGAGCTGCAGCGTGGTCTGCCCCGTCACCGGCACGCTTTCGAAGGCGCGCGAAAAACGTTCGACCGCGAGCGAGCCCCATACATTCGACGTCGTGGTCTGCCATGCGCCGTTGCGCTGCAGCGCGAGCAGGCCGCCGACGAGCCGCGGCATCTCGTCTTTCCAGCCGGGCACGTCGACGAACGTCAGTGCAACGCGTGCCGCGTTTGTTTCGGTGCCCGTCATGAGCCACCACAGATCGTCGTCCGCGGCGGTGGAAAACGTGACGCGCGTGCCCTGATACGTGAGCCGCGCGCGCAGGATCTGTTCGAGCTGCGCGAGCGTGTCGTCGCGTTGCGCAAGGTCTTTCATGCGCGTAACGATTGCGTAGTAGTCGAGTACCGCCGACGTCGGCCACTGGTTCGGCGCGATTTCGATCGAATCGAGCATGCGCGGCTGTGCCGCGCCGTAACGCGACAACGCTTCCAGTGCCGCGAGCTTGCGCAGATCGAGATCCTTGCGCGGCGCCCACGTATCACGCTCGATGCGGCCTTCGACAAAACTCGCGAGCCCGGCTTCGAGCTTGCCGCGCAGATCGTCGGGCAGCGCAAAGCGGGGGTCGTTCTTCGACGCTTCGTCGCTGACCGACAGCAGGTAAGCGGTCAACGCGGTGCTGCCTGCGCTGCGGCTGTCGTCGGCTGGCGGGAAGTAGTTCGCGAGGCCGTCGCGGTCCAGATACACCGGCATTTTCGCGACCACGGTTTGCCACATCTGCGGATTGCGCAGCCCGATCGCGCGCGACGTCTGCTGTTCGAGGCAACTGTACGGATAGCGTTCGAACCAGCGGCGCACCCCCGGCATCCCGTCCGACAGCTTCGCCTGCAGCGAGACGGCGATGCCGCCGCGCAACGCGCCGCTTTGCGCCGACGTTGCGTCGGGCGGTGCGGCGACCGGCAGCGACAGCGTGCCTTCCACTTGCGCAAGCGTCGCCTGTTGAACCGAGAGGGGGATCGCGGCGGCCACCCGTTGCGTGATCTTCAGCGCGTCGGTGACATGCGGGCCGCCCTGTTCGGCCGCGGCGACACTCCACGTCAGCGCGGGCAACGCGGGCAACGCGGGCAACGATACATCGGCGAGACCGTCGGGCGTCGTGACAGTCCACGCCACTTCGCCCGCCGAGTCCGCCGCGAGATCGACCGCTTGCGCAGGCAGCGCGAGCCCCGGCACGTTCGGCGTGACGACCACCTTCATCGCGCGCGCCGTCGTATTGCGCACGGTGAATTGCGCGCGGAATACATCGCCCTCGCGCACCAGCGGCGGCAAGCCCGAGATCAGTTGCAGGTCCTGCGTGCTGCGGATCGACGCGCTGCCGGTGCCGAACAGGCCGGTGCCGACGGCGGCGACCGCGACGATCCGGAAGCGGGTCAGCGAGTCGTTGAGCGGTACGCCGAGCGTCGCTTCGCCGTTCGCGTCGAGCGTTACGCGCGGATTCCACAGCAGCAGCGTGTCGAACAGTTCGCGCGTCGCGCTGTGCCCGCCGCCGCCGCCCGCCGGCACCGCTTTGCGCCCGAAGTGCCGGCGCCCGACGATTTCCATTTGCGCGGTCGCCGTTTCGACGCCATAGGCGCGCCGTTGCAGCATCGCATCGAGCACGTCCCAGCTGCGGTTGGGCATCAGCTCGAGCAGCGCTTCGTCGACCGCCGCCACCGCGATCTGCGTGCCGGCCGGCGCGGGCTTGCCGCCCGGCAACTGGACGCGCAGTTTCACCTGCGCTTTGCCGCGCACCGTGTACGACGTCGCATCCGGCGCGACGGTGACCGCGAGCCGGTGCGCGGCGGTGCCGACCTTGATCTCCGCGAGCCCGTAGCGGAACGCCGGCTTCGACAGATCGACGAGCGAAGTCGGCGCTTCGTACTGCCGGCCTTCGTACCAGAACGCGCGAGCCCATTCGAGCGGCGCTTTCCAGCCCCATGTGAAGAACGAATACCACGGCACTTCGCGAAGCCGGCCGCGCAGCGCCAGGACTGACACGTACACGTTCGGTCCCCACACCTCGTCGACTTTCAGTTCGATGGTCGGATTGTTGCCGTTCAGCTGAACGACGCGCGTCTCGACAATCCCTTCGCGCTCGACCGCGACGAGCGCGGTGGCGAAGCGAAACGGCATCCGCACCTGAAAGCGCGCGGTTTCGCCGGGTTCGTACGCGTTCTTTTCGGGCAACACGTCGATGCGATCGGTGTTTTCGCCGCCGAACCATAGTTGATCTTCGCGCGTGACCCATACCGACGTGCTTGCCGTCGACCCATGGCCGTCGCCGTCCCGCGCGGTGACGACGAGATCGATGTTGCCCGCTTCGCGCAGCTTCGCATCGCACGACAGCAGGCCATGGTCGTCGCTCTTGCCGCTGCACAGCGTGCCGAGGTCTTTCGTTTCGGTGTGGTTGTCATACGCGTAGAAGCCGCCGACCAGGCGCTTTCGCGAGGTCGTCGTGATTCTCGCGATGCCGCGTACGTCGAGCGCCACACCCGCGCGTGGCTTGCCTTGCAGATCGACGGCGAGCGCCTTCACCGGCACCGTATTGCCGACCGATACCCATTGACCCGATTTCACGCCCGCGACGACCGCGGCGGGCCACAGCGTCGCGCTGCCGCTGAGGGTCTGCACTTCGCCGTTCGGGTCGGCGAAGGTTGCTTCGAGTGTGACGCGTTTCGGTGCATCGAGCGAAGGCAGGTTCTGCAACGTCAGCGCGCCGGCGCCGTTGCGATCGAGCGTGACGGGTTCCTTGTCGGCGATCAGCTTCGCGGCTTCGTCGGTGGATGATGTGTCGGTGTCTTCGCCGTCCGCAGACGATGCGTCGTTGTCGGCATGCTTGCGGTAGGGCATGAAGCCGAAGCCGGGAAACGCGTCGGCGAATGCGGGCGACGTGTTTTTCAAAAGCGCCGACACCTGGACCGGCAAGCCGGATGCCGCGCCGCCCGACACATAGTCGATCTGAAGGGCAAGCGGCGCTTGCCTTGCGGCGACGAGCGGATGCGTTTTCTCGTCGCGTACGGCGATCGAGCCTTTGAATACCGGCAGACGGAATTCCTCGACACGGAAGCTGCCCGACGCGTAGCTGATGCTGGGTGCTTCGTCATCTTGATCGTTGGCTTGATCGCCGCCTTGATCACTGCGGCTGTCCGCGTTGCCGTCGTCGAGCGACACGCTGTATTCGCCGAGTTTCGCCGCGGCGGGAATCGCGAATGCGGAATCGGCGGTATGGTCGGCGGCCCATTTCAGCGGCAGGCGATAGGTCTGGCCGCTGCCCAGATGCCGGATCGTCACGCGCGCCGGATAGCGCCTGGGCAACGCGAAGCCGCTTAACGTCTCGACCCGCATCAGATGCTTCATCGAGACCGTTTCGCCGGCGCGCAACAGCGTGCGGTCGAAGATCGTGTGCGCACGCACCGTCTCTACGCTGCTCGTGTCGGTCGGCACATTGAAGCGCCATGCTTCGATGCCGCGATTCCATTCGGAGCGCACGAACGCCATGTCCGCGCCGGTTTTCGGATCATCGATGCGCGCGGAAACGAAAAGGCCTTCGTAGTTGCCGTCCGTGCATTTGTCGGCCGCGCGCAACGGCTTGCCGATCGTCAGCAGGCCTTTCGCGTCGGTCTTGCCGGATGCGAGTTCGGTGCCGTTGCAGTCGCTCACGTGAATGTCGGCGTTCGGCACGGGCTGGCCTTTGTCGAGCGTCGTCACCCACACGACGCTGTTCTCGCGGCCCTGCTTGAAATGCACGCCGAGGTTCGTCACCAGCACCGCGGTGCGCACGTACATCGGCGCCGGCTTGCCGAGCAGCGACGCGCCGAGCGTGGGCGAGGCCAGTTCGATCACGTAGAAGCCGGGCTTCGGCACCGGCACGCCGACCACTTCGAACGGCCGCAAGGTGTTCGGATCGGCCTTCGGCAGCGCGAGCGTTTCTACGCCGCGCTGTCCGGCGAGCAGCGACAGCGAGCGCACGTCGATCAGCTGGTTCGTCTGGTCGTCTTGCGCCGCTTGGCCCGGCGAGCGCGGCACGTACACCGGATGCTGCGCATGATCGAGCAGACCCGGCATCAGTGCCGAGATCGACGATGCGGTCATTGCGTATTCGTCGAAGCGGTCGACGAGCCGCATCCAGCGGCGGATGTCCGCATCGGCGTCGACACGCAGCTTCGTGAATTGCGCATTGCCCGCGTTGAGTCCGGCGATGTGCAGATCCGCTTCGACGTTGCGCAGCGTGACCGGCACGAGCGCGGGCATGTCGGGTTCCGCGAAGCGCTCGATGATTCCGAACGTGCCCGACGAAAACTTCGCGAGCGGCGGTAGCGGCGCGGTGGTCGTCTTCAGCGGGAACAGGTCTGCGTTCGACAGCGCGCGGCCGCTCACGTCCTTCAGGTTGGCCGGCACGTCGATCGTGAGGTTTGCGTGTTCGGGCAGCGGCGCGGCGAATTCGACAGACTGGGTTTGCGGATCCTTGTCGTCGGGCGAAAAGCTCGGCTGC
>DASXXR010000143.1:0-6040 GCA_036502945.1 Paraburkholderia sp. | reverse complement strand
CGGTGGCCGAACGAATACGTTCGGACCATACGGCGACGATGTCGTCCTCTTCCATGGCGTCATGCTTCGTTGTAATGCTTTCGATTGTACCGGGCGCAGACGGGCTGGCAACCCGGAGCGGACCCGTACGGGTTGTGTTTGCGCGGGAATGCGTCAGGGCGTCCCTGCGGGAGCCTTGACGTAGCCGAGGCGGTTATGCGCGACAGTTACGGACAGGCGCCGCACGAACAGGCCGGCGCTTCATGCAGGCCGTGTGCGGTGCAATCCTAAGCGATTCGAAATGAGCGATTCGAAATGAGCGGCATGAAATATCGCCTAGAAACGCGGCAATTCGGGATGCGGCAGCAGGCCGCCGCGAATATGCATTTTGCCGTACTCGGCGCAGCGGGCGCGCGTGGGGATGCCCTTGTCCGGGTTTAGCAGGCCGGGTGGGTCGAACGCGCGTTTGACCGCATGAAATGTATCGCGCTCCTCCGGCGAGAATTGCACGCACATCGAATTGATCTTCTCAATGCCGACGCCGTGCTCGCCTGTCACCGTTCCGCCCAGTTCGACACAGCTCTCAAGAATGTCCGCGCCGAACGCCTCGGCGCGGTGCCATTCGTCGAGATCGTTGCCGTTGAAAAGGATGAGCGGGTGCATGTTGCCGTCTCCCGCGTGAAAGACGTTGATGCAGCGCAGGTTGTACTTTGTTTCCATGGCCTCGATGCGCTTGAGCAGCGGGCCGATGCTGCGCCGTGGCACCGTGCCGTCCATGCAGTAGTAGTCCGGCGAGATACGGCCAGCCGCAGGGAACGCGTTCTTGCGCCCGGACCAGAAGCGCAACCGCTCGCTTTCCGAGCGCGAGATCTGGATGCGGGTTGCGCCGTGCTCGCGCAGCACGGCCGTCATTCTGACGATTTCTTCGCTGACTTCTTCCGGGGTGCCATCGGATTCGCACAGCAGGATCGCCGCCGCGTCGAGGTCGTAGCCCGCGTGGACGAATTCCTCGACGGCGCGTGTCGCGGGTTTGTCCATCATTTCGAGGCCCGCCGGAATGATGCCCGCGGCAATGATGCTCGCTACCGCATCGCCGCCTTTCACGACGTCGTCGAAACTCGCCATGATGACCTGCGCCGCCTGCGGTTTGGGAATCAGCTTGACCGTGATTTCGGTGACGATCGCAAACATGCCTTCGCTGCCGACCGCCACGGCGAGCAGATCGAGGCCCGGTGCGTCGGGACTCAGCGAGCCGAACTCGACCACTTCGCCTTCCATCGTAATCGCACGCACGCGCATGACGTTGTGCACCGTCAGTCCGTACTTCAGGCAGTGCACGCCGCCGGAATTTTCGGCGACGTTGCCGCCGATCGTGCAGGCGATCTGCGACGACGGATCGGGCGCATAGTAAAGCCCGAACGGCGCGGCGGCCTCGGAGATCGACAGGTTGCGCACGCCGGGCTGCACAGTGGCGGTTCGCGCGTACGGGTCGACCTCGACGATCTTGCGAAAGCGCGCGAGCGACACGACTATGCCGTGGCGGATCGGCATCGCACCGCCCGACAGGCTCGTGCCCGCGCCGCGCGGCACGATCGGCACATCGAGCCGATGGCAGATCTGCACGATGCGCTGGACCTGCGATTCGGTTTCCGGCAGCACGACCGCAAGCGGCAGCCGCCGGTACGCGGCGAGCCCGTCGCATTCATAGGCGACCGTGTCTTCCTCGCGATACAGCAGGCAGTGAGTCGGCAGGACGGCCATCAAGGCCTGCACGACTTCCCGTTGGCGCTGCGCGAGCACTTCAGCCGACAGTTCGGCGGGTGCGTTCATCGTCTGTCTCCTCGTGTTTCCTTTTTTCGGGGCGTATGGCTGGCCGCGGCACGCGTTGGGTTGTCGCGTCTCAGAGGCCGCCGTTCGGCTATGTTATGCCGCCCATGAAAAGATCTTGCCGGGATTCATCAGGTTATGCGGATCGAGCGCATGTTTGATCGAACGCATCGTGTCGATCGCGACGGCGCCGTGTTCCTCCAGCAGAAAGCACATCTTGTGCAGGCCCACGCCATGCTCGCCGCTGCATGTGCCATCCATGCGCAATGCGCGCTGGACGATCCGCTGGTTCAGGCGCTCCGCTTCCGCAAGCTCTTCCGGCCGGTTCGGGTCGATCAGTATCGCGACGTGGAAGTTGCCGTCGCCGACATGGCCGACGATCGGGCAAGGCAGCGGTGAAGCTTGCAAGTCCTGCTCCGTTTCCACGACGCATTCCGCAAGACGCGAAATGGGTACGCAGACATCGGTGGTGACCGCGCGGCAGCCGGGTTTCAATTGCAGCATCGCGAAATACGCGTTGTGCCGCGCGTTCCACAGGCGGCTGCGGTCTTCCGGCCGCGTGGCCCATTCGAAACCTTCTCCGGCATTCTGCGCGGCGATCTCCTGCACGAGTTCGGCCTGTTCCTTCACGCTGGCTTCGGTGCCGTGGAATTCGAAGAAGAGCGTCGGTGCTTCGCGCAGCGTCAGGTTCGAGTGACGGTTGATCGAACGGACTGCAAGCGAATCGACAAACTCGACCCGCGCTACCGGCACGCCGAGCTGGATCGTCTCGATCACCGCGCGCACCGCATCGCCCATCGATGCAAACACACATACCGCCGCGGAAACTGCTTCCGGCTGCGGGTAGAGCCGCACGGTAATCTCCGTGATGACCCCCAGCGTGCCTTCCGAACCGACGAGAAGACGCGTCAGGTCGTAGCCTGCCGACGATTTGCGTGCGCGCGTGCCGGTACGCATCACGCGAGCGTCCGCAAGCACGACGGTCAGCCCCAGGACGTTTTCGCGCATCGTGCCGTAGCGCACGGCGTTGGTGCCTGACGCACGCGTGGCCGACATGCCGCCGATGCTCGCGTCCGCGCCGGGATCGATCGGGAAGAAGAGGCCGGTGTCGCGCAGGGCTTCGTTCAACTGCTTGCGCGAGATGCCGGGCTCGACGGTGACGGTCAGGTCTTCCGCGTTGATCGACAGCACGCGGTTCATTCCGGAAAGATCGATCGACACACCACCGTGGACCGCAAGCAGATGGCCTTCGAGTGACGAACCGTTGCCGTACGGAATGATCGGCACGTCATATTGGCCGCATAGCTTCACGACGGTTTGCACGTCCTCGGTAGTGCGTGCAAAGACGACGGCATCGGGTAACTGCGGATCGAACGGCGACTCGTCGCGGCCGTGGTTGGTGCGCACGGCTTCGGCGGTGGACACGCGATCGCCGAACGCGGACTTGAGCGAAGCGAGTAGTTCAGCGGGGAAAGGGCGGCGCACGGTGGCGGGCGGCACGGGATGGTTCACGCTCGTCTCCTGAAGGCATGTCTCATGTGGTTTTGGATCATTTTACGCCGATCGTCTGCTCGCAGGCCCGGCGGTTGAAGCGGCGAGGCCGCTGCGGACGGAATCTATAATGGGTGCGACGGCTGGATGTGCATATGCCGCGCGTCGGGATCGAACGAACGGGACGGCGCCAGGGAAACCATCAAGGACAACATCATGGGCAACCGCTTGAGCAGGATCGCCACGCGCACCGGCGATGACGGCACGACAGGGCTCGGCGACGGCCGACGCGTGCGTAAGGACGACGCGCGAATCGAGGCGATCGGTGAGATCGACGAGCTCAATTCGCATATCGGTGTCTTGCTGTGCGAGAGTTTGTCTGACGACGTGCGGGCCGCGCTCACGCTGATCCAGCACGACTTGTTCGATCTGGGCGGCGAACTGAGCATACCTGGTCACAGCATCATTGCCGACGCGCACCTAAGGCAGCTGGATACCTGGCTTGCCGACTACAACGCGACGTTGCCGCCTCTGAAAGAGTTCATTCTTCCTGCCGGTTCGCGGGCGGCTTCGCTTGCGCATGTATGCCGAACGGTGTGCCGCCGCGCTGAGCGCGCGATCGTTGCACTCGGCGCGGCTGACACCGTTAGCGCGGCTCCGCGCCAGTACGTGAACCGTTTGTCGGATCTGCTGTTCGTGCTGGCTCGCGTGCTGAATCGGACGAATGGCGGCAGCGACGTGCTATGGCGGCACGACCGCGCGCCGAAATGACAAACACCCTGCACAAGCATGGGTTAACCGACCGCCAGCGTAACCGGCTTGCCGATCCGGCTCATCATTTCGACCAGCGTGTCGATCGTGAACTTGGTCGTCTTCTTGTTGACGACATCGGACACGCGCGGGCGCGACACCATCAGGATTTCGGCCGCTTCCGACTGCTTTAGATGATGCAGTTCGATCCAGCTGGAGAGTTCCGTCATCAGCTGTTCTTTCAGCAGGCGGGTGTCGTTGATCTGTTTCTGCGATGCCGCGTGCAGACGCTTCGCTTCTTCGACGGAAAACCCGAGTTCGAGGAACAGATTCGCCCCCGGTCTGGTGACGTGACGGACTTTGGTATCGATCATCATTACTATGCCTTCCTAATGTTAGCCACGGCGCGATAACGTGCCTCGGCGATATCCTTGTCTTGCCGGCTGGTGGTCTGCGTTTTCTTCTGGAAGCAATGCAGTACGTACACGGCCTCGACAAATTTTGCGACGTACATCACCCTGAACACGCCCTGTGCTTCCTTGATGCGAATTTCACGAGTACCTGCACCAACCACATCGAAGGGTTTCCAGTTATCCGGGTCGAGACCGGCTTGCACTTTGGCCAATTGAAAACCTGCCTGCCGACGCAGTTCGTCTGGAAACGCCAGCAGATCGTCATAGCTGGAACCTAGCCAGCGAATCTCTTTATCGTCGTGCATGGACTCCCTTCATGTACAAAATTTTATACCGTATCTTTCTGGCGAGTCAAGTGTTTTCGACGCGCTCATCAAGAACTGTCACGGTACAGGGGAGAGCCACGAGCGACTATTCGTCCGTCCGGCTAACAAAAAAGCCCGGCTTCAACTTGCGGGCCGGGCTTCGTTTGTCGATGGTGTGGCGTTGCTGCCTGGTGAGTTGCTCTACATGTACAGGTTGTCGCTCAGGTGCGTGGCTCAGTTGCATAACTCAGCTGCGTGGCTCAGTCGCGACGCCACGCCGTTTTCGTCTTCGACGGCAATCAGTTGCCGCTGCCTCGCGCGACGCGTCGCTGTTTCACCGACTCCGCTAGCCCTTCAAGAACGGCGACGCTTTCATCCCAGCCGATGCATGCGTCGGTGATGCTTTGACCGTACGTCAGTGTGCAGCCTTCCTGCAGGTCCTGACGGCCGGCGACGAGATGCGATTCCACCATTACGCCGACGATCCGTTCGTCGCCTGCCGCGATCTGACGGCCGATATCGGCGCATACCGGAATCTGGTTCTCGTGCTTTTTCGAACTGTTCGCGTGACTCGCGTCGATCATCAGACGTGCGGCGAGGCCGGACTTGCCGATATCGGCGCATGCGGCGTTGACGCTGTCGGCGTCGTAGTTGGGAACTTTGCCGCCGCGCAGGATGATGTGGCAGTCTTCGTTGCCGGCCGTCGAAACGATCGCCGAATGGCCGCCCTTCGTCACGGACAGGAAATGGTGCGGCTGCGACGCCGCCTTGATCGCGTCGACGGCGATCTTCACGTTGCCGTCCGTGCCGTTCTTGAAACCAACCGGGCACGACAGACCCGAAGCCAGTTCCCGATGCACCTGCGATTCAGTTGTGCGCGCGCCAATCGCGCCCCACGAGATCAGGTCCGCAATGTACTGAGGGCTGATCATGTCGAGATATTCGGTGCCGGCCGGCAAGCCCAGTTCGTTGATGTGCAGCAGCAGTTCACGGGCGGTGCGCAGGCCGTCGTTGATCTTGAAGCTGTTGTCCATGTGCGGGTCGTTGATGAGCCCTTTCCAGCCTACTGTCGTGCGCGGCTTTTCGAAGTACACGCGCATGACGATTTCGAGTTCGCTCGCGAAGCGCTTGCGGTGCTCGGCCAGACGCCCCGCATATTCAAGCGCCGCTTTCGTGTCGTGAATCGAGCACGGCCCGATGATCACGATCAGGCGGTCGTCCATGCCGTGCAGGATCCGGTGCATCGACTGCCGTGCGTTGAAGATCAGGTCCGAA
>DASXXR010000142.1:0-3103 GCA_036502945.1 Paraburkholderia sp. | reverse complement strand
CGGGGATCGCGCGGGCGATGCGCGGCGCGCTGGACGAAGCGGGCAGGCGCCCCGACTACATCAACACGCACGCACCGTCGACGCCGCTTGGCGACCTCGAGGAATTGCGCGCGTTGACCGAGGTGTTCGGCTTCGCGTCCGGCCAGCGCGTGCCGGCGTTTTCGTCGACCAAAGGCATGACCGGGCATTCGCTCGGCGCGTGCGGCGCGCACGAGGCGATCTACACACTATTGATGATGCGCGACGGGTTCGTCGCGGGCACGACGGGTATCGAAACGCCGGAGCCGGAAGTGTGCGACATGCCGCTCGTGCGCACGACGCGCGCTGCGCGTATCGACACGGCGATGTCGGTTTCATTCGGGTTCGGCGGCAGTTGCGCGAGCCTGATGTTCGAAGCATGGCAGGGCGGCTGAAACGGCCGCGATTTCAAAAATAACGAAGGTGATAACAATGAAAAAGGCTTTGGTACTGGGTGCGCTCGCAGTGGTGGCATTGACGCAGGCGGGCTGCGCGACGCAGGTGAAGTCGCTGCCGCTCGCGGCGGCCGGCGGCGAGTCGCGCGGCGACGTGCAGGTGTTTTTCGGCCAGCAGAACCATCCGGCGGTGAAGAGCCAGCTGGGCGACGTGGCGTATTCGGTGCGGATCGCGCGCAAGGTCGCGAGTGCCGACGACGCGTGCCACGAAGCGCTCGCCGAAGCGGTGCGCAAGCTGCGCGACGCGGCGCGCGAGCGCCACGCGAATGCGGTGATCGATGTGTCGACGCGTTTTCATAGCACCGAAACCAGTTCGTCGACCGACTTCACGTGCGGCGTGAGTCCGAGCGCCGCCGCGATCGCGGTGCGCGGGCAACTCGTCGTGCTGGAAGCGAACTGAGTTGGAGTGAGGCAGCAAGGCGGCATGCCGCCGCCTTGAGTTGCTGTCCGGATTGAGAAGGTGTGCGCGTTTTACCTGGTCTTAGCTGGCCTTAGCCAGCCTTGACCGCCGCGACATTGACCAGCGTCTCACGACGCTTGCCGGGCCGCGCACGATGCAGGCCGAGCCGTTCGAGCAGACCGAAGTCTTTCGCGCGGCTCCACCAGAGGTAAGGCAGCGAGACGTTGCGCTGGCCGAAGCTGAAACCGCCGCGACGGAGCATGTCGAGGTAGCCGTCGGCGCTCTTTTGCACCTGCATCGGATGACGGAACAGCAGCCGGATCACCCACGACTTGATGTACGCGTCGGTCGATTCGGCGAATAGCAGGATGCCGCCCGGTTTGAGCACGCGGCGGAACTCGGCGAGCGCGCGCTCCTGCTCGACGAGATGGTGGAACGTTTGATGACAGAACACGATATCGGCGCTGGCGTCGGGCAGCGGCAGGTTCGCGCAGTCGCCATGCAGCAGTTCGATATCGGCAAGCGTGTTACGGCAGGCGTGGGCCGCGTTGGCGGCAAGCGCCAGCGACGGCGGATGGAAATCGATGCCGACTATGCGGCGCGGTGTGAACGCTTCGGCGAGCAGGCGGAACGAAATGCCTTGCCCGCAGCCGACGTCGACGATCAGCGGCGCGGCCGGCAAGGGCGCATCGATCAGGCGTTTGAGGTCGTTGATCGCGACCCGCAGCACGTGATGTTCCCACGTGTGGGTGCGCAGAAACCAGATCCCGAACGCCGTCTCCGGCACAAAGGGCACGCTGGATGTTTCGGATGACGACACGATGCACTCCCCGGCGAAATGTTGTTCTTGCTGTCAGAGGCACGATTGTAACGAGAAGTAAGGGCGCGGCGTAACGCTGCGCCGGGCATGCAAACAATTGAGGCAAATTTGACTAAACATTCATCGAAGCGGACGGCCGTCGACGTCGCGATCATCGGTGCCGGTCCGGCCGGCGCGGTCGCCGCCGCGCTGCTGCGCAAAGCGGGCCGCTCCGTACTGGTGCTGGAGCGTCAGCATTTCCCGCGCTTCTCGATCGGCGAGAGCCTGCTGCCGCAAAGCATGGCCTACCTCGAAGAGGCCGGCATGCTGCAGGCCGTGGTCGAAGCCGGTTTCCAGCACAAGAACGGCGCGTATTTCGTCTATCGCGACCAGACCTCGTCGTTCGATTTCCGCGACAAGCATTCGTCCGGATGGGGCACCACCTATCAGGTCGAGCGCTCGGTGTTCGACGACATCCTGATTCGCTGCGCGGCGCAGCAGGGCGCCGACGTGCGCTTTGGCCATACGGTGCGCGCGGTCCACACGGGCGACACGCCGCTGGTCGACGTGATCGACGAGGCGAACCACGCGTATCAGATCGAAGCGCGTTTCGTGCTGGATGCGAGCGGTTTCGGGCGCGTGCTGCCGCGTCTGCTGAATCTCGAAACGCCGACCCGGATGCCGACGCGCGCCGCGCTTTTCACGCATGTGCGTGACGGCATTCCGGTCGACGCGAGCGATCGCAACAAGATCTGCATCGCGACGCATCCGGAGCGCCGCGACGTGTGGTTCTGGATGATTCCGCTGGCGGGCGGCCGCTCGTCGGTGGGGTGTGTCGCCGAGGCCAGCTTTCTCGACGTGCCGGAAGCGGAGCGCGATGCGGCGCTGCGCGCGCTGATCCAGCAGGAGCCGACGCTGAACCGGCTGATCGGCAGCGCGCCGTACCTGATGCCGGTGCGCCATATCGGCGGCTACTCGGCGAACGTCGAGCGGCTGCATGGGCCGGGTTATGCGCTGCTCGGCAATGCCGGTGAATTTCTCGATCCGGTGTTCTCGTCCGGCGTGACGATCGCGCTGCGCTCGGCGCATCTCGCGGCGCAGACCTTGAACCGGCAGCTGGATGGCGCAACGGTCGACTGGTCAGCCGATTACGACACGCCGTTGCGCAAGGGGATCGACACGTTCCGCGCGTTCGTCGAGCGCTGGTACACGGGCGAATTGCAGGACATCATTTACTACCCGGACCAGGCGCCGTCGATCCGGCGCATGATCAGCGCGGTGCTGGCGGGCTATGCGTGGGATGAATCGAATCCGTACGTCGCCGATCCGGTGCGGCGGCTCACTGCGCTGCATGAGGTGTGCATGCAGCGGTGATGCAAATGAAAACGGCGCTTCGTGATCGAAGCGCCGTTTTTGATTCGGCCGCGTGAG
>DASXXR010000141.1:0-5095 GCA_036502945.1 Paraburkholderia sp. | reverse complement strand
GCGTGAAGAGATGGGGCTCGATAACGTCGAGATCATGGTGCCGTTCGTGCGCACGCTGAAGCAGGCGGAGCGGGTGATCGGCTTGCTCGCGAAGTTCGGCCTGAAACGCGGTGAAAAAGGCCTGCGCCTCATCATGATGTGCGAAATCCCGTCGAACGCGATTCTTGCCGAAGAGTTCCTGCAGTTCTTCGACGGCTTCTCAATCGGTTCGAACGACCTCACGCAGTTGACGCTCGGCCTCGACCGCGATTCGGGCATGGAACTGCTCGCCGTCGATTTCGACGAGCGTGACCCGGCCGTCAAGTTCATGCTGAAGCGCGCCATCGAAACCTGTCTGCGGCTCAACAAGTACGTCGGCATCTGCGGCCAGGGCCCGTCGGATCATCCGGATTTCGCGCAGTGGCTGACCGACGAAGGCATTGAATCGATCTCGCTGAACCCGGACACGATCGTCGAGACGTGGCAGGCTCTCGCGAAGACGCAGGCGAAGTAGCAGGCGAAATAAGCGCGGTGCATTGCGCATTCATCGTGCATTGCATAGTTTCCGTAAAGGTTGAGCAAACCCGCCTGCACGAACGATAAACCGCTCCATGTTCGTGCTATAAACACCCCGGTAGATCCGGGGTGTTTTGCTTTGTGGAGGCCAATGTGGTCCAAACTGGGCTGGTCTGGTGGATCGGAGCGGGCGTGCTGATCGTCCTCGAACTGATGAGCGGCACGTTCTATTTGCTGATGATCGCGCTGGGGTTTATCGCGGCCGCGCTCGCGCGTCTTGCGGGCGCCGGCGTTGACCTGCAGTTCGCCATCGCGGCCGTCGTCGCGGTGGTAGCCGTGGTGCTGTTGCACCGGTCGCGCTTTGGGCGCAAGAAGCGCGCGGCCGCCGCGCAAAATGCCGACGTGAATCTCGACATCGGCGAGACGCTGACCGTCTCCGAGTGGCACGATCGTCGTGCGCGCGCGAACTATCGCGGCGCGGCATGGGATGTCGAACTCGCGCCGGGCGAGCCTGAAGACGCACGGCTCTACGAGATCGCCGCGTTGCGCGGCAGTTGTCTTGTCGTGGTCGCGAGCAAACAGGCCGCGCACGCTTGAGCGCGGATAACAATTGAGAACAGGTTAAGGGGTGCAGTATGGAATCGACTATCGTCGCTGTCGTTCTTCTTATTGTTGCAATCGTGCTGGTCGGCAGGACGGTCAAGATCGTGCCGCAACAGCACGCATGGGTGCTCGAGCGTCTCGGCCGCTATCACGCCACGTTGACGCCGGGCGCAAGCTTCGTGGTGCCGTTCGTCGACCGAATTGCGTACAAACACATGTTGAAGGAAATTCCGCTCGAGGTGCCGAGCCAGATCTGTATCACGCGCGACAATACGCAGTTGCAGGTCGACGGGGTGCTGTATTTCCAGGTCACCGATCCGATGAAGGCGTCGTACGGGTCGAGCAATTTCGTGTTCGCGATCACGCAGCTGTCGCAGACCACGCTGCGCTCGGTCATCGGCAAGCTCGAACTCGACAAAACGTTCGAGGAACGCGACTTCATCAATCACAGCATTGTGTCCGCGCTCGATGAAGCGGCATCGAACTGGGGCGTGAAGGTGCTGCGCTACGAAATCAAGGATCTGACGCCGCCGAAGGAGATCCTCCACGCGATGCAGGCGCAGATTACCGCCGAACGTGAAAAGCGCGCGCTGATCGCGGCGTCGGAAGGGCGCAAGCAGGAGCAGATCAATATCGCGTCGGGCGGGCGCGAAGCGTCGATCCAGAAATCGGAAGGTGAACGGCAAGCCGCGATTAACCAGGCGCAGGGGCAGGCGGCAGCGATTCTCGCGGTGGCCGAGGCGAATTCACAGGCCATCCAGAAGATCGCGGCGGCCATCCAGTCGAACGGCGGGATGGAGGCGGTGAACCTGAAGGTGGCCGAACAATATGTGAACGCGTTCGCGAATCTCGCGAAGCAGGGCAATACGCTGATCGTGCCGGGCAACTTCGCGGACATGAGTTCGATGATCGCGTCGGCACTCACGATCGTGAACCGGGGCAAGAGCGCGTAACAGACGTTGGTCACGTGGGTCATGGTGCTTTGCACTTTGGCCGCCCAAAAGCAAATGGCCCGCGAAAGAAGAACGCGGGCCATTTTTTTTGCAGCGCCGCACCGGGCAGGGTGCGAGTAAAACCGATGCCCCGGGGTTAACTCGGCGTACGCATCAAGCGCGCTTTCTCGCGTTCCCAGTCGCGCTTCTTCTCGGTTTCGCGTTTATCGTGCATCTTCTTGCCTTTCGCGAGACCGATTTCGCATTTGACGCGCCCTTCCTTATAGTGGAAGTTGAGCGGCACGAGCGTGTAGCCGCGCTGTTCGACCTTGCCGATCAGTTTGCTGATTTCCGCCGCATGCAGCAGCAGCTTGCGCGTGCGGACCGGGTCCGGATGGATATGCGTGGACGCTTCCGGCAATGGGCTGATGTGCGCGCCGATCAGGAACAATTCGGAGTTGCGGATGACCACATATCCTTCCTTGATCTGGCCGCGCCCGGCGCGCAGCGCCTTGACTTCCCATCCTTCGAGCACGAGCCCTGCCTCGTAGCGTTCTTCAACGAAGTAATCGAAGAACGCCTTTCTGTTGTCGATGATGCTCATGAATGGAAAATGCCTAACTCGTTTAAAATCACAATTTTAGCAAAGCGGGGCCTGAAAAGCGGGCCGTGCTTTACGCTATTTTTACCTGCTTTTTACTCTCGCCGCGCGCCGTTCAATTTATGGCAGATGTCCAGAAAACCGTGTTGATACGCCATTCGGCGGAACAGATGTTCGACCTCGTTACCGATGTCGCAGACTACCCCAATTTTCTGCCGTGGTGCGGCGGCGTCGAGATTCGTCGGCAGGACGAAAACGGCATGGAGGCGAAGATCGACATCAACTTCAAGGGCATCAAGCAGCATTTCGCCACGCAAAACACGCAGCAGCGGCCCACGCGCGTCGATATGGAATTCACCGAAGGCCCGTTTCGCAAATTCACCGGCTTCTGGCGTTTTACGCCGTTGCGCGCGGATGCGTGCAAGATCGAATTCGCGCTGCACTACGAGTTTTCGAACATCATTCTGGAGAAACTGATCGGCCCGGTGTTCAGCCATATCGCGAACACGTTCGTCGAGTCGTTCGTGAAGCGCGCCGACCAGCGGCACGGCAAGGCATGAGCGCGATGATGCCCATCGAAGTCTGCTATGCGTTGCCGGACCGGCAGACGCTGATCGCAATCGAACTGCCGGAGGGCGCGACCGTCCGCCAGGCGATCGAAGCGAGCGGCATCCTGCAACGTCATCCCGACATCGATCTGATGAAACAGAAAGTAGGGGTATTCGGCAAACTGAAGCCGCTCGACGCCGTGCTGACTGAACATGACCGTGTGGAAATCTACCGGCCGCTGATTTTCGATCCGAAGGTGGCGCGGCAGCGGCGCGTCGAGAAAACGCGCAGGGAAGGGTCCGTTGAAGGGCGGAAGTGGCTGTCGAAGGATTCGCGCTGAAACGTTGCGCTGCCGCTGACGGCGCGGCGCCGTCAACGCGGGGCGGTTGGGTAGAGATTCAAGCGATTCAAGCGGTCCAAGCGGTCCAAGCGGTCCAAGCGGTTCAAACGCCTGAAAGCGCGACGCAGATCCCGCGCGTCAATGAAGCGCCGCCTGCGCCTTTTCTTCCAGCGACGTACGGTCCGCGCCGTCGTCCGCATGCTGCCGGACCGACCAGCTGACGCCGGCCACCAGCAGCAGAATCGCGGCCGTTTCCAGCGGACGCGGCAACCGGTGGTCATACACGAACGCGTAAAGCAGCGCGAACAGCGTTTCAAACACAATCAATTGACCGGACAGCGTGAGCGGCAGCTGCTTCGACGCAGCATTCCACAGCCCATTGCCGAGCCACGAAGCGCCGATCGCGAGCCCGAGGTTCAGCAGCCAGAACAGATGCCAGCGGGCGTCCGCGAGCGGCGCCGCCACGGCGCTCGACGGCAGCGCGGCGACGACGACCCACATCAGCGCGCCCAGCAGGCCCGTCACGACACCCCACAGCACCGACCATTCGTTGCCGTTGAAGTGCGCATGACGTTGCAGATAACGGGCGTTTTTGACAGCGAACCACGTCCAGCAGGCGAGCGCGCCGACCGCACACGCGACGCCCGCGAGCTTCGCCAGCGTGCTGCCGGTGCTGCCGCCGCCGGCCGTCGAGAACACATCGATATTGATGCAGGCAATGCCTGCCACGACTATCGCGAGCGGCCACGCGAGGCGCGTCAGCGGCACCGCGCCGTGATCGCGCCGGCCCAGCAGCGTGACGGTCACCGGCAGCACGCCGACGATCAGCGAAGTCGGCGCAATGCCGACCATATGCACGGCGCCCGTCAGCAGCAGGTAGTAAAGCAGGTTGCCGGCCAGTGCGAGCCTGACCAGTGCGGCGAGGTCTTCGGCGGTCAGCCGGCGCAGCAGCGAACGGGCGACCGGCAACGCGGCGACGAGCGACACGGCGCCGTACATCGAATAGCGGCCCGCGCTCAGAAGGAGCGGCGAAAAATCGGGCAGCAGTCTGGGGACGAGAAAGACCATGCCCCATAACGCCCCGGCAATCATCCCGTATATCACGCCGCGCTGCATTTGCCTGCCCTCGATACGAAAACCAGAGTACGCGGAGCATAGCGCGGGCGCATCGTGGTCGTCTTGTTCGATTCTGCACGCACCGGTTGATCGGGGGCGAATTTCGCGTCGGCCTGCCAGCTTGCCGGCCGTCGCGGGCCCGAAACCCGGAAACGGCGAATTCCGCAAACGAAACCCGCTCGAACGCGACGCGAACGGAAAAGCGAAATAGGCCGCGCTCAGGTGGCGAAAAAAACTCATGAAATTCGCTAACTTGCTGTTCGTGCAGTGAAAACCGGGGAGGTATCGCGTATAATTCGCTTTTGCGCCTATAGGATTTGCCATGCGTCTGATCCAAAAAGCACTCACGTTCGATGACGTGCTCCTCGTGCCGGCCTTCTCCGACGTTCTGCCGCGCGACACCAGCCTCAAAACCCGGCTGACCCGCAATATCTCCCTGAATATGCCGCTGTTGTCCGC
>DASXXR010000140.1:0-8125 GCA_036502945.1 Paraburkholderia sp. | reverse complement strand
ACACCGCTTGCGGCTTTTGCTTCCATGAAACGAAGAGAACGGTACAGTGCTTCCGTTCTCGGTAGCGAACATCCCGCTCGCTTTGCGGCGGCGAGCGGAGCGGCATACATGACGTCGAGTTCCATCGGGCGGTGTAAGACGCTATCGAAGTACATGCTGGGCCTTTTGCAGGAGCGGTGATATCGCGGGATACGCCGCGAACCGCGAGCATTCGCCGTACGAAGCGTGGTCCGCATTGATTCGCGCTGCGTACCGATTCGTGAAAAGTGCGGAGTGGGCGTCTGCGGAGCCTGGCAATTGGCAGCTTATACGCGTGTATGTGCGCGTAACGCCAATGAACGATCGAATGAGACCGTCCGACAATAGTTTTATTTGTGCTGCACATCTAAGCTTGATTCAGGACGTGAAGGAGGGTTGGCAGGTTGCGACACGCAGTCTTTCACGACATGAAGCGGCCTCACAGTTGTTATCGATCGGGTTTGGGTTCTGTCATGACGAATGTTTTGCATCACTGGATATTGATTGGAAGCAACGCGTATGACGAATACACGTTCGTGCCATGGCTGAACAAGAATATTTATCGAAGGACAGTGGATCTGAGTCGAATCTGCATCCAGTGACGCCAGGTCCGGCGGTCGGTTCTGGATGGCGAGCGCCGTCGTGCTGTCAAGCATGAAGCGGTTCGACGAGTACGAAGGCGCTACGCTGCGCGAAAACCTCGGCTTGCCCCAGCCGGCCAACCGTTTTTCGAAGCACGCTGATATCGCAGCACGCGCGTCACGGCGCGAACTGAAATTGCTCGAAGCGGTGCAGTTTTTCTTCGATTGCCGCTTTGAGCAACGGCCGTTTTCCGCGGCCGATCCAGCTCCATTGCTGCAACTGAAGCACGCGGCGCTCGCGGTCCGCCTTGAGGTCGATGACGGCCACGATCTCGCCGTCGACCAGCACGGGCAGACCCATGTAGCCGTAGATGCGCTTTTCCTTGGGAAGGTAGGCTTCGAAGCGGTGTTCGTAGTCGAAGAAAAGATTCAGCCTCTTGCGCTGGATGATGAGCGGATCGAACGGCGACAGGATGTGAACGCCCTCGGACGCCTCCGGAATATCGGCCAATACCTGTGGCGCTGCCCAATGCTGCTGGGTTCCCGCGCCGTCGATCGCAACCGGAACCAGAAGCCCTTGGCGCACCCGCGCATCGATGGCCTCGCGCACGAGCGGCTTGCGCTTTGCGTTCAGATGGCAGATCGAATCGAGGCTGACGAGGCCCTGGGATCGCAACGCCCGGTCGATGAAGTACTCGGTGGTCTGCTTTTCTGACGCACGTCTGGGCGGGCTCTCCCAGGCGAAGTGCCGGTCCATCAGTTCGTACGTCTTCAACATCCCGGAGCGCTCGCTGACCGTCAGTTTGCCGATGAAGAAGGCCAGCTGGAGCGCGCGTTTCGACGGTTTGCGGCTAGCCCACGGGTGGTCTTTCTCGACGGGTATGTCGTCGTCGATGTCGCGGATCGACAGCGCGCCGTTCTTCCTGATCCGCGCAAGCACCTTGCGCAGATCCGCGGGCGTGACGGAATCGAACCAGCTTTTCGGCGCCGCCTGGTGCAGCCGCATGTCCGCAATGAAGTACTTCAGGTCACGGGTCGGTACATAGGACAACGCGTGCGTCCAGTATTCGAACACCGTCTTGTCGACCGTTTGTGCCTCGTGCAGGTGCTCGCGATGGTAGTCGGGGATGCGGGTCCAGAGTATGTGGTGGTGGCAACGCTCGATTACGTTGATCGTATCGATCTGCACGTAGCCGAGATGTTCGATTGCGGACAAGGTGGCTTGTGCGTCGTTGCCGAAAGGCGCCGGCGTGTCGAGCCTTTGTGCGCGAAGCCATATTCTTCGAGCCGCGGCTTGCGTGATAGTGGCGGGAGCGGGTAGTGTGGGGCGTCGCGGCATAGGTGTCGATGCAACTGGATTGGACGTGATTTTGAGTTTTGCCCGGCATGCCGATTTTAAACTAGAAGATCTCGGCCGGGCCGATGCCGTCGCGGGCAGCGTGCCCGCAGACCGGCATTAACAAAAGCCGAATACGTCGTTAAGAAATGACGACTTCGTAAAGTCCTGGCACAAGTGCATAGTTGTCACGAAGCCACCAATCATGGGCGGAGATACGCAAATGCCAGAATCAACGCAGCCCCTGCAGGCCTGGGTGGGCCGAACCGAGGCCCATGACGACTACTTGTCGGCTTATCCGGTCACCGCGCTGGCCGCCACCCTCGATCGCCCGATCTCATTGGAAAGTGTGCCGCCGTTGTGGCATTGGGCTTACTTTTTGCCGGTTGCGCCGATGGCAGAAGTCGGTCCGGACGGTCATGCGAAACGAGGCGGTTTCCTGCCGCCCATCTCATTGCCGCGGCGCATGTGGGCGGGCGGGCGGCTGACATTTCACGCGCCGCTTGCGGTGGGCGGCACGGCAACTCGCACATCGACGATCGAAACAGTCCACGAGAAGGCCGGGCGCACCGGCAGACTGGTGTTCGTCACCGTGCGGCATCGGATCGCTGTGTCGGGGCAAATGGTGCTCGACGAGGAACAGGACATCGTCTATCGCGACCCGCCCGCGCGCGGCGAAGCCCACAAAACCCCCGAAGTAGCGCCCACCGGCGAAAGCTGGAGCCGTACGGTCAACGCCGATCCGGTGCTGCTGTTCCGCTACTCGGCGTTGACCTTCAACGGTCACCGCATCCACTATGACTATCCGTATGTGACGAAAGAAGAGGGCTATCCGGACCTGATCGTCCACGGCCCGCTGATCGCGACGTTGCTGGCCGATCTGGTGCACCGCCAGCGGCCAGACGCGGTGCTGAACCGCTTCGAGTTCCGGGCGGTTCGCCCGACGTTCGCGAACAGCGTGTTCACTGTTTGCGGTGCACCATCCAGCGACGGCAAGACCGTCGAACTATGGGCCAAAGACCACGACGGCTATTTGACGATGCGCGCGACCGCGACGCTCGCCTGACACTCAACCTTTCTTCCTACCATCATGCAGACGACCCACTCAGACTCGTTTATCGACATCCGCGAAGCGGTTCGAGACCTGTGCCAGCAATTTTCGGGGGAATACTTCCGCAAGATCGACGAGGCGCGCGGCTATCCGGAAGCGTTCGTCGACGCGCTGACAAAAGCCGGCTGGCTGGCCGCGCTGATCCCGCAGGAATACGGCGGCTCGGGGCTCGGCCTGACGGAAGCTTCCGTCATCATGGAAGAGATCAACCGGGCCGGCGGCAACTCGGGCGCGTGCCACGGGCAGATGTACAACATGGGGACGCTGTTGCGGCATGGTTCGGAGGAGCAGAAACAGCGTTACCTGCCCAAAATCGCAAGTGGCGATCTGCGCCTGCAGTCGATGGGCGTTACCGAGCCGACCACCGGCACCGATACGACGAAAATCAAAACGACAGCAGTGAAGCGCGGCGACCGCTATGTCATCAACGGCCAGAAAGTATGGATTTCGCGCATCCAGCATTCGGATCTGATGATCCTGCTGGCACGCACGACGCCGTTGTCCGATGTACAACGCAAATCCGAGGGCATGTCGATTTTCCTCGTCGATCTGCGCGAAGCGATCGGCCACGGAATGTCGGTGCAGCCGATTGCGAACATGGTCAACCACGAGACGAATGAACTGTTCTTCGACAACCTCGAAATTCCCGCTGAAAATCTGATCGGCGAGGAAGGCAAAGGCTTCAAATACATCCTCGACGGCCTCAATGCGGAGCGCACGCTGATCGCGGCCGAGTGCATCGGCGACGGCTACTGGTTCATCGACAAAGTCTCGCAGTACGCGAAGGAACGGATCGTGTTCGGCCGGCCGATCGGGCAGAACCAGGGCGTGCAGTTTCCGATTGCGCGCGCATTCGTCAATGTGGAAGCGTCGAGCCTGATGCGCTTTGAAGCGGCGCGCCGCTTCGATGCTCACGAGCCTTGCGGCGCGCAGGCCAACATGGCGAAGCTGCTCGCCGCCGATGCATCGTGGGAAGCGGCGAACGCGTGCCTGCAGTTTCACGGAGGTTTCGGCTTTGCGTGCGAATACGATGTCGAACGCAAGTTCCGCGAGACGCGCCTGTATCAGGTTGCGCCGATCTCGACGAACCTGATCCTGTCGTACGTGGCCGAACATATCCTCGACTTGCCGCGTTCTTTCTAGGAGGCATTCATGATTCGACCGCTTGACGGGATCAAGGTCGTGACGCTCGAACACGCGATCGCCGCGCCTTTCTGCACGAGGCAGCTCGCCGATCTGGGCGCGCGCGTGATCAAGGTGGAGCGTCCCGGCGCCGGCGACTTCGCGCGAGGCTACGACGAACGCGTGCACGGCATGTCGTCTCACTTCGTATGGACGAACCGGTCGAAGGAAAGCCTGACGCTCGATGTGAAGAAGCCGGAGGCATCGGCGATTCTCGACGCGTTGATTGCCGATGCCGACGTGCTCGTGCAAAACCTCGCGCCGGGCGCCGCCGACCGGCTGGGTCTCGGCTACGACGCGCTGAGCGGCAAGCATCCGCGGCTGATCGTATGCAACATCTCGGGCTATGGCGCCGACGGGCCGTATCGCGACAAGAAAGCCTACGACCTGCTGATTCAGAGCGAGGCCGGCTTCCTGTCGGTGACCGGCTCGCCAGACGAGCCCGCGAAGGCCGGCAACTCGATTGCGGATATCGCGGCCGGCATGTACGCGTATTCGAACATCCTGAGCGCGCTATTGCTACGCGGCCGTACCGGCAAAGGCTGCCGTATCGACGTATCGATGCTCGAAAGCATGGTCGAGTGGATGGGCTATCCGATGTACTACGCGATCGACGGGCAAACGCCGCCTGCACTTTCAGGTGCTTCGCACGCGACGATCTATCCATATGGCCCGTTCATGGCCGGCGATGGAAAAACCGTGATGATGGGGCTGCAGAACGAGCGCGAGTGGCGGCTCTTTTGCGACGAAGTGCTCGCGCAGCCGGAGCTCGCCACGGACGAACGCTTTTTGTCGAATTCGAAGCGCAGCGCCGCGCGTGACGCGCTGCGCGAAATCATCGTCCGCGCGTTCGCAAACCTGACTGCGGCGCAGGTCATGGAACGTCTCGACAAGGTCGGCATCGCGAATGCGCAGATGAATTCGATGCATGACGTCTGGACACATCCGCAACTGCAGGCGCGCGAACGCTGGGGTGTTGTGAAGACGCCGGCCGGGGACATTCCGGCGCTGCTGCCGCCTGGGCTTGGCAACAATTTCGCGCCGCGTATGGACGCGGTGCCGGCACTTGGCGAGCACACCGAAGCCATCCTGCGGGAGCTCGGCTATAACGCCGCGCAAATCGATGCGCTGCAAAGCGCCGGCGCGATCTAGCGCTCGCCGCGGCATTCACGGATACCGGAGACAAACCATGACAACCATTCAAGCCGGCAACCAGAACCAGAACCAGAACCAGAGCGAGATGCTGGCGACGTTCGCGGCCAATCTCGCGTTCGATCGCATTCCGCCGGCCGTCGTCGATCGCGCGGTCAATCTTTACGTCGACTGGCTCGGCTCCGCGCTCGCGGGGAAGGGCGCACGGCCGGTGGAGAGCATCGCGCGCTTCGCGCGCTCGATGGGGCCCGCCGATGGCGCCGCTGAAGTGCTGATCGACGGCACCCGCACGACGCCGTTCTTCGCGGCCATGGTGAACGGCGCGGCATCGCACTTCGTCGAACAGGACGACGTGCATAACGGCTCGGTGTTTCATCCCGCCGCGGTGGTGTTTCCGGTGGCGCTCGCGCTAGCGCAGCAACTCGGCGCATCGGGACGCGAGCTGATTACCGCGGCCGTGGCGGGGTATGAAGTCGGCATTCGTATCGGCGAGTTCCTCGGCCGCTCGCACTACAAGGTTTTTCATACGACCGGCACGGCCGGGACGGTCGCCGCGGCCGCGACGGCCGGCCGGCTGCTCGGGCTTGCGCCGGCCGCGATGCTCGATGCGTTCGGTTCGGCCGGCACGCAGGCGAGCGGCCTGTGGGAGTTCCTGCGCGATGCCGCCGATTCCAAGCAACTGCACACGGCGATGGCCGCCGCGAACGGACTGATGGCCGCGCAACTCGCGGCCGACGGCTTCAAGGGCGCGCGGCAGATTCTTGAAGGGCCGAAGGGTATGGCGGCGGGCATGTCGAGCGACGCCGATCCGGCCAGACTCGTCGACAGGCTCGGCGAGCGCTGGGCGACCGTCGAAACGTCGTTCAAGTATCACGCGGCCTGTCGGCATACGCATCCCGCGGCTGACGCGCTGCTCGATGTATTGCACAACCATCCGCTAAAGCCGCAGGATATCGAGCGGGTTGTGACTCACGTGCACCAGAGCGCGATCGATGTGCTCGGCGCGGTCGTCGAACCGCAGACCGTGCATCAGGCGAAGTTCAACATGGGCACGGTGCTCGCGCTCGTCGGGCACTACGGCTATGCGGGCGTGACGGAATTCGAGCAGCATTTCCTCGAAGATCAGATTGTCGGGTTTCGCGGGAAAGTCGACATGCAGTTCGATCGCGAGGTCGACGAAGCCTACCCGGCGCGCTGGATCGGCAAGGTGAGCGTGTACACGACGGATGGCCGCGTGTTGCATGGACGCGTGGACGAGCCGAAGGGCGACCCCGGCAATACGCTCAGCCGCGACGAGATCGCCGCGAAGCTGAAGCAGCTCGTGAAATTTTCCGGCGCGTTGAGCGACGCCCAGGCCGACGAACTGCTGAGCGACGCATGGAAAATCGTTTCGCAGCAGCGCGTCGGACGCCTGCTTAAAGCGGAGGTGTCGGCATGACGGCGCTGCGTTCCTATCTGTTCGTTCCCGGCAACCGGCCCGAGCGATTCGACAAGGCGCGCCGCGCCGGTGCCGATGCCGTCATCTTCGATCTCGAAGATGCGGTGCCGCCAGCCGAAAAGACGCGGGCTCGCGACACCGTTGTGGCAGGGCTCGATGCAGCGGCGCCGGTGCATGTGCGAATCAATAGTGCCGAAACCGAGTGGTTTAGCGACGACGTAGCGGCGCTCGCTGCGCATCCTGGCGTGGCCGGCATCGTGTTGCCGAAGGCTGAGGAAAGCGACGTTATCGCGGCGATTCAACGGCGCGCCCGCACGGGCCTGACGGTGTCGCCGATCGTCGAGTCGGCGCGCGGATACGCGCAGCTGAGCGAACTGTGTGCCGCGGCTGCAGTGGACCGCCTGATGTTCGGTACGCTCGACTTCCAGCTGGATCTCGGCATGGAGGCAAACGACGACGAGCTCATCGTATTTCGCTCTGGCATCGTGCTCGCGTCGCGCGTTGGCGGGCTTGCGGCGCCGGTCGACGGCGTATCCACCGTCATCGACGACGCGGCATCGATCGAAGCCGACGCGCGCAGAGGGCGCAGGCTCGGCTTTGGCGGCAAGCTCTGCATTCATCCGAAGCAGCTCGACGCGGTGCATCGTGCGTACGCGTGGAGCGAAGCCGAGCATGACTGGGCGAATCGCGTGCTGCGCGCGGTGCAGGAGAGCGGCGGCGCGGCGGTGGCGGTCGACGGCAGGATGGTCGATGCGCCCGTCATTCTGAAGGCGCAACGGATCGCGGAAAGTTCGCGGCGCCATTCATGACGCATTCGGTTTTGCTGAAGGGAGCTTTCCGAGAAAGGAAATTCCCTGGCTGGATGTACGGCGCCTCGTGATTCGAGGCGCCGTATTGTTTTGCGCAGACGCTACCCGAGCGCCCGAACCAGCTCCGGCACAGCTTCGAACAGATCCGCTTCAAGCCCATAATCCGCGACGCTGAAGATCGGTGCTTCGGGATCCTTGTTGATCGCGACGATCACCTTAGAGTCCTTCATCCCTGCCAGATGCTGGATCGCTCCCGAGATGCCGACCGCCACGTACAGCTGCGGCGCAACGATCTTGCCCGTCTGCCCGACCTGATAGTCGTTCGGCACGTAACCCGCGTCCACCGCCGCGCGCGAAGCGCCCATCGCCGCGCCCAGTTTGTCCGCCAGTGGCTCGAGCACCTTCGTGTAGTTCTCGCCGCTGCCCAGCCCCCGTCCGCCCGACACGATGACCTTCGCCGAGGTCAGCTCCGGGCGGTCCAGCTTCGTCACCTCGCGG
>DASXXR010000139.1:0-5083 GCA_036502945.1 Paraburkholderia sp. | reverse complement strand
CACATCATGATGAGGCGCAGGCCTTTTTCACCGCGTTTCAGGCCGAACTTCGCGAGCAAGCCGATCACCCGCTCCGCCTGCTTCAGCGTGCGCACGAACGGCACCATGATCTCGACGTTATCGAGCCCCATCTCTTCACGCACGCGCTTTAACGCGAGGCATTCCATTTCGAATGCCTCTGCAAAGCCTTCGGCGATATAACGCGATGCGCCGCGGAAGCCGAGCATCGGGTTTTCTTCGTCCGGCTCGTAGCGCGAACCGCCGATCAGCTTCTTGTACTCGTTCGACTTGAAGTCCGACAGACGCACGATGACGGGTTTCGGATAGAACGCAGCGGCGATCGTCGCGATGCCTTCGGTCAGCTTGTCGACGTAGAACGCGCGCGGCGACGCGTGGCCGCGTGCAACGCTTTCCACCGCCTTCTTCAGGTCCTGATCGACGTTCGGATAATCGAGAATCGCCTTCGGATGGACACCGATGTTGTTGTTGATGATGAACTCGAGCCGCGCAAGACCGACGCCCGCGTTCGGCAGTTGCGAGAAGTCGAACGCAAGCTGCGGATTGCCGACGTTCATCATGATCTTCACCGGAATCGACGGCAGTTCGCCGCGCTGCACTTCGGTGATTTCGGTTTCAAGCAGGCCGTCGTAGATGCGCCCTTCGTCGCCTTCCGCGCACGACACGGTGACGAGCGCACCTTCCTTCAGCACGTTGGTCGCATCGCCGCAGCCGACCACCGCCGGCACGCCCAGCTCACGCGCGATGATCGCCGCATGGCACGTCCGGCCGCCACGGTTCGTGACGATCGCCGCGGCGCGCTTCATCACCGGCTCCCAGTTCGGGTCGGTCATGTCGGCCACCAGTACGTCGCCCGGCTGCACACGCTCCATTTCCGACGGATCGTGAATCACGCGCACCGGGCCCGCGCCGATCTTCTGACCAATTGCGCGGCCGGTGGCGAGCACCTGCGACTGGCCCTTCAGCTTGAAGCGCTGCTCGGCCTTGCCGGAGGCCTGGCTCTTCACGGTTTCCGGACGCGCCTGCAGAATGAAGATCTTGCCGTCGCGGCCGTCCTTGCCCCACTCGATGTCCATCGGACGCTGGTAGTGCTGTTCGATGATGACCGCGTACTTCGCCAGTTCGATCACATCTTCGTCGGTGATCGAAAAGCGGTTGCGCTGCTCGTGCGGCACGTCGACGGTTTTCACGCGGCCGGCTTCCCCTGCCTTCGTGAATTCCATCTTGATCAGCTTCGAGCCGATCGAGCGGCGGATGATCGGGTACTTGCCCTGCGCGAGCGTCGTCTTGAAGACATAGAACTCGTCCGGATTCACCGCGCCCTGCACGACCGTTTCGCCGAGGCCGTAGCTCGACGTGATGAACACCGCATCTTTGAAGCCGGATTCGGTATCGAGCGTGAACATCACGCCGGCCGCGCCGACGTCCGAGCGCACCATGCGCTGCACGCCCGCCGACAGCGCGACTTCCGCATGCGTGAAGCCCTTGTGGACACGGTAGGAGATCGCGCGGTCGTTGTAGAGCGACGCGAACACGTGCTTCATCCGGTCGAGCACGTCTTCGATGCCGACGACGTTCAGATAGCTTTCCTGCTGGCCGGCGAACGACGCGTCAGGCAGGTCTTCCGCGGTGGCCGACGAACGGACCGCGAACGACAACTCTGCAGGCGAGCTCTGGGAGAGCGTTTCGAACGCGGCGCGGATATCCTGTTCGAGACGCGGCTGCAGCGGCGCATCGACGATCCATTCACGGATCTCCTTGCCGGCGGCGGCGAGTGCCTTGACGTCGTCGACGTCGAGCGTCTCGAGGCGTTGCGCGATGCGTTCGGTCAGCGTGTTGTGATGGAGGAATTCGCGAAAGGCGAGCGCGGTGGTGGCGAAACCGGTCGGCACCCGCACGCCGGCCTGGGCGAGCTGACTGATCATCTCGCCGAGCGACGCGTTCTTGCCGCCGACGGTCTCCACGTCGGACATTCGCAACGCTTCGAACGGAACTACATACGCTTTATCCTTTGCGACGTTAACTGCGTTAGTCATACAAGCCCCTAAGAGTGGAAGAAATACACGATTGCGCAAGTGGGCTCGGACGCGAGCGCTCATAGAAAGCGGCAACACGTCTTGCGCAACCTGTTGGAGAAACAATCGCCACGCGAGATTCGCGTCTGGCCTGCAATTGCCTTCGGTTTGCTTGCAATTGCTTATCCAACAGGTTGCCGCTATTCTACCGTGCCGACTCTCGAAATGTGACAGTCTGGCGAGAATTGCGGCTGTAATCGTACGAAGCGCGTACGAAGCATGTACAAAGCATCGACAAAGCGCGTTCGAACGCTGCACAACAAGCGGCATGCGAACGGTGCGCTGCAGGCTGGGCCGCGGCCGGGTTACCCGGCAGGGTGCCTCGGGCACGCGCCGCGACGATCTTAATTCGAGCGGTTTTACACGCTCACGTTCCCTCCCTGACTCATGTCGCCCACCGTATTCATCGTCTCCGACGGTACCGGGATTACTGCCGAGACCTTCGCGCATTCGATCCTCTCCCAGTTCGACCAGAAATTCCGCCTCGTCCGGGTGCCGTTCGTCGATTCGACGGAAAAGGCCTACGCGACGCTTGAAAAGATCAACGAAGCCGGCGAACAGGAAGGCCGCCGGCCGATCGTGTTCACGACGCTCGTCAACAGCGCGTCGAATCAGATCGTCAAGGACTCGAACGCGCTCGTGCTCGATATGTTCCAGACTTTCGTCGAACCGCTCGAGCAGGAACTGGAACTGAAGTCGAGCCATGCGATGGGCCGCGGGCACCAGAACGCCGACACCGAGGAATACAAGAACCGCATCGAGGCAATCAACTTCTCGCTCGCGCATGACGACGGCCAGTCGAACCGCAATCTGGCCGATGCCGATGTGATCCTCGTGGGGGTGTCGCGCAGCGGCAAGACGCCGACCAGCCTCTATCTGGCGATGCAGTATGGCGTGAAGGCGGCAAACTATCCGCTGATTCCGGAAGACTTCGAACGCGGCAAACTGCCGACACCGCTGCTCGCGCATCGGCAGAAGATGTTCGGCTTGTCGATCGACCCGCAGCGCTTGTCGGAGATTCGTAACGAACGGCGCCCCGGCAGCAAGTACGCGGCGCTGGAGAACTGCCGCTACGAAATCAACGAAGCGGAAACGATGATGCGGCGCGAGGGCGTCAAGTGGCTGTCGTCGACGCACAAATCGATCGAGGAAATCGCGACGACGATCCTGCAGGAAATCAGGCTCGACCGGCCGTCGTACTAGGCGAGGCGGCCATACCACGCCCGCAGCCGGATCGGGCGTGGGCGGATGGGCAGGCGGATGGGCGCGGGAAAAGTCAGCGCCCGCGTTGCTGCCGGCACTGCTCGAAGAGACACACAGCGGCGGCCGCCGCCACATTCAGCGACTCCATCCCGCCAGGCTGCGGAATCGTCACGCGATGCGTGACCGCGGCGCGCCAGGCCGGTGACACTCCCGCTCCCTCGTTGCCGAACACCCACGCGAGCGCCCCGGACAGATCGCAATCGTAGAGCGCCGCTGCGCCATGCGAATCGGTGATCGCAACCGGCACGGCGAGCCGTTCGATCAGCGTCTGCGGTTCGACGTCTTCGTGGATCTGCAGCAGAAAATGCGCGCCCATTCCCGAGCGCAGCACCTTCGACGACCACGCATACGCGGTGCCCTGCCCGCAAAACACCTGACCGATGCCGGCCGCCGCCGCGCTGCGCAGGATCGAACCGACGTTCCCCGCATCCTGCACGCCGTCGAGCACGACGCAGCTTTGCGCGACACGCTCCGGCAGCGGCCCGTCGAGCTTTTCGACGAGCAGCATCAAGCCCACACCACTGACGACATTCGACAACTGCCCGAACAGCGCATCCGGCAGCGTCACCACGCGCCGTTCGTCGATGCGCGCGACGATCGCCTGCGCTTCGTCGTGACGCAGCGCGCCTTCAGTGACCACACAGGTTTCGGGCTGCCCCGCAACATCGAGATAGGCGCTCGCCAGATGAAAGCCCTCGAGCAGCGCGTGCGCGCTGCGACGCTGCTGATGGGTCGAGCCGGCCAGCGCCTTCAGGTGCTTGTAAAGCGGATTGTCGCGCGAGGTGATGGCTTTCACGGGCAGCAAGGACAGTAAAGATGAACTAGCGAACGCCCCGCGACGGGCGCTTCAGAATGGCGGGCGGTCGAGGTCGAGGGAAGCGTCGTCGAACGCATCGTCGTTCAGCATCGGCGGGAGGACCACGGCGGCGTCCGCTAGCTCAGCCACCTGCAGGCCGATGCGCAGATGCGCTTCACGCACCGGCGCGAACGAGCGCCGATGATGCTCGCAAGGCCCGTGCTCACGCAACGCCAATAGATGCTGCGGCGTGCCGTAGCCCGCATGCGCGTCGAATCCGTACAGCGGAAATTCCTGATGCAGTTGCAGCAGCATTCTGTCGCGCGTGACTTTCGCGAGAATCGACGCCGCCGAAATGCACGGCACGAGCGCGTCGCCACTGACGATCGCCTCGCTGCGCACGTTCAGCGCCGGGCACCGGTTGCCGTCGATTTTTGCGAGCGTCGGCACCATCGATAAGCCTTCGACCGCGCGCTTCATCGCGAGCATGGTCGCGTGCAGAATGTTCAGCGTGTCGATTTCTTCGACTGTCGCCGACGCGACGCAGTACGCGAGCGACCGTTCGACGATCTTTTCATACAGCGCTTCGCGCTTTTTCGCGCTCAGTACTTTCGAATCATCGAGGCCGCGAATGCGCCGCTTCGGGTCGAGAATCACCGCCGCGGCAACAACCGGCCCCGCGAGCGGCCCGCGCCCGGCCTCGTCGACGCCGCAGACGATGTCCGCCGGCGACTCGAAGTTCAGACCGGGTTGCGCCGCCGTCACTCCGGCGACGGATTTCACCCGGCGCGGCGCACGAGCGGCGTTCACGCGCGCACCCTGCGCGCGTCGATCACCTGCGCGACCGCCGCCGCCGCACGCTTCGCTGTGTTCTGCTTCAGCACGTGATGCATTTCCGTGAAAATTTCCGTCAGCGTGCGCCGGTTCGCGT
>DASXXR010000138.1:0-2122 GCA_036502945.1 Paraburkholderia sp. | reverse complement strand
GGCGCGAAGTGCGACGCGAACGCGAACGGCAAGCCGAGCGCCGCGGCGAGCTGCGCGCTGAAGAGGCTCGAGCCGAGCAGCCATAGCGGCACGTCGAGGCCCGCGCCCGGCACCGCGCGCACACGCTGGCCGGCGACCGGCTCGGCGAAATAGCGCTGCAGTTCGACGACGTCGTCGGGGAATGAGTCCGCGCTGCCTTGCAGTTCGCGGCGCAGCGCGCGGGCAGTGGTCTGGTCGCTGCCGGGCGCGCGGCCGAGGCCCAGATCGATGCGGCCGGGGTAGAGCGACGCGAGCGTGCCGAACTGTTCGGCAATGACGAGCGGCGCGTGATTCGGCAGCATCACGCCGCCCGAGCCGACGCGGATCGTCTGCGTGCCGCCCGCCACATAACCGATTACGACCGAGGTCGCCGCGCTCGCAATCCCTGTCATGTTGTGATGTTCCGCGAGCCAGAAGCGGCGATAGCCCCAGCGCTCCGCATGCTGCGCAAGATCGAGCGTGTTGCTGAACGCTTGCGCGGCGGTCGAGCCGGCGGCAATCGGGGAAAGGTCGAGTACCGAAAAAGGAATCATGGGCAATGGTATGGGTTGATCGTCGCACGGCGCGACGCTCGATGCAGGCGGACGGGAGAAAAATGGATTGTGCCAAAGCGCCTTGATTCGCGCTGACGGCCGCGGTAAGTCCACAACTTCAGCAGGGTGTTGCGCGGGCTCGGCGCGGCGCTTGCACCAGCGTGCGACGTCGCACAGAAACGCGCGGCCACCCGCGTTAGCCTGACAGTGGCCGCCGTCTTCATGACGGCAGCCTTCCAGGGAATCGAAGCCGGTCGGTCCCATGTCGTCACGCGTAGGTCGGCTACGCAGTGCACATCCGGACGTACCGGGCCGACCGGCTCGGCCCGACACATCGCAATGGTGTGCCCGGGCGCGCTCCCGGCCTCATCGCGGCTTCATCGCGGCTTCAATCAGGTTTCAGTCAGGTTTCAGTCAGGCTTCGCATCCTCCGGCTTCGGACTCCTCGCTGCGGCAAAGCGGCTTTGCACCGCGACGAGCTGGTCATCCGTGGTCGCCACCAGCCACGAACGTGCGTGTTCCGCGATCTGCCGGTTGTGGTCCTTCAGCGGGCCCATGGCGGCCGCCGCCTTCCAGACCACCGGGCCGATCCGGCTGCTCCTGCCCGATGGCGCGCCGACCAGCAGGCTGTAAGGTGCAAGCGGAAGCGATACGAACGGCAGTGCGGGACTCGCGCGCACGCGCCAGTCGACGAAGGGCATCTCGCTGACAAGCAGCGGCACGGGTAAGCCGTAAAGCACGCTGAAATCGTACAGCCCCAGTTGCTCGCGCATGGCCGTGTACGTTTGCCGGATGTCGGCGACCACCGCCGCGCGGATTTCGTCTTCGAACATGGGCTCCTGCTCATAGCGGGCGAGTGCCTCCCGCGCGTCCTGCTGATAGGCGCTGAACAGCCCGAGTTCCAGACAATCCTGCACGGCGCGCTGGATCTCCGCCACCGAACCGGCTTCTTCCGGCTTGCCCAGCAGCGCGGCCCGCAGAAACCGCGCAAGTCCCGCCTCCTGGATTGCAGGGCCGGCGGAAGAGGGGGCGTCGACGACGTCTTTGTCGAGTGGCACGTAGATATACTTTTCGGCCGCGAAGTGCGATTTCTTGCCTTCGTCAAACTTGATCTCGCCATCAATACAGTCCAGATAGCGAGTACCGACTCGGCCATGCTCCCAGATCCAGTTCTTCAGAAACGGGCGCAGCGGATGCAGCCTTTCTTGATCGACCATTGAAACCTCCAGTGCGCCAGTATAGTTCGACCGATCGCCTGTTCTGTTGACACGCGGCAATCCATCCAGCGTGGCCGATCGGGCGGGCGCCGCTACGCCCGCGCCGCCGCGTTCGTCCTGCGCACAGCGCGATCGTCGCAGCCAGCTTCGGTTCTGCATTCGCTTAGCTGCGCTGCGCGAGTGCGCTTGCCGTGCGGTATCCTGTTACGTCGCTGACTCCAGGTGCCCGACACTCAACGCAAGATGGCTCTTCGCTATTCATTGCTGACCGCGGCCATGCTCGGCGCATCACTTGCGCTCACCGGCTGCGACGACCAACAAACCGAACGCGCC
>DASXXR010000137.1:0-2389 GCA_036502945.1 Paraburkholderia sp. | reverse complement strand
CGCGTCCGCTGCGTGCGAGGGATAGTGTTTGCCGGCTACGCCCATGATGTCTCCTTGATGCCCGGCTTTCGACATTCACATGAAGGGTCAGTGAACGAAAAGCCGGTAAAAGACGCGGCCGGGAGCGGGGCTGCGAAGGCGGAGCCAGGTCCGCCGGTGCCGCGCTTGGGTAAGGTGCGCCCGGTGCCGCGTGTGCTGGCTGAGAGGAAAATGCGCGGAAAACGCGCGGAAAATGCGCGGAAGTTAGATCAGCGGTACTGGCCCGCGTACTTTATGACCTTGTCGAGATTCGCCTTCGTGATGAAGCCCGGGCCCGAACGGATGTCCTTCGGCCCATACGACGGTTCGAGACCGTAGGTTTCGAGGCGCGCCTTGAACTTCGGGTTCGCCTGCAGGATCTGGCGGATCTTCACCGGGTCCGTTGTGTGTTCCTTCTTCGCGATCGCGAGCACCGCGACCGGGATATAGCCTTGCAGATAAGGTTGCTGGTCGATGGCGAACTGGATCGTGCCGGCCTGGATTGCCTTGGCGATGTCGTCGGAGAAGTCGAACGTGCAGAAGTAGATCTTGTTCGCGAGGCCCATCTGCTGCACGGCCTTTAACGTCGCCGCGGCGGGCACCGGGCCGAGCGTCAGGATCGCGCCGGTGTTCGGATGGTTGCGCAGGTACGCGCTGACTTTCGACTGGATTTCGGTCGGATCCTGGCCGGAATCGATGGTCGACGTTTTGTAGTCGACGCCGATCGCTTCGGCAAAGCCGCGGCAGCGGTCGAACGACACCGCGTTCGTCGCGATGTGGTTCACGCACAGGAACGACTTCACGCCCGCCGCCTTGGCCTTTTCGCCGGCGGCCCTGCCCGCGACATATTCAGGCTGGCCCACGTGCATGATCGCGCCGAGTTTCGCGCTCTGTTCTTCTGTGCCGGAGTTGATCGTGACGAGCGGAATTTTCTTCGCGGTCACCTTGCCGATCGAGCTTTTCAACACGTCGTAATCGGCGATCGTGACGATTACGCCGTCGTAGTTGCGCGCCGCCGATTGTTCGATGAGCCGCGCCATGTCCGCGATGTCGCCGTTCGGCGGGTTGCGGTAGTCGGTTTCGACATTGAAATCTTCGTCGGCCTGCTTGAGCGCGTTCTTGATGGTGTTCCACCACGAATCGGAATCGGGTGCGTGGCTGATCAGCACGAAGTGCGCGTCGGCGGCACGCGCCGTTGATGTGGCGGCGATGGCCGCTGTGAGCGTGAGTGCCGTTGCGAGCACCGTGCTCAATGTTCTTAGCGAAGCCTTGCCTTTGCAAAGTCTCATTGTCTCCACCTTTATCGGTCTGTTCGTTTTTGAAGGGAGCGTATGACGTGCCGCCGAACCCGAACGCCGCACCATCGCTCACGACCAAGATTAGGACATCTTCGAAGGCGATGCAATGAAAATTTCACGAGAAATTAAAATGGAAAATACGTTCCATTTGGGCGCGACGCTGCCTATAATCGGCAACGTCGGCGCAACGTGCGCAGGCATGAGCGGCGGGGGTTTTGCGCCGCAATAAAGCACCGAAGGAAGGGCCATGGCGGATCAGAGCACAGAAGAATTGCCGAGCGTCGAAGAATTGATGCAGCGCATCGCGGAGAACTACGAGTCGTTGCCGCGGCAGTTGAAGAGCGTCGCCACGTATATCGAGCAGCATCGCGGCAGCGTGATGGTGGATCGCACCAGCGACATCGCAGCAAGCTGCGGCGTGCATCCATCGGCGGTGGTGCGCTTTGCGCAGCGGTTCGGGTTTTCGGGTTTTTCGGATTTGCAGGCGGTGTTTCGCCAGGCTTATACGGGGCAAGGCACGTCGTCGCCGAGCTATCAGCAGCGCATCCGCAAGCTGATCGACGAGAAACCCGGACGGGTGTCCGGAGGCGCCGTTGCGCGCGAATTCGTCGCGGCTTGCCGCGGCGGTCTCGACGAGCTCGAAAACTCGCTCGACGATGCGCAGTTCGATGCCGCCGTGAAGATGCTGCAGCAGGCGGACAACATCTATGTGGTCGGCGTGCGCCGCTCGTTTCCGGTCGCGAGCTACATCGTTTATGCGCTGCAGCACACGCCCAAGCGCGTGCATCTGGTGTCGGGTTTCGGCGGCATGTACCGCGAGCAGATTCGCAGCGTGAAGAAGGGCGATGTCGTGATCGCGATCAGCTTCGCGCCGTACGGCAAGGAGACGCAGTACTGCCTGCGCATCGCGCATCATCATCAGGCGAAAACGCTCGTCATCAGCGACAGCCAATTGTCGCCGCTCGCGCGTTATGCGACCACGCAACTGTATGTGAAAGAGGGCAGCGCGTTTGCGTTCCGCTCGCTGACCAGCACGATCTGTTTGTGCCAGGCGCTGTTCATCGCGCTCGCGT
>DASXXR010000136.1:0-12638 GCA_036502945.1 Paraburkholderia sp. | reverse complement strand
TCGTGGTGATACTGGCGTTCCGCGACGATGAAAGGCTGTTGCTTGCCCGCGGGGCCGAGGAACAGCACGTCGCCTTCCATCGGCAGGCACTCCACAGGCGGCAGCGCGAGAAACGCTTCCTGGGTGCCGCGCGGCATCAGTGTCTCGATCGTGCGGGTCGCGGCTTCCGTCCATTCGATGTCCAGCTGGATGTTGCTCATTCTTTCCTCCGCACCACGGTGCGTACGGGTTGGGGATGGTTCGGTGCGCGACTTTAGCATACCGCTGGCGCGCTTCCCCCAAGCAAAAGGCCGGAGCCGTTATTGACGGCTCCGGCCTTTTCATGCGCGCCTCATTGTTCGCCCTATCGTGCGCTACATGCGTCGCGCTGATTGTGCGACGTTACTGAGCTGGGGTTTCCATCTTCGAAGACTTCTTGTGGTGGGTAGACTTGTGATGCCCTGCCGGCATGGCGGGGGCGCTTTGCATGGCCTGCTGTTTCGCCTGCAGGTCCTGCGCGCGCTGCTCGACGTCGGCGGCCTTCGCCGGATCGGTGCTCATCGTGACGCCGTTCGTCTGCGCGTAGGCTGCGCCGGTCAATGCCGAAAGGGAAACCAGGACTGCGAGGGACACTTTCTTCATAGCTACCTCCGTAGAGTGGTTATGGACCCAAGTATGGCCTGTCCAATTGGAAAGACACTGCATTCTAGGCAGCAATGTCCAGTCCGGCGGTCACGGTGTAACAGATTTCACAGATAGTTACATATTGTTACGCCTGCGCTGCATAACGGCAAACGCCCGCCCATACGGTGTCCGGCCGCGCACGATTCATGCCGTGTCGGCAATCTTACGTTCAGGAAGGTAAAAATGGGCTCAAAACCAGCCCAGCGCGCGATAGACGTGAAATTGCGCAATGCCGATCAACTCATGCAACGCGAGTTCGGCGCCGACGAGATTTTCATAGCGCGGCCACCAGCCGCGACGTGCATGCCGCGTGTTCGATATGACCGCCTGCGGTGTTATTCCGAAGCGCTGGAAATCGAGCAGCGCGCGCGGCATGTGATACGCCGACGTGATCAGAATCAGCGAACCGTAATGTCCGTGCGGCAAAATAGCAGCGATGTTGCGGGCATTCTCGTACGTGGTCAGGCTGCGATTTTCAACGATGATGTCCGGGCGCGGTACGTGCTCGCGTAGCAGCCACGGAAGATAGGTGTCGGCCTCGGTCGCCCGGTGTCGTTGCGGATTACCGCCGCTTACTATTACCTCGCAGGCGGCCCCGGTGCGCTTGCATTGCGCGTACACGTCGGCGCTCTTCGCAATGCGGGCCAGCGCGTCGCGCTTGGGGATCAGGTTATCTTGGTCATCGTATTCGGTGCCGCCGCCTAGCAGGATGATCGCAGTATGTGCAGCGAATGTTATGGGCGCAACTTCCGCACCGGGCGCCGCTTGTTCGGGCTGTGTTCCAGCAAGCAGCGGCGCGGCCAGCCAACCTGTGGCCAGCAGCCAGAACAGCGCAACGGCGGCAATAGCGACGGCGGTCCGAGTGCGCCGCATCAGCAGAAATGCGGAAAAAAAAGCGCCAACAAAGTGAAAAGAATCAATTTGATTGGGGTAACGTATAGGTTTCGGAACGTTCGTCTTGGAACTTTCGCGCGCTTGCCATCGCACCGGGGAGCGGCTGCATCGCCCGCACGCGAAGAAAGGGAACGTTATCATGCCGGTCAAACGGGGGCCGGAATAAACCGCGGCTGATGCAATGGCCGCGGGGCGCGCGATGCGGCTGACGGTTTGTCAGAATGGTTGCCGTGTGCCGTCGGGCAAGTCACTGTATCGCGCAAGATGTGTCATGGCTGCACTTTAAGAAAGAAGTGAGATGACCACTTACTCCAACGAAGTCGTACTTGAAGCGCTACGGCGGGCGCAATACCGCCAGGTGCCATGGGCAAGACGCCCGGGCGTGTTCGAATATTTGCGTGCGCTCGGCATGATGGACACGGTGCGACAGCGCACCGTCGCGCCGGCTCCCGGGTTTCATGCACCGGTCGATATCGCCGTCTTGACCGATCGCGGCCGTGCTGAATTCGCGCGGCTTGCGCGCGACGAACGATCGCTCAACTGGGATTCGCACCGGACGACCGAGTACGTCGCCGTCGAACCGCGCGCTGCTGCGCTCTAGTTCAACCCTCCGCCGATCTCGGATCTGCCGCGCCACGCGTGCCATGGTGCCGCTGGTGCCGCTGGTGCGTTAGCGTGCATGTGCGCTGCTGCATGGCTTCTTGCAGCGTCGCCCGTTCGGCACTGCGCTCGCCGTCGATCTGCATCGCTCCGTTCATCGGCATCCGGAAAAAAAGCCCGTATCACGAGGATACGGGCGTACCGGATACTGCTGCCACGCTGTGCTTATGGCAATGAATGAGACTGGCGGACTCCGGGGTGGTTCCCGACGTTGTCGATTGCGTTCGACGAATCGTCAAGGATGCACTTGCCCAGCGCGCTGGCGTGAACTTTCATTACGCGCGGGTTCGGGCCGCGTGCGCACATTGCTCGCGATATCGCCTCTCAGGTCGCCGCGCGGGGCCGGCGGCGTGAAGTCGTGGTTGCGTGCTTCAGTCTGCTGCCAGCTTTCCTTGGTGGCGGGCTGGTCGGGCCAGTTCCAGCCGCCTTGCGGCCGCTGCTGGCCCGCCGCAGGGGCGGCGAGCGACGAAACGACAATGCCGCACAGAAGCAAGGACATTGGTCGCATGGGAAACTCCCGTCAAGCCGGTAGGTTCGGACTTGTTTGCATACCGATACCGTATGCCGGGACAAGAAAGCGTGCTGTAAGTAATAGTAAATGGATGTTTCATCGCTGCGGCCGAAGGGCGAACGGCGCGGCACGCGGGGCACGTTGCCACGACCGCCATGAAGGGAAGCCACGCAGATAGGCGAAGGGGGCGGATAACGCGCGCGGGCGCTGGCGTCGCTAAGCCGAAAATCGGTCAGACAGCGAGCAGCCGATTAAAAGCGGCCTGAAAGCGGGTCGAATGCAGGCGGGAAACGGGATTCGCGCCAGACGCGCACGGAGCGCCCGCAGGCGCTCCGATTGCCGGCGAAGCGGTGTCCGTGCGGTCAAGCCATCTTGATGGGCGCGCGCCACGATTCCGGATTGGTCCAGAACGCGCCGCGCAGGCGGTCGCGGCTCGGCGGTGCCGGTGGCTTGGCCGCCGTTGCGCCGATGCGTCCGCGCAACGAAATCTGGCGGCCGCTCGTGCCGAGTCGTTTAACTATTTCGGTGAGGGTGCCGTCGGCTTGCCACTCGTCGAAGCGGCGCCGGCAGGTCGGCGGCGACGGATACCGGCCGGGCAGCTTGGACCAGCCTTCGCCGGTCGACAAAACCCACAGCACCGCGTTGACGACAGCGCGTGCTTCCACGCGAGGCCGTCCGCGGCGCTCACTCCGTGCCGGCTCCGCGCAGAACAACGCCTCGACCAGGGCCCACTCGTTGTCTTTCAAATCGTCGAACAGCATCATGTATCACCTCAGCGAAGCTAACTCCGGTGCGCTGCCCCGCGCCGCGCACTCTCGATGCACTCGGGGAGCGAGTGCCAGCCGGGGTCGGGCTTGCCGCAGCGGCTAATGAACGAACCGCATTCGGCGCCGACCCTTGTGCGAATCTCAACGCATGAAGTATGCCAACGGGTCCTGCAACCGGCTCGAAGGCGCGTGGCATCAAGCCGACACGGGCGCTAGCCAGGCCCGTATGAGAATCCAAAAAGCCTGTCTCGCAAATCAGGACAATCACCAATCTTGTGCAACGAAGCCCGCCGTCCGTGCGTTTGCGCCTTAATGCTGCGTCGCAGCGAAATGGGGCATGGGTTGTCTCTGGCGCGTTCGTGTGTCATACAATGCGCATCAAACGCCAGTATTGATGAGGAAGTCAAATGAATGTGACGTTGCGGCAACTGCGCGTCTTTATCGAAGTCGCGCGGTTGCAAAGCTTCAGCCGCGCGGGCGATGAGATCGGCTTGACGCAGTCGGCGGTGAGCCGGTGCGTGCGCGAACTTGAGGCGGAGATCGGCCTCAAGTTGATCGACCGGACCACCCGCGAAGTGCAGTTGACCGATGTCGGCGGCAACCTGGTGGCGAGCGTGTCGCGTCTTTTGACCGATCTCGACGACGCGCTGCGCGAAATCCGCGAAATCGGCGAGCAGCGGCGCGGGCGCGTGATGGTGGCCGCGAGCCCGACTATCGCGTGCCGTCTGATGCCGCAGGTGATTGCCGCGTGCGTCCGGCAGTTTCCGTTCATCACGCTGGGGCTGCGCGACGACGTGCAAAGCGACGTCGTGCGGAAGGTGAAGTCGGGGGAAGTGGACTTCGGCGTGGTCGTCGGGCCGATTTCCGCCGAAGATCTCCTCTCCGAGCCGCTGATGACCGACTCGTTTTGCGTCGTGTCGCGCGCGGACCATCCGCTTGCGAAACTTCAGTGGGTCGAATGGCGGGCGCTCGAAGGAGAGCGGCTGGTGATGCTCGATCAGGCGTCGGGCAGCCGGCCCATCATCGACGCCGCACTGGATGCGCACGGCGTGCACGCCACGGTGGTGCAGGAGCTGGGGCATCCGGCGACGGTGTACGGGCTCGTCGAGGCGGGCATCGGCATTAGTGTGCTGCCGTGGCTTGCGTTGCCGCTGCCGGCGGATGCGTCGCTGGTGGCGCGGCCGTTGACGCCGCGCGCGGAGCGCACCGTCGAACTCGTGCGGCGCCGCGACCGCTCGCTGTCGCCGGCGGCCGAGGCGGTATGGGGTTTGATTACGCAGGTTCCGCCGCGCACCGAGGATTTGCATTGAAAGGCGACGGCGCGTTGCGCGGAAGATACACGCTGCCGATAACCCGCCGTGCGCGTGCGTTGCGTGTCTGCGGCCAGACCCGCCGCCATGCGCTCGAAAACAGTCCGATTGCGCGGCTCGTGGAGCTTTTCGTCACGCTATTTTCGCCACGCTAAACTGTCGGCTTTCGACCCAACCTGCACGGATGCCTCGATGAGTGAAACGGATCTGCGTCTATCTTCTGTCCCGCATGCGCGCGATGCAGTACGCGCGTTGCGGCGTTCGCAGATCCGTGAGGTGGCGAATGCCGGCTTCGGCATCGACGACGTGCTGCCGTTCTGGTTCGGCGAATCCAATCGCGTGACGCCGCAGTTCATCCGCGACGCGGCGAGCCACGCGCTCGCGTCCGGTGCCACGTTCTACACGCACAATCTCGGCATCGCGCCGCTGCGGGCCGCCTTGGCCGGCTATGTGAGCGGGCTGCACGGCGCGACGCCGGCCGAAAACATCGCGGTGACGAGCGCCGGCGTCAACGCGCTGATGCTGGCCGCGCAGCTCGTGGTCGGGGCGGGCGATCGCGTGATCGCCGTGACGCCGCTGTGGCCGAACCTCGTCGAGATTCCGAAGATTCTCGGCGCGCAGGTGGAAACGGTCGCGCTGGGCTACGGCGTGAACGGCTGGGCGCTCGACGTCGACCGGCTGCTGGCGGCGCTGACGCCTGACACCAGGCTGCTGTTGCTGAATTCGCCGAACAACCCGACCGGCTGGGTCATGAACCGAGACGAACAGCGCACCGTGCTCGAGCATTGCCGCCGCCAGGGCATCTGGATCATTGCCGACGAAGTCTATGAGCGCCTTCACTACGCGGACGGCGCGGGGCGCAGCGCGCCATCCTTCCTCGACCTCGCGGGCCGCGACGAGCGGGTGATTTGCGTCAATTCGTTCTCGAAGGCGTGGCTCATGACCGGCTGGCGGCTCGGCTGGATCGTCGCGCCGGCTTCGGTGATGGACGATCTTGGCAAACTCGTCGAATACAACACGTCGTGCGCGCCCGCCTTCGTGCAGCAGGCCGGCATTGTCGCCGTGGAGCAGGGCGAGCGCTTTACGCAGGAACTGACCGCCGACCTGAAGGCCTCGCGCGATCATCTGGTGCGGTTGCTGTCGGCGCTGCCGGGTGTCGACGTCAAAGCGCCGCCCGGCGCGATGTACGTGTTTTTCTCCCTGCCCGGAGCGGCGAGCAGTCTCGCGCTATGCAAGGCGCTGGTACGCGAGGCCGGCCTCGGTCTCGCACCCGGCAGCGCGTTCGGACCCGAGGGAGAAGGCTTCGTGCGTTGGTGTTATGCATGCGATACCGCACGGCTTGACGAAGGTGTCGCGCGGCTGCAGCGCTTTATTGAAATTCGCGGCAGCGCTTGAGGAGGGCCGTACGGTTCACGGGCAGCCTTGCTGCAGGAGGCTCCGGCGGGCGTGGCCCGGGGTTTTGCGCGGGTTTCGGTGCGCCGGCTTTTTCATCCAATATTCATTGTCTGGTTTTCGGCGAGTTGTCTCTGGCTAATCTTCATCGAGTCTTCATCGCGTCTTCGTCTTTACGCACCGAATGTTTTTGCGTAATATGGCAGCCAGTCACGCGATTCCTTCCCGGAATATCGCTGCTCCGTCGTCCGGCTGGGTATGGCCTGAATGCCAGTTTCGCCTCCCCCCGGTGCGTGCTCCCATCAATATGACCGATCAAAATCGGGCGAGCGCGTCTTCTGCTCCACATCGTCTGCTTGTCGTCTGTTTGATCCGGTTCTTTTGACCACAGGGTCTGACCTAGCTGCATGAATACCCAAGAGGCGAAGATCGTCCTCGAGACTGCCTTGATCTGCGCGCAGGAGCCATTGAAGCTCGTTGAGTTGCGTAAGCTCTTTGCCGACAACGTGTCGGCAGATACGGTTCGCACGTTGCTTGAAGACCTGAAGCAGGATTGGTCCGGTCGCGGTGTCGAACTGGTGGGGCTTGCGTCTGGCTGGCGTTTTCAGAGCAAGCCTGCAATGCGCACGTATCTCGATCGTCTGCATCCCGAGAAACCGCCCAAGTATTCGCGTGCGGTGCTCGAAACGTTGGCGATCATTGCGTACCGGCAACCCGTTACACGCGGCGATATCGAAGAGATTCGCGGCGTGACGGTCAATACGCAGGTCGTGAAGCAACTCGAGGATCGCGGCTGGATCGAGGTGATCGGCCATCGTGACGTGCCGGGGCGCCCGGCGCTGTACGCCACCACGCGGCCGTTTCTCGACGACCTGGGGCTGAAGGCGCTCGACGAATTGCCGCCGCTCGACGATCCGTCGGCGCAGGTGAACGTGGACTTGCTGGCGCAGCACTCGATCGAATTTGCGGAAGCCGACAGTACGGCGGCCGACGCGGCCGATGCCGGAGCATTGGACGAAGCGCCGTTGGTCGCGCCGTCGCTCGAAGTGGCAGGCGCGGAGATTGCGGCGGAGTACGCGGCGACCGGTGAGCCACCGTTGACCGTTAACGCAACCGTTGGCGACGCAAGCGGTCAAGCCGCCGTGGTGTGGGCCGAAGGTGGCGTGGCGCGCGGCGGTGATGCGGCGGTGTCCGCCGAATCGGACACGAGCGAAGGGCAAACCGACGCGCACGCCATGATTAAAGAGACGGTGTCTTCTGACACCGTCGTAGATGAAGCGCACGCGGTGCTACCGGCAATTCCGGTGGCTGAAGCGGGCGATAAGGCAAGCGTCGCTGCGAACAGCGAGACAGCCTACCCATTGAGCGCCGAAGCAGTCGGCAACACCGGCGCCGAAGCAGTTAATGCAGAAAGCGCAGCAAATGCAGCAAGCGCCGAAGCGCAAGGCGGCGAAGCCGATGCCGACCAGAACCAGAAGCCGGAGCCGGTCTGCCGGACCGGCTCGGCAACACACACGCGCGATCCGGAGGCGTCCCGCAACGAAGCGGAGCACGCCGCCGGGCCGCACCCGACACACGCAGCGCACGGCGATCCTGAAGATCGTCGCGATGCCGCGCAGGACGCAGGCGTCGTCATCGACGATGAACCCGAGTCGCGCAGCGCCTGACGTAACCGAACCCATGCCGCGCCCGCAACGGGCGCGCGACCTGACACTTTGAGGTTGTTTTGACAGACATCCACGACACCGATTCGTCCGAATCCGAGCGCGCCGTGCGTGCCGCGCCTGCCGCTGATGCGCGCACTTCGCCGACGTCGGCGAGCGATGCCGAACGTCCGGCGGACGCGCCCGCAACGGAAGGCGACGACCGACCGCGCCGCGGCCTGCGCCGCGGGCCGCGCAGCCTGATCGCACGGCGCCGCGCCGGGGCGAAGGGCAAGGCGGCGGGCGACGGCGCGGCCGTCCATTCGGCACCCGTCGTGCCCGAAGCGCCTCCGGACGGCGAAGTCGTCGCCCAGGTGCGTATGCCGCGCAAGGATACCGGTGCGAAGGGGCAAGGCGGCCGCCGCCCCGGCCCCAAACGTAACGGCGCCAGTGGCGGTAACGGCGGCAATGGCGGTAACAGAAACATCGGCGGCGACGGCGGCCCGCGCGCGAATCGTCGCGGCGCCGCAGCGCCGGTCACACCGGAAGCGGGCCAGCAGGACGACGTGTTTTCCTACGTGACGTCGCCCGCCTTCGATGCGGACAATTCGGCCAACGGCGGCGTGCAGGCACCGATGCTGCGCCAGGGTCGCGCTGCGGCGGCACCCAAGCGCGTGCTGTCGCCTGACGACGACGCGCCGAAACTGCACAAAGTGCTCGCCGAAGCGGGCATGGGCTCGCGCCGCGAGATGGAGGAGTTAATCGTTGCGGGCCGCGTGTCCGTGAACGGCGAGCCGGCGCACATCGGCCAGCGCATCATGCCGACCGACCTCGTGCGCATCAACGGCAAGCCGGTCAAGCGCAAGCTGCACAACAAGCCGCCGCGCGTCCTGCTGTACCACAAACCCACTGGCGAAATCGTCAGTCATGCGGACCCCGAAGGCCGCCCGTCAGTGTTCGACAAGCTGCCGCCAATGAAGACCGCCAAATGGCTCGCGGTCGGCCGCCTCGACTTCAACACTGAAGGCCTGCTGATGCTCACGACGTCGGGCGATCTGGCGAACCGCTTCATGCATCCGCGTTACAGCGTCGAGCGTGAATATGCGGTGCGGGTCGTCGGCGAACTGGCCGAGGGAATGCGCCAGAAACTGCTGAGCGGCGTCGAACTCGAGGACGGTCCCGCGAACTTCCTGCGTATCCGCGACGGCGGCGGCGAGGGCACGAATCACTGGTATCACGTTGCGTTGGCGGAAGGCCGCAATCGCGAAGTGCGGCGGATGTTCGAAGCGGCCGGACTGATGGTGAGCCGTCTGATTCGTACGCGGCACGGTCCGATTACGCTGCCGCGCGGTCTGAAGCGCGGCCGTTGGGAAGAACTCGAAGACAATCAGGTGCGCAGCCTGCTGGCGTCGGTTGGACTCAAGGCGCCGAGCGAGGAGAAAGGCGCTCGCAATGCGGGGGCGGAACGCCGGCAGCCGGATCCGATGCAGACTTCGATGGGCTTCATTCATCGCGAGCCGGTGCTGATGTCGCACGGCCGTTTCGAACAGCAGCCGCGTGGCGGGCAGGGTCAGGGTCGGCGCGGTGCGCCGGGCAGTGGCGGTGGCTTCGGTGGCGCGAATTCCGGCTTGGGCGGGGGCTTCGGGAACCGCAACGGCAAAGGCGGCGGTCGCCCCGATAACCGCACCGACAATCGCGGCGGACCCGGCGCTGGCGCTGGCGTCGGCGGCGGACGCGATATCGACGGCAATCGCGCTCCGTCTGGCGGTGGCAATCGTGCAGCGGGCGGCGCGGGCAATGCCAATCGCGGGAGCGGCGGCGGCAACCGCCCGTCGCTCGGCAATCGCGGTAACGCGAACCGTGCAGCCGGCAGTCCAAACCCGGGCGGCAACCGTGGCGCGCCGCGTGGCCGCACGCGCGGCCGTTAATCTCGCCCGCAGCGGTCCGCTGCATAGCGATTCACGATGTTCTCGGGCTCACGACATCAAGTGAGCCGCGCTCGTCGGTTGATCGTCAAACATTGCGAGCGCTGCGCGCGGTAATAACACGGCATCGACCGAACATCGGTCGTGTGCATCCCGATAAAAAGCCGGCGGAGCAACGCTCGTTTTCACCCGAAGATTCGCGTCAAATCAAGCGTGAATGCGGTTTCGCCGCTGCCTCGCGGTTTGCGTTTGTCCTGAAAAATGGCTACAATCGCAAAGTCGCTGGGCGTGCGGTTAGTTTTTGGTTTTTCGTGCGGCTCAGGTGCGACCACCGGCAATAAGATGATGGGCGTTTCGCCCATTTTTTTTTGCCACGCGGCTAATGGTTTTAATGCGGCGTTCAATGCGTGGTTCGTCATCTTGGGTAGCACAAACGCGTGCGCCGGCCTGGCGCGCGGCCCGCAGGTGTTTTCGCTGGTAACCCGGTGCAACCTGGTTTAACTCCGGTGGCAACCCGGCAGGCTCGCCGCGCGAACATCTTTGAGGGCATTGTGCAACTGACGGAACTGATTGAAACCACGGTCGTGGGTCTCGGCTACGAACTCGTCGATATCGACCGTACCGGGCGCGGCATGCTGTGCGTGTTTATCGACCAGCCTGCCGGCATCGCGATCGAGGATTGCGAGAAGGTCACGCGTCAGCTCCAGCACGTATTAACGGTCGAGAATATCGATTACGAGCGGCTCGAAGTCTCGTCGCCGGGTCTCGACCGCCCGCTGAAGAAACTGGCGGATTTCGAACGCTTCGCAGGCAGCGAAGTGGTTATCACGCTGAAAAAGCCATTGGACGGGCGCAAATCGTACCGGGGTATCGTGCACGCGCCGCAAGGCGAAACGATCGGTCTGGAATTTGAAGGGAAGGAAGGCGCCGCGATGCTGGATTTCACGCTCGCGGATATCGATAAAGCACGCCTCGTTCCGAAAGTTGACTTTAGGAGCCGCAAACAATGAGTCGCGAAGTGTTGATGCTGGTGGATGCGCTGGCACGCGAAAAGAACGTCGACAAGGACGTGGTATTTGCCGCGCTCGAAGCGGCGCTCGCTTCGGCATCCAAGAAACTCTTCGACGAAGACGCGGACATCCGCGTCCATATCGACCGTGAAAGCGGCGAGCACGAAACCTTCCGTCGCTGGCGCGTGGTGCCCGACGAAGCGGGGCTGCAGGAGCCGGACCAGGAAATCCTGCTGTTCGAAGCGCGCGAGCAGAAAGCCGATGCGCAAATCGACGATTTTCTCGAAGAACCGGTGCCGTCGATCGAATTCGGCCGCATCGGCGCGCAGGCCGCGAAGCAGGTCATTCTGCAGAAGGTTCGCGATGCGGAGCGCGAGCAAATCCTGAACGACTTCCTTGAGCGCGGCGAAAGCATCATGACCGGCACGGTCAAGCGTCTCGACAAGGGCAATTTCATCGTCGAATCAGGCCGCGTCGAAGCGCTGCTGCGCCGCGACCAGCTGATTCCGAAAGAAAATCTGCGCGTCGGCGACCGGGTGCGGGCGTATATCGCGAAGGTCGACCGCACGGCGCGCGGCCCGCAGATCGAGCTGTCGCGCACCGCGCCTGAATTCCTGATGAAGCTGTTCGAAATGGAAGTGCCGGAAATCGAGCAGGGCCTGCTTGAAATCAAGGCGGCCGCGCGCGATCCAGGCGTCCGGGCGAAGATCGGCGTCATCGCGTACGACAAACGCATCGATCCGATCGGCACTTGCGTCGGCATTCGCGGCTCGCGCGTGCAGGCCGTGCGCAATGAGCTCGGTGGCGAAAACGTCGACATCGTGCTATGGTCGGAGGATCCCGCCCAGTTTGTGATCGGCGCCCTCGCGCCGGCAGCCGTCCAGTCGATTGTCGTCGACGAAGAAAAGCATTCGATGGACGTCGTCGTCGACGAAAACGAACTGGCGGTCGCTATCGGCCGCAGCGGCCAGAACGTGCGTCTTGCCAGCGAATTGACCGGCTGGCAGATCAACATCATGACGCCGGACGAGTCTGCCCAAAAGCAGAATCAGGAACGCAGCGTATTGCGCGACCTGTTCATGGCGCGTCTCGATGTCGACGAGGAAGTCGCCGACATCCTGATCGACGAAGGCTTTACGAGCCTCGAAGAGATCGCGTATGTACCGCTCAACGAGATGCTCGAGATCGAAGCGTTCGACGAAGACACGGTTCACGAACTGCGTAATCGCGCGCGTGACGCATTGTTGACGATGGCGATCGCGAACGAGGAAAAGGTCGAAGGCGTTGCGCTCGACCTGAAGAGCCTCGACGGAATGGATGCGGATCTGCTGGCGAAGCTCGGCGAACAGAAGGTGCAGACGCGCGACGATCTGGCTGAACTGGCTGTAGATGAATTGGTCGAGATGACCGGAATGGAAGAGGACGCCGCGAAGGCGTTGATTATGAAGGCCCGTGAACACTGGTTCCAGTGACAAAGACATGACCATGAACCACTGACCTGATCGCGGCCGTGAGGCCGCACGACCCGATGCTAACCGCAAGGAATCGGTCCTTGCACTAAGAGGAATGAATGGCGAGTAACAACGTAGCCCAGTTTGCCGCGGAACTGAAAATGCCTGCAGGCGTGCTGCTCGAGCAGCTGCAGGCGGCGGGCGTCCAGAAAGCGAGCGAAGACGATGCCTTGTCCGAAACGGACAAGGCGCGTCTGCTCGACCACTTGCGCAAGTCGCACGGCTCGAACGACGCCGACAAGCGCAAGATCACGCTCACCCGACGGCACACGTCGGAGATCAAGCAGTCCGACGCGACGGGTAAGGCTCGCACGATTCAGGTCGAAGTGCGCAAGAAGCGCACGTTCGTCCG
>DASXXR010000135.1:0-9011 GCA_036502945.1 Paraburkholderia sp. | reverse complement strand
CAGCCATCCTGCGGCCGACCGCGCTGTCTGCTATGCGGCGCGGCAAGCGATGCTCGCCGTGCTGATCGTTGCGTCGGTGTCGGGAACCGTGTTCGAACTCGGCGCCTGCTTCTATCTGTTCGCCGCAGCGGCGGCTGGCCTTGCGGTATCCGCCGGCCAGCGCACCCGTGCGGCGCCCGCGCGGAGCCCGGCTAAAAAGCTGCAATCAGTCAGGCGCCCGCAACCGGCTCCTGCAATGCGGCGCGGGCCCGGCGCGATCGTTCCGGTGGACGCGCCGCGGCCGCCGCGCCGTGTGCCCGCCTGGCCGAATAGACAGTGATTTAGGCCGATTCGGGCGTGCTTCCTTACGTACAGTAAGTCGTAAGCATAGAGCAAGCGGTTGCGCTGCAAGATCTGTTTCGCAGTGAAGCTAGTAAGGATCTTTCCTGCCGCCAAGGCGGCTTTATGCGGGTTTCGACTCTGACTGAGAAGGGTTGATTCCGTTGATTGCCGACTCAGGCCGACGGCTTGGGAAGGACGACGAAACTGTGCGAGCATCTTCATGGACAATCAAAAAGCTAGCTTTGTGCCGGTAACCCAGCCGTACCTTCCGCCGCTGGCGGAATTCACCCCGTATCTGGAGCAGATCTGGAGCAACAAGTGGGTGACTAACGACGGCCCGTTTCATCACCAGCTTGAAGACGCGCTTTGCGAACATCTGGGAGTCGAACATGTCTGCCTGTTTTCGAACGGCACGCTCGCGCTGATTACCGCGCTGCAGGCGCTCGGCATTACGGGCGAAGTCATCACGACGCCGTTCTCGTTTGTCGCGACGTCGCACGCGCTGCACTGGAACGGCATCAAGCCGGTATTCGTCGACATCGACCCGGTCAGCATGAATCTGGACCCGGCGAAAATCGAGGCGGCCATCACGCCGCAAACCACGGCGATCCTGCCGGTTCACGTGTATGGCAATCCATGCGAAGTCGAAGCGATCGGCCGGATTGCCGATGCGCACGGGCTGCGCGTGATCTACGACGCCGCCCATGCATTCGGCGTGCAGCATAACGGCCAGTCCGTTCTGCGAGCCGGCGACATGTCGATCCTCAGCTTCCATGGCACCAAGATTTTCCACACGTTCGAAGGCGGTGCGATTGTGTGCCGCGATCTGGAAACGAAGCGGCGCATCGACCGGCTGAAGAACTTCGGAATCGTCGATGAAGTGACGGTGGCGGCGGCCGGCATCAACGGCAAGATGAATGAAGTGCAGGCCGCGTTCGGTCTGCTGCAGCTGAAGCATGTCGGGTTCGCGCACGCAGCGCGCGAGCGGCTCGACCAGCGCTATCGCGCGGCGCTCGGCAACGTGCGCGGACTGCGGCTGCACGAAATCGCCTGCAACAATACGCGCAACCATGCGTACTTTCCGATTCTCGTGACGCCGGAATTCCCGATCAGTCGCGATGCGCTGTTCGAGCAGTTCCGCTCGCGCCATATCGCCGTGCGGCGTTACTTTTTCCCGCTTATCAGTGAGTTTGTGATGTATCGGGAACTGCCGTCGGCGGCGCGCGACAATTTGCCGGTGGCGAGCAGGACGTCGGAACAGGTGCTATGCCTGCCGATGTTCGCGATGCTGGAAGCGGCCGAGCAGGAGCGCATCATCGAGATCATTCTCTCGTGTGCGCTGGCGAACGCTGCGTAACTCGCTTTGGCGAAGCAGGGCGTCGCGCGGCGTGATCGCCTGATGCGACGTCCGGCCGCGACAGCGGCAAGACACGAGAAGTCGAACGGGGTACAGGTGCGATGAACCATACCATCGAAGAGCCGCGGATCGACGCGGCAAACGGGCACACAAACGCAGCGGCGAGCAAGGCCGCTTGTGCGAAACCGCGTGTGCGCGTGTTGATGTCGCCGTACACGAATACGACGAACCCCTACATCGAAATTCAGAAGCGGCTCCTGACGCATATCGGCTATGACGTACAGCCGTTGTCGGCGAACAGCCTCTTGCACGGCGGTTTTACGCACCTGTTTCGCGCAAAGACCGTTCTGGTGTTTCACTGGCTGGAACTGCGGCCGTTCAGGCGCAAGGAAGGCCGCACGTTGCTGTCGCTGACCGGCTGCCTCGTCTTTGCCTTTTACTGCCTGGTCATCTGCACGGGCCGTGCAAAGGTTGTGTATTTTGTCCACGATCATGCGGTGCACGATACGGTGGGCTTCATGAGGCGGCTGTCGATGAAGTTCATGGCATGCCTGCGCGGCTTGTCGGATGTGCGCGTCGTGCATGCGCCGACTTTCGAGCGCACGTACGACGCGCACTATTTGCCGCACCCGCTTTACTGGGACGTGCCCGACTATGCGGCGACCCAGCGCGCGCCGCAAGACAATGCGTCGACCGACGCACAGCCGCTCTTTGCGATGCTGGGGACGATACGCCCGTACAAGGACATTGCGGCCGTGCTCGACGTCTGGCCGCAGGAGTGCCGGCTCGACATCGCCGGAAACGGCAGCGTCGAGTATGTGAAGACGCTATACGAAGTGACTGGGCGCCGCTCGTTGAACGAGGTGGTCAACATCGACGCGCGATTCTTGTCCGATGAGGAGTTCGAGCAGCGAATCAGCAAGACCGATGTGCTGATACTGCCGCACGTCGCCGATTCGATGCTGGTCAGCGGCGCGTTCTTTGAAGCGATCGGGCGAGTGCCGATGCTCATCGCGCGCGCGACGCCGTTCATGGTGTGGGCCGCGAAAAAATTCGACAACGTGTTGCTGTTCGACCGCGTCGATCAGTTGCCGGAACTGGTCAGATACGCCGCGCGTACATGGCGACGCGCGTCGCAGCAGGAAAAGCGCGCACTCGCGACGGACGAGTTCGGCTGGAGCGCGTGTAGCCGGCGTTATCAGCGGTTCTTCGACGATGTGGTGAATGGCCGCCACGACCGCCACGACCACCGCGGCCACCATGAGGGCGGTGAGCGGGAGCGCCACCAGCCTTAGGCACAGGCTGAAGCACTCGCTAAGCGCGAGGCAACGGTCTATTTTTGAAGCGAGGTTCCCTTTGTCGGTCAAGAAAGACGCGCTCGCGCTGTATGTGATTCAGGCATGCGGCTACATTGTTCCACTGATCGCGCTGCCGTATTTGTCGCGCACGCTCGGTCCTGACCGCTTCGGCCAGGTCAGCTTCGCCGTGGCGTTCATGCAGTTCTTCATCACGGTGACCGACTTCGGCTTCGACCTGACGGCGGCGAGAAAAATCTCGATACACCGCGGCGATCGCGAGGCCCTAACGCGTCTTTACTGGATCGTGACCATTTCGAAGAGCTGCCTCGCCTTGCTATGCGGCCTTGTGGTTCTGGCTGCGGTGGAGTTCGTGCCGGCGCTTCATAACGACAAGGCTGTCATATTGATCGGCTTTCTGTCGCTGGCGGGCACGGTGCTGAACCCCGTATGGCTGTATCAGGGGCTCGAAAAGATGCCGTTGATGGCGGTGATCAGTTTTCTCACGCGCGTCGCGAGCCTGATTGCGATGTTCTACCTCGTCAAGACATCCGAAGACTATCTCTTTACAGCCGTATGCTTCTTTGCACCGCTGCTGGCATCCGGCCTGATTCTGACGGCGATCGCCCATCTCACCGGTATGCTGGCGTCATGGCAGAAGATTTCGCGCAAGGAGCTGTGGCTGCAGTCGGTCGAGGCCTTTCATGTTTTTTCCGGTTCCGCGTTCGCCTTCATTTACACGTATGCAAACGCGGTGATCCTCAAGTTCATGGTGGGCGACGAAGCGGTCGGCTTCTACGTGATGGCGGACAAGATCGTCAGCCCGATCAAGAGTTTCTTCGCGCCGCTGATCCAGACCATGTTTCCGCGTATCTGCAAGCTGTACGCGGAGAACAAGACCAGCCAGGCGGAAAACATTGTCGGCAAGGTCTTGCTGACGGTCCTGGTGCTGAACGTCTGTGCCATTTTCGTAGTCTTCGTCGGCGGCGAGAAACTGGTCCTTCTCGCGTTCGGGGCGCAGTTCCTGCCGGCGGTGCCGGTGCTCAAAGCGCTGATCTTCCTGCCCGCCGTGCTCGGCATAGCAATGGTTCTGATGCAGTTGCGCCTCATCGCTCAAGGCGAGTTGCGCTCACTGAAGCGCATTTACGGCATTGCCGCCGCCTTTCATCTCGTGCAGTCCGTGTTCCTCGTGAAGCAGTTCGGCGCGACGGGCACCGCGGTATCAGTGGTATTGACGGAAGTGCTGGTGGTCGGGTTGATCTGTCAGGCGTGCCGGGGATCGAGAAACCGGCGCCTCGCCACGGGTGTTCAATGACCGCCCAACCCGAGGCTTTTGCCGGCATCCACCACGCGCTTGTGAAGACGGCTAAGTGCGGGCACGCCGACGAGCAGGTCCTTTATCGCGCTGCGGCTTCCTTTGGCCCACACGTCGTCGTTCCGATAGCCGCCGTACGCGTTGATTCTGCAAAAGGCCGCGCAGCGCTCGAAGAGCGATGGCGCGTTGTAAAGCGCGAGGCGGTCCCGATAGAGCTGCGCGAACCCAAGGTAGCGTTCGGCGCCGGCGAGCGCGGCCGCCGCGTAGCGCGGGGCGAACGTCGTCGCGATGTCGCGCAGGATCTGCGCGCGGCGCTCGCAGCCGGTTACGTAATTGCGCCAATGGTGCTGGTTCTCGAACATGAACGGCCGCGCCCGCGCGAGCATCGATGCACCCGCCCAGCCGGTATGGGTCGCGGCCGCGGGATGCCGGCGATATCGGGCGAGCGGCGTTTCGACATAGACGATCGAGCCGAACACGTTGGCCACGAAAAAGATCCACTGGTCGTGGCCCTCGTTGCTGGTGCCGTCATGGAAGTCGATCGAGCGGTTCCAGAGCGGTGCAAATTCCATCAACTGCCGGCGGAACAGCAGTGTGAAGCCGAGCCCATAGATCAGCGGTCCGACGCTCAGTGCGGGATGGTAGGGAGCAGGCAAGCCTTCACGTGCGAGCGTATCGATCTCGCGCAACTCGCAATCGGTAACGATGGCGTTGTGGTAGAGCAGCAGCGCGTCGGTTTGCGCGAAGCGCTCGGCGCAGTGCGCGAGCTTGCCCTCCATCCACACGTCGTCCTGGTCGCAAAACGCAATGACGTCGGAGCTGCACAATTGCGCCGCCTTCAGGAAGTTGGCGCGATAGCCGAGCCGCTTCGGATTGACGTGAAGCCGCACCGGAAACGGCGCGGTCTGCGCAAAAGTCTGGATAACCTTGACGGTGTCGTCTGTCGAGCAGTCGTCGGTCACGACCAGTTCAGCGGGCAGCGCCGTCTGGCGAGCAAGGCTCTGCAGCTGCTCGGCCAGATACCGCGCACCGTTGCAGGTTGCCATGGCGATTGATACGGATATCATCATTGAAAGTCTATCCTTGTGGTCAAACCCGTAGTACGCCGCGGCTACCGAACCCGGCCGCAACCTGAGGTCAGGGCAACAGCGCGTGCCCATGTTTGTCCAGCGCATCGGCGACGTGGATGTCATGCAGGAACGCCGGTTCGAACGGAATCGGCGCCGCCGGTTTATCGTTAAGGATGCTGAGCAGATAGTTGCCGTATCCGCTTTTTTGCAGCGAAGCCGCCAGCTTCTGCAATTGCTGCGCGTCGATCCAGCCTTGCCGGTACGCGACTTCCTCCGGGCTTGCGACGACGAGGCCTTGCCGTTTCTGCAGCGTCGCAATGAACATCGCGGCGTCGAGCAGCGAATCGTGAGTGCCGGTGTCGAGCCATGCGTAGCCGCGCTCCATGATTTCGACATCGAGCCGCCCCTCGCGCAGATAACAGGCGTTGACGTCCGTGATTTCGAGTTCACCGCGCGCCGACGGCATGATGCTCGACGCGATGTCGCAGACGCTGTTGTCATAGAAGTAGAGGCCCGTCACCGCGTAGTTCGAGCGCGGCTTCAAGGGTTTCTCTTCAATCGATAGCGCGCGCAGCTTGCTGTCGAATTCGACGACGCCATAACGCTCGGGGTCGCTCACGTGGTATGCGAACACCACTGCGCCGTCCTTTGCCGCGCTTGCGCGCTCCAGCCGTGGCGCCAGATCATGGCCGTAAAAGATGTTGTCGCCGAGGATCAACGCAGACGGCGAGCGCCCGATAAAACGCCGGCCGATGATAAACGCCTGCGCCAATCCGTCGGGCGACGGCTGCATCGCGTACTGGATGTTCATGCCCCACTGATGGCCGTCGCGCAGCAGCGTGGCGAAGCGCGGCGTGTCCTGCAGCGTCGAGATGATCAGTACATCGCGTATGCCCGCGAGCATCAGCGTCGAGAGCGGGTAATAGATCATCGGCTTGTCGTAGACCGGAAGCAGCTGTTTCGACACGGCGTGCGTGACCGGGTACAGACGTGTGCCCGAGCCGCCCGCCAGAATGATGCCTTTGCGAGTCATCGAAGTCTCCATTTGATCGCGCTTGTGCTCGGAGCTCAGCAGCGCCGGGTTTGTCCAGGTCCGTCCCGGCTGGGGCCGGGCAGTGCGGACAGGTTCGCATTGCGCTATGCGAACCTACGCTCTTTAGGAATTTTAGATAGCGAAGACGCTGCGTTTCGGCCCAAATCCCGGCGCTATCGGCCATTCGCGCAGCGCCTGCCCGCCTGCCTGACAGTTCGCTTTCGCGGCTCGATGCGGCGGGTACAGGCAACGATAGGAAAGCCACATTTCACGCGCGAAAGTGGCTCGGCCGATGGGTTAGTGCAAATGGTTCGATGCTAGTATTTTCCGGCGTGCTGAACGATGCGGAACGCTTTCCTCAGGTCATCCACTCGCATCGCGGCATTGGATGTTTTGCACGGGGCTCTGGACATGACGACGAACGACCCATACACGCACATTCGCATACCGGCGGCTGCAGGTGGCGCTCTTCGGACGCTCGAGGAAAGACGTGCCCGCGCCCGCGGCGACACCGGCGTGCCCGGCCAGCCCGGTGCCGATGCGCGGCAGCGCAACGAAAAGGTCAAAGCGCTTTCATTGCTCCTGTACAGTGCCGTCGAGTTTTCGAAGGCCCATATCAGACGGATAGCGAAGTCGCGCGAAGTGTCGGCGGTCAGAATGTCGCCCGGACTGGCGGCCGCGTCGCACGTGCTCATCATGACCGTGCACAATGAAGCGCACCGGATGGCGTTCTTTCTGAGCTATTACAAGGCGCTTGGCTTCGAGCAGTTCATCGTGCTGGACAACGAATCGACCGACGGCCTGCGGAGTTTGCTCGAGAACGAGCCCGGCGTGTCCGTGTTTGCGGCGAAAGGGTCGTACAAGAACTCGCGCTTCGGCAACGACTGGATCAACAAGGTGCTGTCGAAATACTGCAGCGGCAAGTGGATTCTTTATGTCGACGCCGACGAATTCTTTGTCTACCCGCATAGCGATACGAAGAACATCGTCGAGCTGACAGCTCATCTGGCACACAAGCGGCAGCGCTCGATGAATAGCCTGATGGTCGACATGTACAGCGACCGGAAGGCGAGCGCCAACCGGTGCAGGCCAGGTGAAAATCCGGCGCAGGTGTGTCCGCTATACGATGCGTACGGCTATCAAACGAGGTTCGACGCGCGCTCGCGCACCGCGTGGACCAAAGGCGGTGTGCGCGGCCGGATCTTCTTCGAGGACGTCTGGGCTGGGCCCGCGCTGAACAAAACCCCGCTGGTGTTCTGGAAGCGGCCGTACGCTTTTCTAAAGTCGTCGCACCAGCTTTGGCCGGCTCACCTGAATCAACCTGCGTCGCAGTCCGGCAACGCGATGACGAGTGCGCTGCTGCACTTCAAGTTCCTTGCGGATATCAACGACAAACTGCATGCGGAGTCCGTGCGCCAGCAACATACGTCGGAATATGGCGCTTACACCGATCAGCTGCATGCGAAGCGGGAAGAGCCGGATTTCGTCGGCGCGCCGACCGCTCGCTATGAAGGCTGGCGTTCGCTGCTGCGCGACAAGCTGATCGCAAGCGACGACGAATTCGCGTAAGCCGTTATCCGGGCCGCAGCGCTCGCGGGGTTGCCGGCGCGGCTGGCCCGCACCATCCGCACCATCGCCACCATCATCAGGTCTTGGTCCCGTCCATCAGGCTCGCGATGAGTTGCTGGAAGCTGGGCGCGAGCAGCCGGTTCGCATAGCCGCTGATATGGTCGCCGTCGAAGAACAGCGGCACGTTGCCGGCACGGGTCGAACAGACGTCGTCCGGGCACAGGATCGGCAGCGGATCCCATACGCTTACCGCCGGCACCGCCTGTGCAATGCGCGCATACGAATCGAGCACCGGCGTCCGGTAGGCTTCCACCTCGGCTCGTTTGACGCTGTCGCCTGACGCGCAAATCGGATTGTCGCGGTTGAACCAGTCGGCGCAACGGAACGCAGGGATCCTGAAGACCGGCTCCGGCGCTTCGAGGACGATCTTGACCCCTTTGCCGGCCAGCTTGCCCAGCTGTTCAATTGCTTCCTGCTCGCGCGTGCGCCGCTGGTCCAGCGAGGCCTTGCTGAACATCGCTTCGTGTGCGGCGCTGTCGTTAAAGCGTGCGAACTGGTCCGAGAAGCGCGGCAGCCTCAGCGACGGCATGAAAACGACGTCGCCAGGCCGCACTTTCGCCAGAATTTCAGCGAATGCATCATCGTCGTAGGACTTGCAGCGTCGGGCATCCGCGCTATCCACCGGAAGGAAGCCGATGAACGCACAGCCGCCGTTGTTGTAAGCGAGCACCTCGACACCGGTCTGCAGCGCGAGTTCGCGGAACATCAGGCTGTACGCCATCGCATGAGAATCGCCGATGACATAGAGGCGGCCCGCATACTGCGCGGGCACACTGCAGCCGACGCGCGAATAGATCCATACCGGGCCGTCATCCAGTTTTCGCGTATCCCACTTCTCGCTGCAGCCCGAGTAGCGCTGATTGAGCGATCCGTACGGGTACCAGTCGTCGGCTTGATGCGCTACGACGCTCAATGACAGCTTCGGCTGTTCCTGATAGATGCCGAAGGTCAGCGCCGCGCCGAGCGCGACGACCGCGAACCCGGACGCGAC
>DASXXR010000134.1:0-7118 GCA_036502945.1 Paraburkholderia sp. | reverse complement strand
CGCGGTTCATTTCAAGGACGGTGCGCTCGTCAAGAAGGGCGATCCGCTCTTCACGATCGACCCGCGGCCGTACGTTGCCGAAGTCGATCGCGCGGCCGCGCAACTCGCGGTGGCCGAAGCGCATGCCAAATATACGTCTGCGGATGCGGCGCGCGCGGACCGGCTGCTGCCCGACAACGCAATCGCCAAACGCGACTACGACGAAACGCAAAGCGCGGCGCTCGAAGCCCTGGCCTCCGTGAAGGCCGCGCGGGCCGCGCTCGAATCCGCGAAGGTGAATCTCGCGTATACGGAAATCGCGGCGCCGGTGTCGGGGCGCGTGTCGCGTGCGCTGCTGACGCTGGGTAACGTCGTGTCGACGGGCGCCAGCGCGCCGGTGCTGACCACGCTGGTTTCGGTGTCGCCGATTTACGCGGCGTTCGACGTCGACGAACGAACCTACCTCGACTACCTGAATCGCAACAGCGGCAGCGCGGTGCCGGTTTCGCTCCAGCTGGCCAATGAGAATACCTTCTCGCGGCAAGGCTCGATCTACTTCGTCGACAACCATCTGGACACCGGTTCCGGCACGATCCGCGTACGGGCCCGCTTCGACAATGCGGACAGCTCGCTTGTGCCTGGGCTCTATGCACGCGTGCAGGTGGGCGGCGGCAAACGGCACCCGGCGGTGCTGATCGACGACGCGGCAATCGGCACCGACCAGGCGAAGAAATTCGTGCTCGTCGTCGACAACACGAACCACGTGCAGTATCGCGAGATCACGCCCGGCAACCTGCATGAAGGCCTGCGCGTCGTGCTGAGCGGCCTGAAGCCGGGCGAGCGGATCATCGTGGACGGCGTCGAGCACGCGCGCCCCGGCGATCTGATCCGGGCCCACAACGTCGACATGGCGACCACCGCGCACGCGGCCGGTTCGGCTGCCTGACCCAGCCGCAAGTCCAGCAAGTCCAGACGGAACAACACTATGAATATCTCCCGATTCTTCATCGACCGGCCCATTTTTGCGGGCGTGCTGTCGATGCTGATTCTGCTCGGCGGCATCATCGCGCTCGTGAATCTGCCGATGGCAGAGTATCCCGAAGTCATTCCGCCCTCGGTCGTCGTGAAGGCGCAGTATCCGGGCGCCAACCCGAAGGTGATTGCGGAAACCGTGGCGTCGCCGATCGAAGAGCAGATCAACGGCGTCCAGAACATGCTGTACATGCAGTCGCAGGCGAACAGCGACGGCAACATGACGACCACCGTTACGTTCAAGCTCGGCACCGATCCGGATCTCGCGACGCAATGGGTGCAGAACCGCGTCGATCAGGCGCTGCCGCGCCTGCCGGAAGAAGTGCAGCGGCTCGGCGTGACGACGATCAAGTCGTCGCCCACGCTGACGATGGGTGTCAACCTCGTTTCGCCGAACAACCGCTACGACATGACGTATCTGCGCAACTACGCGCTGATCAACGTGAAGGACCGGCTCGGGCGGATTCAGGGCGTTGGCGAAGTTCAGCTGTGGGGCTCCGGTGACTACGCGATGCGGATCTGGCTCGATCCGCAAAAGGTTGCCGAGCACAACATGACGGCGACCGATGTGGTCAACGCGATCCGCGAGCAGAACATTCAGGTCGCGGCGGGCATCGTCGGCGGCGCGCCGTCGAACGCGCAGCTGCAACTGAACGTCAATGCGCGCGGGCGGCTGACCTCGGCCGAGGAGTTTCGCGACATTGTGCTGAAGACCTCGCCTGACGGCGCGGTGACGCATCTGGGCGACGTGGCCCGCGTCGAGCTCGCCGCCCAGGAGTACGGTCTGCGCGCGCTGCTGGACAACCAGCAGGCGGTGATGATGATCATCAACCAGCAGCCGGGCGCAAACTCGCTCGCGATCGCGCAGGACGTGTACCGGACGATGAAGGAGCTGAAAGCCGACATGCCGGACGGCGTCGACTACCAGATCGCCTACGACCCGACCGAATTCGTGCGCGACAGTATCAAGGCGGTGATCCACACGCTGATCGAGGCGATCGTGCTGGTCGTGATCGTCGTGATCGTGTTCCTGCAGACGTGGCGCGCCTCGATCATTCCGCTGCTGGCCGTGCCGGTTTCGATTGTCGGCACGTTCTCGCTACTGCTTGCGTTCGGCTTTACGATCAATGCGCTGTCGCTGTTCGGGATGGTGCTGGCGATCGGCATCGTGGTCGACGATGCGATCGTGGTGGTGGAGAACGTCGAGCGCAACATCAGCGCCGGGCTGTCTGCGAGAGAGGCGACCTATGCGGCCATGCGAGAGGTGAGCGGACCGATTATCGCGATCGCGTGCACGCTCGTCGCCGTGTTCGTGCCGCTCGCGTTCATGTCGGGCCTGACCGGCCAGTTCTACAAGCAGTTCGCGATGACCATCGCCATTTCGACGGTGATCTCCGCGTTCAACTCGCTGACGCTGTCGCCGGCCCTCTCCGCGCTGCTGCTCAAGGGCCATAACGAGCCGAAAGACTGGCTGACGCGCGTGATGGACCGCTTGTTCGGGGGCTTCTTCAAAGCCTTCAACCATGTGTTCAACCGCGGCTCGGAGAACTACAGCAAGGGCATCAAGGGCATCATCGGCCACCGCTCGGTCATGCTCGGGCTCTACGCCGTGCTGCTGGGCGGCGCCGTGCTGATGGCGAAGGTCGTGCCGGGCGGCTTCGTGCCCGCGCAGGACAAGGACTACGTGATCTGTTTCGCGCAGTTGCCCAACGGCGCGTCGCTCGAGCGCACCGAGCAGGTGATCCGCGAGATGACCGCGATCGCGCTCAAGCAGCCGGGCGTGCAGCGCGCGGTGGAATTCCCGGGGCTCTCGGTGAACGGCTTCACGAACTCGTCGAGCGCCGGCATCATGTTCGCCAAGCTCACGCCGTCCGCAGGTCGCGGCAAAGGCGAATCCGGCAACGAAATCGCCGCAGCGCTCAATGCGAAGTATGCCGGCATCAAGGGCGCGTACATCGCCGTGTTCCCGCCGCCGCCGGTGCTGGGTCTCGGCACGCTCGGCGGCTTCAAGATGCAGCTCGAAGACCGCGGCGCGCTCGGCTATGAGGCGCTGAACGACGCGGTGCAGGCATTCGTCAAGAAGGCCGCGCAAACGCCTGAACTCGGACCGACGTTCTCGAGCTATCAGATCAACACGCCGCAGTTGAACGTCGATCTGGATCGCGTCAGGGCGAAGCAGCTCGGGGTCTCCGTGACCGACGTCTTCGACACGATGCAGATCTATCTCGGCTCGTTGTACATCAACGACTTCAACCGCTTCGGGCGGGTCTACCAGGTGCGCGCGCAGGCCGATGCGCCGTTCCGCGCAAGCGCGACCGACATCGGCATGCTGAAGACCCGCAACGCGGCCGGCGACATGGTGCCGTTGTCTTCACTCGTGAAGATCACGCCGACCTACGGTCCGGAAATGGTGGTTCGCTACAACGGCTACACCGCAGCGGACATCAACGGCGGCCCGGCGCCCGGCTATTCGTCCGACCAGGCGCAGGCCGCGGCCGAGCGCATTGCGGCCGAAGTCCTGCCGCGCGGCATCAAGTTCGAATGGACCGACCTCACGTACCAGCAGATTCTGGCCGGCAACTCCGCGATGTGGATCTTCCCGATCAGCGTGCTGCTCGTGTACCTCGTGCTCGCGGCGCTGTATGAAAGCCTGACGCTGCCGCTCGCGGTGATCCTGATCGTGCCGATGAGCCTGCTGTCCGCGATGATCGGCGTATGGCTCACGCACGGCGACAACAATATCTTCACGCAGATCGGGTTGATGGTGCTGGTGGGGCTCTCGGCAAAGAACGCGATTCTGATTGTCGAATTCGCGCGCGAACTCGAGATGAACGGACGCTCGATCGTGCAGGCCGCCATCGAAGCAAGCCGGATGCGTCTGCGCCCGATTCTGATGACCTCGATCGCGTTCATCATGGGCGTCGTGCCGCTCGTGCTGTCGTCAGGCGCCGGGGCCGAAATGCGTAAAGCGATGGGCATCGCAGTGTTCTTCGGGATGCTCGGCGTGACGCTCTTCGGCCTGATGCTGACGCCGATTTTCTACGTGGTGCTCCGCAAGCTGGCGGGTAACGAGCACATCGTCGACAAGCACGGCAATCATCCGGAGGTGCACGTTGCCGCACCCGTCTATGAAGAATAAAGGGGAAACGATGAACAGATTTCCAATGGGTGCGCTGTTGCGGAGCTCGGCGTTGCTGAGCTCGCTGCTGGCGGTGGCAGGCTGCTCGCTCGCACCCGCCTACAAGGCGCCCGACGTGCCGATGGGGTCCGCGTTCAAGGAAACCGCACCGGACTTCACGCAGACCGCGATCAAGGTTCCGACGGACGGCAGCTGGAAAACGGCCCAGCCTTCGGAACAGATCGCGCGTGGGCAATGGTGGACGATCTTCAACGATCCGACGCTGGATAGTCTCGAGCAACAGGCGCACGACGCGAACCAGAATCTGCAGGCCGCCATCGCCCGCGTGAAAGAGGCGCGCTCGCTCAACGAGGCGGCTCACGCGGGATTCTTCCCGACCGTGAACGCGGGCTTCGGCCCGACGCGCCAGCAGACCTCTGCCGTATCGCAGCTGCGGCCGGACGGGACGAGCGTTCCGGAGCAGACGATCTGGCGCGCCCAGGCGAGTGCGTCGTATGAGGTCGATCTGTTCGGGCGCGTCGCGTCGACTGTCAGCGCGACCAAAGCCGACGCGCAGCAAAGCGAAGCGCTACTGCGTTCGGTATTGCTCGCCTTGCAGGCCGATGTCGCGCAGAACTACTTCTCGCTGCGCGAACTCGATTCCGAAGCGGACGTCTTCGCCAACACCATCGACCTGCGCGAGCAGACGTTGAAGCTCGTCCAGCACCGTTTCGACGACGGCGAAATCAGCGAGCTCGACGTCGCCCGCGCGAAGTCCGAGCTCGAAAGCGCGCGCTCGGATTCGATGACCGTGCAGCGGTTGCGGGCTGCGTCGGAGCATAGCCTTGCCGTGTTGCTCGGCAAGGCGCCGTCCGAGTTCACGATGGCGGCGAATCCGTTGACGCCGGTCGAGGTTCGCATTCCGCCGGGCCTGCCGTCGTCGCTGCTCGAACGCCGGCCGGACATCGCGGCCGCCGAGCGCGCGATGGCCGCGGCGAATGCACGGATCGGCGTGGCGAAGGCGGCGTACTTCCCCTCCCTGCTGCTGAACGGCAACGCGGGCTTCGAAGCAGCGACGCTCGCCGATCTGTTCCGCGCGAGCAGCTGGGCGTTCCTCGCCGGGCCGTTGGCCGGCACCGCGCTCACCGTGCCGCTGTTCGACGGCGGGCGCCGCAAGGGCAATCTCGCCAACGCTCGCGCCGTCTTCCAGGAAGACGTTGCGAACTACCGCGAGCAGGTGCTGGTGGCCTTCCGCGAAGTGGAAGACAACCTCGCGGATCTGCGTATCCTCGAAGACCAGACGCAGGCGCAAGCGCGCGCCGTTGCGGCGTCGTCGCGCGCGGCGCACCTGTCGCGCGTGCAATACAACGAGGGCGCCATCAACTACCTCGATGTGATCGACGCCGAGCGCACGGTCTTGCAGTCGCGCCGCATCGCGGTGCAGCTGGAAGGCGTGCAGGCGACGTCGACAGTCAATCTGATCCGCGCGCTCGGCGGCGGCTGGGGCGATACGGTGCCCAAGTTGCAGGACGAGCCGAGTCTCGCGAAGCAGTAAGCGCGGGAGCGGCAGGCGAGTGAGGGCGGCGGCTGCCGCCCTCACTCGCTACGCCGCCGCCGAAATCACCAGCTTCAACGCGTGCGAACGAATACCCGTGCTTTCATCGCTTGCTCCGTTGCGCCGTCTCGAACGCTTGCCCGCCACGACAGCGCGACGTGGCGACGCTGGTTGCGGGAGCGGCCTACACCGGTTCGACGGGCGCGCTCATGCAAACTTCATCCAGCCCTCATGAAGCCCTCGGGTAACCCTTTTATCGAGTCACCCTCAAGCGCCCCTCATTGCGACGCAACCCGCGGCTGCACCTGCACCGCCGTCGCCGTTTCGAACACCGCCCGCACCGAATCGCCTGGTTTCAGTTGGCTGATATCGACATCCGGGGCGGCCGTCAACGTCACCGTTCGGCTCGGCCCGCGCAGCGTGACGAGCCGATGCTTCCGGTCCACTTTCTGCACCGTTGCGAGCACATCGACGCGGTGCACAGCCGCGGTTCCGCCACCCGATGCGGGAAGCGCCGCGACGGTTTCGATGCGCTCGCGGATGCCGCTGCGCGCGGTCTTGTCGAGCCGCAGCAGCACCGCCGCCTGATAGGCGATATCGAGCACATCGCCGACGCGCAGCTTCGAAACGTCGGCGATTTCCGGGTTCACGGCCACCTCTTCGATCTCCCCGCCCGGCCCCTTCAGCGTGATGCTGTTCGCAGCGGGATCGATACCGACGACTTGCGCCTGCGCACGGATCAGCGCCGCGCCGCCAATCGGTTTTTGCGCAGCCTGCGCGTCGGAACTTTGTGCCCACACCGCCGGGGCACCGACGGCTATCGCGAGAGCGAGCGACGCGCTGGCGAGGGTCTTCCTGTCGTTCAGCCGCATAAAACCTCCATTTTCAGATGAAATGCCTATAAAACAGGCTTATTTGCTTCGATGGACTGCAATGGGACAGATTGACGGTTCAAGTACAAGATGCTTGATCTTTTTATCGCGCAATTAAATAAACAATAAAAACCCCGAACGAGCATCAGGAAGAGACGTGGAAAGCGATCTTTTCAGGCAATGCGCGCCGGGCTGCGCACAATGCAATTTGAAAATCGCCGCACGACTCCCGTCTTGAGTGGGTGGAAACGCGCATATGACTGCGCGGCCCGCTCTTCTTTGCAACGTCCGGAATTTCGGGCTTCTTCAGGAAGGCTAGCAAACGTGCCTGTTACTGCAAGGCGTAGCTCTTATCTATTTGTCATGAATCAAACCGGATCGCTATTTTCGATTAATTTTATGCATGTCGAATAACTTTCGATAAATAAAATGCATTGCCCTGTCCGTTCGATTGAATTTTCACCGGTGCGGTAAAAAATAGAGAAAAACAGGATATGGTGATTTTACCTGTCCTAATTGATGGTAAACAGAATCGTAATAGCGGTATCAAGTCTGTCGGAAT
>DASXXR010000133.1:0-7282 GCA_036502945.1 Paraburkholderia sp. | reverse complement strand
CAGCGCACCAGCAAATCGGTCGTGCAGATCAGTCTCGCCTGCGGGTTTGCGTCGGCGGCGCATTTTTCGAACGCGTATCGTGAACGCTTCGCGGTGACGCCGCGCGAAGAGCGCCGCAACTGGCTCGACAAGCAGCATGGCAGCGTGGGCGTGGGCGCGGCGGCCGGCGAACCGCGGGCCGCCGCGCTGTTCGAACGGCCGGATGGCGACGACGCGCAATAAGCCAAGCCGGGCGCCGGCCGAAGCCGTCAACTCGATAGAACGCGTCGCGTATGCGCAAGACGATTCGCACGCAGTTTTCTACACTACTGACACCATCGCAACGAGGATTCGCCATGAACGACCAGAATGTGACGCGCCAGACCTTCGACGAAGTCATGGTGCCGGTGTTCGCTCCCGCCCCCTTCGTGCCGGACCGCGGCGTCGGCTCGCGCGTGTGGGACACGCAGGGGCGCGACTATGTCGACTTTGCGGGCGGCATCGCCGTCACGGCGCTCGGCCATGCGCATCCGGAATTGCTGAAAGTGCTGCACGAGCAGGGCGATAAGCTATGGCACATCGGTAACGGTTACACAAACGAGCCGGTGCTGCGCCTTGCCAAACGTCTCGAAGAACTGACCTTCGCCGATCGCGCGTTCTTCGCGAACTCCGGCGCGGAAGCGAACGAAGCGGCGCTGAAGCTCGCGCGCCGCGTCGCGTTCGAGCGTCACGGCGCGGATAAGGTCGAGATCGTTTCGTTCACGCAGTCGTTTCATGGGCGCACGTTCTTTACGGTGAGCGTGGGCGGCCAGCCGAAGTATTCGGAAGGTTTCGGCCCGGTGCCGGCCGGCATCGTCCATCTGCCGTACAACGATATCGCGGCGGCGCGCAACGCGATCGGCGCGAAAACCTGCGCGGTGATCGTCGAGCCGCTGCAGGGCGAAGGCGGCGTGATTCCCGCTAATCCTGCATTCCTGCGCGCGCTGCGCGAAGCCTGTAACCAGCACGGCGCGCTGCTGATTTTCGACGAAGTGCAAACCGGCGTCGGCCGCACCGGGCATTTCTATGCGTATCAGGACACCGGCGTGACGCCGGACATCCTGACCACCGCGAAGGCGCTCGGCAATGGTTTCCCGATCGGCGCGATGCTGACCACGAACGAACTGGCCGCGCACTTCAAGGTCGGCGTGCACGGTACGACGTACGGCGGCAATCCGCTCGCTTCGGCCATCGCGCTGAAGGTGGTCGAACTGGTCAGCGATCCGAAGCTGCTCGAAGGCGTGCGCTCGCGCAGCGAGGTGCTGCGCGCGGCGCTCGCGAAGCTGAACGAGCGCTTTGGCATCTTCGGGGAAGTGCGCGGCAAGGGCCTCCTGATCGGCGCGGAGCTGACGGGCGCATTCAAGGGCCGCGCGAAGGATTTCGTTACCGCAGCGGGCAGGCATGGCGTGATCATGCTGATGGCGGGCCCAGATGTGTTGCGCTTCGTGCCGTCGCTGATCATTCCGCTCGACGATCTGAACGACGGCCTCGCGCGTCTTGCGAAGGCGATCGGCGAAGTGGTCGGCGCGACGGCGGCTGAAACACCGGTCCGTCAGGCTACCTGACGGGGAGGTACGCCCGCTCGCGCCCACTCGCGCCAACTCGCGCGCCCACTCACGACAACCACTGGAACGACGATGCTCTTCGTACGCCCCGGTCGCCTCGCCGACCTCGATGCGCTGGAACACATGGCGCGCACCGCGCAGCCGGTGCTGCATTCGCTGCCGCACGACCGGCGCGCGCTCGAGGCCCGCGTCGCGCTGTCGGAAGACTCGTTTCGCGCGGAAGTCGATTTTCCGGGCGAGGAGTTCTATCTGTTCGTGCTCGAAGACAGCGAAACGGGCGCGCTGCGGGGCACGGCGAGCATCGTGGCGGCGGCCGGCTACGCGGAGCCGTTCTACGCGTTTCGCAACGATGCGTTGATCCATGCGTCGCGCGAACTGCACGTGAACCGCAAGATCCACGCGCTGACGATGTCGCACGAACTGACGGACAAGAGCCGCCTCGCGGGCTTCTATATCGACCCCGCGTTGCGCGGCGACGCCGCCGCACATCTGATGTCGCGCGCGCGGATGATGTACATCGCGGCGAACCGCAAGCGCTTCACGCCCGAGGTGTTTTCGCTGCTGCTCGGCGTGACCGACGCGGCGGGCGTGTCGCCGTTCTGGGAAGCGGTGGGCCGCAAGTTCTTCGGCCGCAATTTCGCCGATATCGAAGTGCAATCGGGCGGCCGCAGCAGCACGTTTATCGCCGAAGTGATGCCGAGCTATCCGATCTACGTGCCGCTGTTGCCGGAAGCGGCGCAGCGCGTGCTCGGCGAACCCGACGAGCGCACGCTGCTCGCGTACGACATCCACCTTGAAGAAGGCTTCGAAACGGACCGTTATGTCGATATCTTCGATGCGGGGCCGGTGTTGACCGTGCAGATGGACCGCAGCGCGTGCGTCGTGCGCAATGAAACGCGTGCGGTGCAGGAAGCCGGCGAGGCCGCCAAGCCACGCGCGACGTATCTGGTTGCGAGCAACCGCGCGGGCGAGTTCCGCTGCGCGCTGGCCGAACTGCCCGCCGGTCAGGCGGCCGGCGCGCCGCTGTCCGCGGCAAGCCGCGCCGCGCTCGCCGTACACGGCGGCGATCCGGTGCGCTGCGTGCTGCTGCATCGCGAGAACAGCCATGAATTTTCGGAGGATGCACAATGATCGTCGTTCGCGTCGTGCAGACGGGCGATGTGGACGCGCTCGTCGCGCTTGCTCAGGAAACCGGCCCGGGTCTCACCACCTTCAAGCCGGACCGCGATGCGCTCGTCGCACGTGTCGCGCGCTCGCGCCGCACGCTGGAAGATCAGGCGGCGCCGCACGAGAAGGGTTATCTGTTCACGATGGAAGACACCGCGACGGGCGACGTGGCCGGCGTGTGCGGCATCGAAACGGCGGTCGGGCTTGAACAGCCGTTCTACAACTACCGTGTCAGCACGGTCGTGCATGCAAGCCAGGATCTCGGCATCTGGACGCGGATGCGCGCGCTCAACATCTCGCACGACCTGACCGGCTACGCGGAAGCGTGCTCGCTGTTCCTGAGCCCGCGGTACCGGACGAGCGGCGTCGGCGGGCTGCTGTCGCGCTCGCGCTTCATGTTCATCGCGCAGTTTCGCGAGCGCTTTCCGCAGCGCATCTGCGCCGAACTGCGTGGGCATTTCGACGCGGACGGCACGTCGCCGTTCTGGCGCGCGGTCGGCTCGCATTTCTACCAGATCGATTTCAATGCGGCGGATTACCTGAGCTCGCATGGGCGCAAGTCGTTTCTCGCCGAGTTGATGCCGCGTTTCCCGGTGTATGTCGACCTGCTGCCGGACGAGGCGCAGGAATGCGTCGGCCTCACGCACGGCGACACGTTGCCCGCGCGCAAGATGCTCGAAGCGGAAGGGCTGCGTTACGAGAACCACGTCGACATCTTCGACGCCGGCCCGGTGCTCGAATGCCACATCGTCGACTTGCGCACGGTGCGCGAGAGCGTCGTGGTGCCGCTCGAAGTCGGCGTGGTGAATGCGCAAGAGGGCGGGCCGCGTTCGATGGTGTCGAACACGTCGCTCGGCGATTTTCGCGTGGGCGTTGCTGCGGGTGTTGTCGAGGGCGGCGTCTTCCGGCTAGCCGCGGATGAAGCCGCGGCGCTGAACGTCAAGGCCGGTGACCCGGTGCGCGTGTTGCCGTTGAAACACAAACAGGGACGATCATGAGCGAGCTTTTCATTGACGGCAAATGGGCCGCCGGCACCGGACCCGCATTCGCGTCGCGCAACCCCGGCACGGGCGCGACGGTGTGGGAAGGCAACAGCGCGGCGGCGGCCGATGTCGATCGCGCGGTGAAGAGCGCGCGCCGCGCGTTTGCGAAGTGGTCGGCGCTGACGCTTGAAGACCGCTGCATGATCGCGCGCCGCTTCGCCGCGTTGCTCACCGAGCGCAAGGAATCGATCGCGGAAGCGATCGGCCGCGAGACCGGCAAGCCGCTATGGGAAGCGCGCACGGAAGTGGCGGTGATGGCGGCGAAGGTCGAGATTTCGATTCAGGCTTACCACGAGCGTACCGGCGAAAAGCGCGCGGCGATAGCCGACGGCACGGCGGTTTTGCGACATCGGCCGCATGGGGTTGTCGCGGTGTTCGGCCCGTACAACTTCCCGGGACACCTGCCGAATGGGCACATCGTGCCGGCGTTGATCGCGGGCAACGCGGTGGTGTTCAAGCCGTCGGAACTGGCACCGGCGGTTGCGCGTGCAACGGTCGAGGTATGGCACGAGGCCGGCCTGCCCGCCGGCGTGTTGAACCTCGTGCAAGGCGAGAAGGAGACGGGCATCGCGTTGGCGAATCACCGGCAGATCGACGGGCTCTTTTTCACCGGCAGCTCGGACACCGGCACGCTGTTGCACAAGCAGTTCGGCGGCCGTCCGGAGATCGTGCTTGCGCTCGAGATGGGCGGCAATAATCCGCTCGTCGTCGCGCCGGTCGCGGATCTCGACGCAGCCGTGCATCACACGATTCAATCGGCGTTTCTGTCGGCGGGGCAGCGCTGCACCTGCGCGCGCCGCATCTTCGTGCCGAACGGCGCGTTCGGCGACCGGTTCATCGAGCGTCTCACCGAAGTGAGCGCGCGTATCACGGTCGGCGAATACAACGCCGATCCGCAGCCGTATATGGGCGCGGTGATTTCGGCGCGCGCGGCGGCGCATCTCATGGATGTGCAAGCGCGCCTGCTCGCCGACGGCGCGCGCGCGCTGCTGAAAATGGCGCAGCGCGATCCGCAACTCGGCTTCGTCAGCCCGGCGCTGCTCGACGTGACGCGCGTGCAGAATCTGCCCGACGAGGAACACTTCGGCCCGCTCGCGCAAATCATCCGCTACGACACGTTCGACGAAGCGATCGAGCGCGCCAACGACACCGAATTCGGTCTTTCCGCGGGCCTTCTCGCCGACGACGAAGCACAATGGGCGCATTTCCAGCGCACGATTCGCGCGGGCATCGTGAACTGGAACCGGCCGACCAACGGCGCATCGTCGGGCGCGCCGTTCGGCGGCGCCGGGCGCTCGGGCAACAACCGGCCGAGCGCGTACTACGCGGCCGACTACTGCGCGTACCCGATGGCGTCGGTTGAAAGCGCGCAACTGCAAATGCCCGCGAGCGTGTCGCCGGGTCTTCATTTCTAAGGATCGGACGATGCAAGCCACCGAAGCCAATTTCGACGGACTCGTCGGCCCGACGCATAACTACGCCGGGCTGTCGTTCGGCAACGTCGCGTCGCTTTCCAACGAGAAGTCGGCGGCCAATCCGAAGGCCGCGGCGAAGCAGGGGCTGCGCAAAATGAAGCAGCTTGCCGATCTTGGTTTCCATCAGGGCGTGCTGCCGCCGCACGAGCGTCCGTCGATGCGCCTGTTGCGCGAGCTCGGTTTTTCCGGCGACGACGCGACGGTGCTCGCCCGCGTTGCGATAGGGGCGCCCGAATTGCTCTCGGCGGCGAGCTCCGCATCGGCGATGTGGACGGCGAACGCGGCAACCGTGAGCCCGTCGGCCGACACGGAGGACGGCCGCGTGCACTTTACGCCGGCGAATCTGTGCAGCAAGCTGCATCGCGCGATCGAGCACGAATCGACGCGCCGCACACTGCATACGATCTTCGCGGACGACACGCGCTTCGCGGTGCATGACGCGCTGCCGGGCACGCCGGCGCTCGGCGACGAAGGCGCGGCGAATCACACGCGTTTTTGCGCGGCGTATGGCGAGCGCGGCGTCGAATTTTTCGTCTACGGCCGCAGCGAGTACCGGCGCGGACCGGAGCCGAAACGCTATCCGGCGCGGCAGACGTTCGAAGCGAGCCGCGCGGTGGCACAGCGGCATGGCCTTGCGGAACAAGCTACGGTCTATGCGCAGCAGAACCCCGACGTGATCGACGCCGGCGTGTTCCATAACGATGTGATTGCAGTCGGCAACGGCAGTACGCTGTTCTGCCATCAGCAGGCCTTTGTCGAGCAGCGCGCCGTCTATGACGAGCTGCGCGCGAAACTCGCGAAGCTCAATGCACCGTTTAACGTGATCGAAGTGCCGGATGCGCAGGTGAGCGTGGCCGATGCGGTGTCGTCGTATCTGTTCAACAGCCAGTTGCTGACCCGCGCGGACGGCAAGCAGGTGCTCGTCGTGCCGCAGGAATGCCGCGAGAACGATCGCGTGGCCAGCTATCTCGACCATCTCGCATCGCACGCCGGCCCGATCGACGATGTGCTCGTGTTCGATCTGCGTGAAAGCATGAAGAACGGCGGCGGCCCGGCGTGTCTGCGGCTGCGGATCGTGTTGAACGAGGCGGAGCGCGCCGCGGTCGCGCCGGGCGTGTGGATGACCGACGATCTCTTCGGCCGCGTCGACGCATGGATCGAAAAGCACTATCGCGACCGTCTTTCTTCGACCGATCTGGCCGATCCGCAATTGCTGAACGAATCGCGCGCCGCGCTCGATGAACTCACGCAGATTCTCAAGCTCGGGTCGCTCTATGATTTCCAGCGCTGAACACAGCGGACGCGCGATGCTGGACGATTTCCTCGCGTACACGCTGGCCGGTACCCGTCCCGACGACGCGCACCGGCAGGGCATCTGCCCGAACGGCGTGCGCTGGACGTGGCTCGATGACGGCCTGCTGCAATTCGAACCTGCGCGAGGCGCGCGTATCGGCAGTGCGCACAGCGTGCTTGCATCGGCGGGCATTCACGGCGACGAAACCGCGCCGATCGAATTGCTGTCGCTGCTCGTGCGTGATATCGGCGCGGCGCGCGTGCCGCTCGCGTGTCGCCTGCTGGTGGTGCTTGGCAACGTCGAGGCGATGCGCGCATCGTGCCGCTATATCGACGACGATCTGAACCGGCTTTTCAGCGGCCGTCATGGGCAAGTGCCGGATAGTCATGAGGCGCCGCGCGCGGCCGCGCTCGAGCGTGCGGCTGCACAGTTCTTCGCGCAGGCGCCGGACATGCCTCTCGCGCGCTGGCATATCGACATGCATACGGCGATTCGTGCGTCGGTGTTCGAGCAGTTTGCGCTGTTGCCGCATACCGGCGCGCCGCTGTCGCGCCCGATGTTCGAATGGCTGCGCGACGCGCGGATCGCCGCCGTGCTGCTGCATACGACGAAGGGCAGCACGTATTCGCATTTCACGGCGGAGTCGTGCGGCGCCGACGCATGCACGCTCGAACTCGGCAAAGTGCGTCCGTTCGGGCAGAACGATCTCGCGCGTTTCGC
>DASXXR010000132.1:0-21354 GCA_036502945.1 Paraburkholderia sp. | reverse complement strand
ATGCATGCAAAGCGCCATTGCGGCCGATTGTCCTTGTCGATGATGCGCGCGCGGATGCCTTCGATCACATCGCCGTGCGCGAAGGTCGAGCGCGTCAGATCCAGATCGCGGCGCAGACATTCGGCCATCGAACCCTCGGCGCGTGTCACCACCTCGAGCGACACCGCCATCGACAACGGCGACCGCTCACGCAATACGCCGACCGTCTGCTCGGCCCAGTCCGCGCCGGCGCAGCCGCGCTCCGCCTCGAGCGAAGCCAGGATCCGCGCGATGTCGGGCAACGCGAAGTGCCGGTCGATCAGCGCGCGGGTGTCGGCAAGCCCCGACGTGTCCGGCGTCGGCACGACCTTGCATGCCGCCGCTTCGCGCGCAACACAGTCGACCACGTCCGCGCCGTGCTCGAACACTTCCGTCTTCAATCGATCGAGCAGCGCGGGGATCGCCTCGTCGTCGAGATACGCGTCGGCAAGCCCAGCATAGAGCGCGTCCGCCGGGCCGATCGTCTCGCCCGTCACAGCCAGATAGCGGCCAATCGCGCCGGGCGTGCGCGCCAGAAACCAGCCTGCGCCGACGTCGGGAAAAAGACCGATGCGCGTCTCGGGCATCGCCATGCGTGTCGACGAGGTAACGACGCGCAGACCGCCCGTGCGATGCGCGCCCTGCGAGATGCCCATGCCGCCGCCCATCACGACGCCGTTCATCAACGCGATATGCGGCTTCGGATACGTGAAGATTGCGTGGTCGAGCCGGTATTCCTCGATGAAGAACGTATCGAGCGCGTCGCCGTCGCCACGCTGGGACGCGTCGTACAGGAAACGGATGTCGCCGCCCGCGCAGAACGCGCGCGGATGCGTGCTGCGCACGACCACCGCCAGCACGTCGGGATCGTCGCGCCAGCGGTCGAGCGCCGCGTGCATCGCGCGAATCATGCCGGTGGATAGCGCGTTGAGCGCCTTCGGCCGCTCCAGTTCGATGAAGCCGATGCGGTTGACAATGCAGGTTGCGACTTCGTCGCTGGCGGCGGGCGAGTCAATGGTCGACATGGCGGTAACGCAGATGAAAAATGACGACAACGGGGATTAACGGTATCACGCGCGGTATCACCCGCGCCTCGCGAGCAATATCGCCGCCGGCCTGATGGGCGGCAGCGCGTGCCTCGCTCAGGCACATGCCCTCACGTGCGCACGGGCTTCGGCTTCGGTGCCGCGGCTTGCGCGGCCGTGCGCTTGCGCGGCTTCTTCGGACCGCCGGCGGCCGCGACCTGCCCTTGCTGGCCGAACCATGCGTCAAGTGCGGCGTCCACGACCGTGTCGAGCGGCGCGCGCGGAAAGACCGGACACGTAAGCCGCAACGCAACGATCCCGTGCATCGTCGCCCACAACGCCTCGGTCCACACTTCGCTGTCCACCGAAGCGGGTACCTGGCCTTGCGCCTTCAGCGCTTCGACCGCATCGGCCACGAGCCGGAACGCGGCGTCGCCCGTGTCTTCCCCGGCTTGCGCCGCGCTCGCGAAGGCCGCGCCGATGTAGGTCGGGTCTTCCATGAAGATCAGCCTGTAGGTTTCCGGGTGCGTGACGCCGAACGTCACGTACGCGCGCCAGATGGCCTTCAGCCGCTCCGCGGGATCCGCGATCGGCAGCAGTGGCTCCAGTGTGTTCAACAGTTGCGCGTAGCCCTCGGTGCACAGCGCGCGCGCGATTTCGTCGCGACTCTCGAAATGCAGGTACAGCGTGGCCGGCGAATATTCGATGGCATCGGCAATCTTGCGCATCGACAGCGCCGAAAACCCTTCGCGCATCACGATGCGCCGCGCCGCATCGAGGATGCGCTCGCGCAGCGCCTGCTTCTCACGGTTCTTTCGTTCAGGGATTCCCATGCCGTGCATTTTCAGGTTGACAAACTGAAAAGTCAAATTAAACTGAACACCGTTTATTGAACGATGTTCATAATATTTTGCACGTGAAGCCGCGATGCGACCTTTCAAGGGAGTCGTTATGGAAAACGCAGGTGAGGTGACAGGTAAGGTGGGCTTGTTCGGCGCCGCGGGCGCGGCCGGTCAAAGCGTGGCGGCAGCACTGAGCGCAGCCGGCAGACAATATCGCGTAATCGGCCGCTCCCGGCCGCCGCTCGAAACAGCCTTCGGCAGCGACCCTAAGGCTGAGATCGCAGTGTGGAATCCGGATGACCCGGCCTCCGTTGCGGCAGCCGCGGCCGGCCTGCAAACGGCGGTCTATCTGGTCGGCGTGCCGTATGACCAGTTCGCGTTGCATCCGCATCTGATGCGCAAGACGCTTGCGGGTCTCACGGCCGGCGGCGTCGAACGATTGATTCTGGTCGGCACGGTCTATCCCTATGGACGTCCGCGCGGCAATCCCGTCACCGAAGCCCATCCGCGCGAACCGCACACGGTCAAAGGTCAAATGCGGCTCGCGCAGGAAGATCTCGTGCTCGAAGCGCACGGTCAACGCGGCCTCGCTACGCTCGTGCTTCGGCTACCCGACTTCTATGGCCCGGGTATCGGGCGCAGCTTCCTGCACGGCGTGTTCGAAGGCGCGGCGAACGGCACCCGCGCGCAAATGATCGGGCCCATCGACATCCCTCATGAGTTCGTTTTCATGCCCGATGTGGGACCCGTCGTCGAAACGCTCACCCGCACACCGCAAGCGTATGGCCGCGTGCTCCACCTCGCGGGAGCGGGCACGATTACGCAGCGCGAAGTTGCGGCGCAAGCTTATGCGCTCGCGGGGCGCGAACCGAAATTAACCGTAGCAGGGAAATCGATGCTTCGCGTACTCGGGCTTTTCAACCCCATCATGCGGGAGCTTGTGGAAATGCACTATCTGCTGTCCGACCCGCTGGTACTCGACGACTCAAGCTTACAGGCGCTGATTGGCCCGCTCAGGAAGACGCCGTATGACGAGGGCATCCGGCGGTCGTTCGCCGCCGCGCAACGCGCGCTGGCCGTCGCGTGATCGCGCTGTCCGCCGGCCACTCACCGTGATCCTGAAAGGTGTGACGACCCAACCATACTGCCTGGTGGAAAGTGACCGCTTTTCAGCAGAACCGGCGTGCCGTTGCTGATCTGCAAATGCTCACGCGCCACGGCTTCAATGCGCGGACGCCCTTCGTCGAACGCGCGCATCCAGCCGTCGCGATCCTCGGACGGCGCGCCGAAATGGTCTTCCAGCGCCTCCACCGAAATCGCGCATGGCACGGGCTCACCGTCGACGAGCGCCCCAAAGACAACGGTCAGGTTCGAATCGCGGTATGCCGGCGCGTCCGCGGGAAAGCGAATTTCCATGTTCGCCTCATCAGGATGATCGTGCAAAAGCCCACGCTGCCGTAAGCCGGCGCGGCGCGGATATATCGCGGTTATGGTACTCGTCTGTGCTGGCGGCAGTCTAGTTGCAGCGGAGCGGCCAAAGTCCATACGATTCGGTCTGGGTCCGCACGTATCACGGGGTCTGCAACAAACGATCGATGTACGCGCGCGCAGATTGCTCGACGTGTTCGAGCGCAGCCTGCTCGGTCGCGAAGCGCTGTCCGTCGCCGAGATCGAGGAGCGTCTCGATGCAATGCGGGTCGTCAGGGCCGCGCTGCGACAGGCTGACCGATCCCACATAAATCCCAGCCGGCGCGCGCTTCTGCCCTGCCGCCTCGTGAGCGGCGACAAGGCGCGCAGCCGCACTGATGTAGTAACCGCGATAAGGCCCGCTTACACGTTCTGCCATTTCCATCCTCCGTTGGCTTTGCTGCGCGTCGTCCGCGAACTGACGATTGTGTGCGAACGGCGCGATGTTTTGTGACGGCGACGTTTCGTGACTCGTCCACGTATGAGTCCGTCCGCAGGCGGAATAAGTTCGGCAGGAATAGCGGAAACGGACCAGGATAAAATATTCGTTACACCCGTTACACGCTCCGCTTCGCACTTTGCCGGACTCACCCGCTCCAACCCGTGCGATGCCGCGTGCCATCGCGATCAGAGAGCGCGATATGGGAAAATATTTCCTTCGAGACACCGAAGTAGCCGAACCGGATGCAGCAACAGCGTGGTTCTCATATGCAGAAGACCATGGCATCGACATTCCGAGGGCCATCAGCATCTGGGAAGACGCTGCAACCGCAAGCGGCTCCGACAGCCGCCGTCTGGTCGGCGGCGCGGGGATCCAGATCGAACCGGGCGCCATGTGACGAGTGACGTCCTGCGCGGCGCCCGAACATGTCGTGCGGCTCGAACCACGCAGCGGCCGGTCGTCGCAATACATCACATGAGGACAACATCATGAAGCACCTCACGAGGCGCTTGCGCCCGTCTGGATCCTTTTCCGCGGCAACCGCGCGCGCCGCGCTTTTGCCTGGCATCGTTCTGATCGCCGCGAGTCTGGCCGCCTGTGCGTCATCGAATACGACGTCGCTGATCAACTTGCCGAACGGCGAAACCGGCTTCGCCGTCAACTGCAGCGGCGCGGATGCAGGGTCGAGCTGGGCTTCGTGTTATGTGCAGGCCGGCAAGGCATGCGGCGCAACAGGCTATGACATCGTGTCGAAAGATAACGACGAAGGCGGCGCCGCAGGCGGCAGCGTCACCAACGTCGTATCAGCGAACGTGAAAAACCGTTCGATGATCATTCGCTGCAAGTAACGCTTATCGACGAGCGGCGCGCATCAATGCGCCTGCATCTTCGAAAAGAGATTGAGCACCACGACGCCTGCGATAATGAGTCCAAGCCCGAGCACCGCGGGCAGGTCGGGCACCTGCTTGTACATCGCCATCGCCACCAGCGTAATCAGCACGATACCCACGCCCGACCAGATCGCATATACGATGCCGACCGGAATGCTTCGCAACGTAAGCGACAGCATATAAAACGAAATGCCGTAACCGATCACGACCACGACTGCAGGCAACCACCTCGAAAAACCGTCCGATGCCCGCAGCGCTGAAGTCGCAATGACTTCGGTCACGATGGCGATGGCCAGCAACGCGTAGGGCGACATCCGCATCGCATCAGGCCTTCGCAAGCGCGAGCTTGCTGTAGTCCTGGTCGAGCTGCGCGCATAGCGCTTCGACCACGAGTTCATGGTCTGCGCGTTGTGGCAGGCCGGATACCGTTACCGAGCCGATCACGCCGGCGCCGGCCACCGTTACTGGAAAAGCGCCGCCATGCGATGCGTACTCGGCCGCTGCAAGCCCATGCTTGTCAGCAAGCGTCGCACCGGATTGCTGCAGCCGGAGACCGACGGCATATGAACTGCGCCTGAATTGAGCGACGACATTGCTCTTGCGGCGCACCCAGTCGACGTTGTCGGGCGTCGCCCCGTCGAGCGCGCAAAAAAAGAGCGGTTGACCGAACGTGCGTACGTCGATGACAAGCGCAAGGCCGCGCGCCTTTGCGATTTCATGCAGATACGCACCGAGTTGCCACGCGCGATCGGCATCGAATTGCACGAATACCAATGCTCTTTCCTGCGCGGCGATAGACTGCAGGTCGTGAACGATGTCCATGTGCGAATGAATAGCGAGAGAAAGGGAGGCGCCGCGGCACATCGTCGGCGACGCAAACGGAACCGAGATTCTAGCGCAGCCGCTCATCACATCCGTCTACGATGTCGGCGCGACGTGAACACACCGCGCATGCACGCGGATGCGCGCCACGTAGACCGTGACCGCGTTGTAGAAAGAGGTGTTGCGCGGGGGTACGCTTTGCCCTATAATCTTTTCTTCGACGGACGCGGGGTGGAGCAGTCTGGCAGCTCGTCGGGCTCATAACCCGAAGGTCGTAGGTTCAAATCCTACCCCCGCAACCCAATTAGCGACTCGTTCCTGATTCCTGTTTGGGCATTGATCAAATCCTTCCAGACAACTGGCGTCGAAATCTACATCAAAGGCTTGCCGCACTGGCAGGCCTTTTTTGTTTTGGCCAACGGATTGGCTAATGGATCGTCGAACCGCTGACTGATCTGTTCGAAACTAAAAATCCTCCAGAACGCCGAAAAGTGCGGCCACGCCTGCAACGCTCAGTATCAAACGATTCGCCATCAGCAGCGCCTCAAGCAGCCAGTCCGAAAACAACGACGTCGCGAGGATGCACAACGGGAAAATGCACACGCCATTGGCAACGTCGGTGGCCGTCGCCTTGCCAAAAAACGGATTCACGGAGCGCCTCGATCGCGCCTGACGAGGCGGCGAACGACGCCGCCTCACATAGCGCGCCACCGCCCACCCCACCGCCATCAGAAACGAGCCGTCATCAACCCAATTTCCATCGATATGTAGTCCAAATATATCCATACGTAACTGGCACGCTGCGCGACAATACTTAAACGATGTGAAACAGCTTCAGAGAAGCTGCGCCGGCGCCGAGCACCGCCCCGATGGGTCTCAAGTCGACCGATCGGTCGATCCAGCCGAAGAACACGCTTGCGGTCAGTGCCCCGAACAGCGCGAAGCATGCAACGAGCCGAAGACGATGAAAGATGTTCTTGTTGCGCATGACGCTTCCTTGATAGTTGAGTTTTTTCCGCGGGAACCGAATCCATCGGTGTCGTCGCATGACTGTAGTAATCCTAACCAACTCGCCATCCCGAATCACTCAAAATCCTGCGCGTTAGCCAATCGGCCAAGGGCACGCGGCGCAGACCGATGGTCACACCGGTGCGCCTCGCGCGTCGAAAAATTGGGCCGGTGATAAACTCCCACCACCCCTCCCCGCCTTCCTTTCCATGAAATTCTGTTCTGTCTGCGGCCATGCGGTCAACGTGAGCATTCCGCCCGGCGACAACCGGGAGCGCTTCGTCTGCCCGAACTGCGGCACGGTGCACTATCAGAATCCGCGTAACGTGGTCGGCACCGTTCCCATCTGGGACGACAAGGTGCTGCTTTGCCGGCGCGCGATCGAGCCTCGCTACGGCTACTGGACGCTGCCCGCAGGTTTCATGGAAATGGGCGAAACGACGTCGGAAGCAGCCGCCCGCGAAACGCTCGAGGAAGCCGGCGCGCGCGTCGAAGTACAAAGCCTGTTCTCGCTCCTGAACGTCCCGCACGTGCACCAGGTCCATCTGTTCTACCTTGCCCGGCTGCTCGATCTCGAGATCGCAGCGGGCGAAGAAAGTCTCGAAGTCAGGCTTTTCGAGGAACACGAGATTCCGTGGGACGACATCTCGTTCCCGACGGTCAGCCAGACGTTGCGCTTCTTCTTCGCTGATCGCGCATCGGGCAGCTTCGGTCTGCATACCGGCGACATCTTCCGTTCGCTGCGCGAAGGTTGAGCGGGCGCGCATGGTTCCCTGGCTCGGACCCGACGATCCGTTTCCATCCGTCGAGCGCGCGCTCGGCGAGACGAGCGGCGCCCCCGGCCTCCTCGCGGCGAGCGCCGACTTGCTGCCGTCACGGCTCATCGACGCTTATCGCCGCGGCATCTTCCCCTGGTATTCGGACGGTCAGCCGGTGCTGTGGTGGAGCCCCGATCCGCGGATGATCCTGCGTCCGCACGAGTTCAAGGTGTCGCCTTCGCTGCGCAAGACGCTCAAGCGCGTGCTGCGCGACGACGCATGGGAAGTGCGCGTCGACCACGACTTCGCCGCCGTGATGCGCGCGTGCGCGCAGGCGCCGCGGCATGGCCAGCACGGCACGTGGATCACGGCCGACGTGATCGAAGCCTATTCGTCCCTGCACCGGGTGGGCGATGCGCACAGCATCGAGACATGGTTCGACGGACGCCGTGTCGGCGGATTGTATGGCGTGTCGTTCGGGCGGATGTTCTTCGGCGAATCGATGTTTGCCGACGTCACCGATGCCTCGAAAATCGCACTGGCTGCGCTCGTCGCGCATTTGCAACGCCATGAAATAGAAATGATAGACTGCCAGCAGAACACGTCGCATCTGGCGTCGCTCGGCGGCCGCGAGATCGCGCGTAAGGCTTTCGTCGCGCATGTGCGCGCGTCGGTCGATGCACCCGCCCTCCCCTGGCGCTTCGACAAGACGGTCCTGCACGACGTGATCCGCCCAACGGTGTAATGGATCAAGCGGGCACCAATCCCGTATTGATCTGGTACTAACCTGGCATCACCCCGGCACGATCCGCATCTGCCGCGCGCAGATCCGGGTCAGCATGACATAGCAACGCTTCGAGAGCTGCCAACGTGACTCACCCGAACGAGCTGCCGCTTTCACCGCTTTCCGCGCTGCAATTCTATGCAACAGCGCCTTACCCTTGCAGTTATCTGGAAGGGCGCATCGCGCGCTCGCAAGTCGCGACGCCGAGCCATCTGATCAACTCCGACGTCTATACCGACCTCGTCAAGGCGGGCTTCCGGCGCTCAGGCGTCTTCACGTACCGGCCCTACTGCGACGGTTGCCGCGCGTGTATTCCGGTCCGCGTGCCAGCCGACCGCTTTACGCCGAACCGGACGCAGCGGCGCGTGTGGAAACTGCATGGCGAACTGGTAGCCAAGGCTACGCCGCTTCACTACGACGAGGAGCACTACGCGCTTTACATGCGCTATCAGTCGGCGCGGCATGCGGGCGGCGGTATGGACCGCGACAGCCGCGACCAGTACGAACAATTCCTGCTGCAAAGCCGGATCAATTCCCGCCTCGTCGAATTCCGCGAACCCGTGCCGGACCCGGACGGGCAGACCGGCATCCTGCGGATGATCAGCATGATCGACATCCTCGGCGACGGGTTGTCGTCGGTTTATACGTTCTTCGATCCCGATCAAGCCCGCACGAGCTTCGGCACCTACAACATCCTGTGGCAGATCGAACAGGCGCGCAGCCTCAATCTGCCCTACGTTTATCTCGGCTACTGGATACGCGAGAGCCCAAAGATGGCGTACAAATCGAATTACCGTCCGCTTGAGGGGCTGATCGACGGTATGTGGAAGCCGCTCGATACCTCGAACCCCGAATTGCCGGGCGTTGATCCCGCGCCGCCGGGCCGCCGCACTTCGATCTATCTGTAGCGCAGGTGCCGTGCGTTCGTCGCTCGTCATCGATTCCGGCGAAAAAAGCGGCGCCGCGCAATGCCGTAGAATGTCGGGTCGTCATTTTTCCGCCACCCGCGCAACCTCGTGTTCAGTTCCCTTTATCCGCTCGTACGCGCCCAACTCTTTCGCATGGACGCGGAAGACGCTCATCACCTGACCCTGCGCCTGCTCGGCGCGGCCGGCCGCACCGGCGTCGCAAGCGCGTTCGGGGCGCGCGTGCCCGATGCGCCGCGCATGGTCATGGGCCTCGAATTCCGCAATCCGGTCGGACTGGCCGCGGGGCTCGACAAGGACGGCGCCTGCATCGACGGGCTCGCCTCGCTGGGCTTCGGCTTCATCGAAGTCGGCACGGTGACGCCGCGCCCGCAGCCGGGCAATCCGCGGCCGCGCATGTTCCGGCTGCCGCAGGCGAATGCGCTGATCAACCGGATGGGCTTTAACAACGCGGGGGTGGACCAGTTCGTCAAGAACGTGCAGGCCGCGCGCTATCGCGGCGTGCTGGGCCTGAACATCGGCAAGAATGCCGACACGCCGATCGAGCGCGCCGCGGAAGACTACCTGTACTGCCTCGAGCGCGTGTATCCGTTTGCGAGCTATGTGACGATCAATATCTCGTCGCCGAACACGAAGAACCTTCGCCAGCTACAAGGTGCGGGCGAACTCGACGCACTGCTCGCGGCGCTGAAAGACAAGCAGCAGCGGCTCGCCGATATGCACGGCAAGCTCGTGCCGCTCGCCCTGAAGATCGCGCCGGATCTCGACGACGAACAGATCAAGTCGATCGCCGGTACGCTGCTGCGTCACCGGATCGAAGGCGTGATCGCGACCAATACGACGCTGTCGCGCGCCGCGGTTGCGGGCTTGCCGCACGCCGACGAAGCCGGCGGCCTGTCAGGCAAGCCGGTGCTCGACGCGTCGAACGGCGTGATCCGCAAGCTGCGCAGCGAGGTCGGCGAGGCACTGCCGATCATCGGCGTCGGCGGCATTTTTTCCGGCGCCGACGCGCGTGCGAAGCTCGCGGCCGGCGCGTCGCTGGTGCAGTTGTACACGGGCTTCATTTACCGCGGGCCCGCGCTCGTCGCCGAATGCGCGCAGGCGCTCGCCGGCAGGCCTGCCGGGGCGGCGGCAGTCGAGGCCTGACCGGAAGTCCCTCACCGGCGTCGCCGCATCTCCACAGCGCCCGTCGATATTCCGAAGGCCATCAACGCGCAGTGAGCGCCGCAGCGGGCGCATCGAGCCGCGCCCCGAACCGGTCGAGACGCGGCATATAGTCGTGCGCCGCATCGAGCGAATACGCAACACGGCGCGTGCGCCCCATCAACTCGCTGCGCGGGAAAAAGCCGAAGTAGCGCGAATCGGCGCTGTCGTCGCGATTGTCGCCGAGCATCAGATACTCGCCTGGCGGCACGGTCACCGTGTCGAACGAGCGGCGCGGGCTGGGCGCGTATTCGGACAGGCGCACCGTATGCGACACGCCATCGAACCGCTCGGTCAGATAGTCGCCGGGCGAGAGCGCATCGCCCGCCAGCACGCCGAGTTGCAGCGGTGCGTAGTCGGCGCGCACGCCGTTCACATAAAGCACGTTGTCGCGCATCGCGATGCGGTCGCCCGGCAGGCCGATCAGGCGCTTCACGATCAACTCGCGCGCAGCCGACGAATCGATCGTCACGATGTCGCCGCGCTGCGGTTCATGCAGATGAATGAGCGCGATATGGGTGAGCGGGATGCGCAGGTCGTAAGCGATCTTGTCGACGAGAATGCGGTCGCCTTCGCGGATTGTCGGCAGCATCGAACCGCTCGGCACGACGTTCCAGTCGGCAATCGCGCTGCGAAATAACACCATTAGAAGAAGAAACGCGACAAGCTTCTTGTTGTCGCGCCACAAGCGGGCCAGCAGGCGCATCTAAAGCGCTCCTTTGCAAAGAGGTCGAAAGGCGCGCTCGCGGAGCAAACAGTGCGCGCCGCGCAGATCGTACCACCGGATACTCGCCGCACCGCCCTACTCTCCCGCGAAGCGCAGCCCGAGCGCGGCGCGCGCCGCGTCCGCCATCGCGATCATCCGCTGCGACGTCGTATGCGGCATCACCGGGCTTTCCAGGCGCCCGGCCCGAATCAGTTCGCAGAAGTGCGCGGTCTCGTAGTTGAGGCCGCCGCCTTCGAACGGCGCATCGAGTTCCACCGCGCGCCCGTCCGCATAGCGGATCGTCGCGCGCACCGGGTTCCACCAGTTCTCGTGGATCGTCACATGGCCGCCGGGCGCCGCGATCAGCGCGTCGCCCTTGCCATGCAGATCGAGTCCGCAGAACAGCTGCGCGACGCCGCGCTCATGCCGGCAGTGCAGGCTCGCGAAAGTATCGACGCCGGTCGGCCCTAGGCGGCCGATAGTCTGCACGTCGAGCGGCGCGCCAAGCCAGTCGACAGCCAGAAACATTTCGTACACACCGATATCGAGCAGCGCGCCGCCCGCATGCTCGAACGAAAACGCCGGGTGATCGGCCGGCACGTTCGAGATCGAACAGCCGGCGCGCACGAGCCCCGCATCGCCGATCGGATCGGCTGCAAGGTGCGCCCGCAACTTTTGATAAAGGGGATAGAACGGCGGCTTCATTGCCTCCATGAAGAGCCGTTGCGATGCACGAGCGGCGCCCAGCACGCGTTCGAGCTGCGCCGCGTTGATCGTCGCGGGCTTTTCGCACAGCACATGACAGCCCGCTGCGAGCGCGGCGCTCGCATACTCGGCGTGACTGTCCTGCAGCGTTGCGATATAAACGGCGTCGATGCCGCTAGCGAGCAGCGCTGCGAAGTTCGTGCAGCTCGCGCCGCCGAATTCGTGCGCGAACGCGGCCGCCGCTTCGGGGCGGCGCGACCAGACCGCGCCCAGTTGTGCGCCGGGCACGAAGGCAAGCCCCTGCGCAAAGCGGCGCGCGATGCGGCCCGCGCCGACGATGCCCCAGCGGACTACAGTGTTGTTACTCATCGATTGTTCGAATTCCGTCCGGTTGAACCAGGGCGCCATTGTCGCGCATGTCGGGCGCGCGCCCTGCACTACCGTTCGCGGATTTCGTGACTTTCGTGGCGTGCACCGCCCATCACGCGGTGCACGGCCCGCCGATCACTCGTCTTTCGGAGGAGTCGCCGACAGCATGTTGCCGATCTCTTCCGCGGTGAAATCGATCAGCGCGAGCGACGCGGCTTCCGCCTCGGCGGCATCGCGCCGCTCGATCGCCTCGACGACGCGCAAATGCTTGCTGATCACCTCTTCCCAGACGCGCTCGTTGACCGCAACCAGCGGATTCGAGGCCGATAGCGCGCCACGCACGATTGCCGCCATCTGCTGGAAAAACTGATTGCCGCTAGCCGTGACGATGCGCGTATGCAACGCTTCGTCGGCGGCCTGATAGCCGGGGTCGCTCGGACCGGTCGCACGGAACGCTTCGAAGGCTTCGCGGATCGCGGCGATATCCGCCACGTTGCCGCGCCTCGCCGCCTGCGCCGATGCGCGCGGTTCGATCAGCATCCTGAACTCGATGACATCGCGCAGAAACACCGGATCGGGTTTCGCCCGAAACCGCCAGTTCACCACGTCCTCGTCGATCATCCGCCAATCGCGCATCGGCCGGATGCGCGTGCCGATCTTCGGCCGCACATCGAGCATGTGGCGCGCGAGCAGCATCGAAAGCGCCTCGCGCATCACCGTCCGGCTCACGTCGAACTCTTTCGACAATACGTCCTGCGGCGGCAGCACAGCGCCGTACTTTTCTTCGACGATGCCGGTGACGAGTCCATCCATCACCTTGCTGACCAGCGATCGTTCTTTCGTACCCTGTTCCATGTGAGTCTCTCCCCGATGGCGTTTTACGGCGCTACTGTTGATTACCCGCCCTCTATATCGTGTAGTCGTACTTATCCCGACACGTTGCTTGCTTCAATACCCACGCGCCAGTTAGGAAACGTCCTGACAGGGTTATCCCTCTTACGAATTGTTTCGTTCGTGCAACGAGCCGTGAAACCGTGCATCCCGAATATTCATACCGATCCGCGTTGATCTTGAGAATTTTCATCGCAATGGTCTCCGTCGACGTTGATCGGGATTACCCCTCGTTCGATTGGAACAGACCTTCAACAGCATATTCTGTGCGAGCGGACACACAGTCGGACGCGACTACCGTATAACGTGCGCTGCGCGTTGGATATCTCTCGTAACAATCGCACTCCGAGATAATCTGACATCAAAGAGGTTTTAAAACAACCACGAGACCGGCAAACAACGGATGCAGCGAACGGCCGCAACAGAAAAGACCTGGCCCGCTTGAATGGTCACGCTTCCGTATGTTGAATCATATTTAAAAACAACAATTCATCATCCTTCATATGTACTAAATATCGTATCGAATGACGAATTGAATGCGACTGCCTGCATGACGACATTCCGATTATTCTGTTTAAAGCGAACGATACAAGCTTGGCAGTTGCGGCGGAGTGGCGCTGCCGCACACTTTTAATGAGCTTTGCGCGGGCGAACTGTCGTGCATAACCGCACGGTTCGCGCCCGGCGCACGCCACGACGGGCAATGCGCTGAGGCTGTGTCGGCGTGAGGCCAACAGGTGAGCATTTTCCAACGCCGTCGCCCGCCTACCCAAGCTCATTATGTGCGCTAGCGCACGCAATCGATAGAACACAACTGAATCATTTCTGGCACAACCCGGTCGGCGTCGAAAAAGCGCTTCAGCCCCGTGTGACGGTGCCCCCATGCCCCGCCGGACGCCTCCGGCCAACCCTAATTAGTCCAATCATATCAACAGTTTACATAGGACAAATTCATTCGGTATCGCGCACTGCAGCGTCAATTTCTGTTTTACAGAATTGAAACAAAAATACACATTTGGTTACGGATGGCCGCATCGCTCGCTTCGTTGCACCGCACCAGCGCTCGCTTTCGGGCCGCTTGGCATGGTCCTCGCTAAATGTGGGGCGCAGCACACAGCGCAGACGCAGAAGGCCTTAACAGCGAACGCGCACCGCAATACGGGGCCGGCCCCTGCCCACCCTCAGCCACCCACCGACCGGGCGGCGCAAGACGAGGGATGTAGTGACCGGAATAGAAACAGAAGCCGCAAGCGGCTTCGTGCGAGGACCGATCATGTTAACCCTTCAATCCGATTTGCACGGCAATCACCTGTTAGGTGCTCTGCCGTCGCATGAATGGCAGGCGCTGGCACCGCATCTCGAACTGGTTCATCTGCGCGCCGAGCAACTGCTGTGCGATTCCGCGCAGCGCATCCATCACGTGTACTTTCCGACCACCGCGATCATCTCGATGCTGTCGACGATGGAAGACGGCGGCTCGGTCGAGATCGCCGCGATCGGTCGCGAAGGCATGACGGGCGTGCCGATCCTGACCGGCGGAGAGACGATGCCGAGCCGCGTGCAAGTACAGTCGGCCGGCTTTGCCTACCGGATGACTGCGCAATGCCTGAAGCAGCAATTTGCGCGTTCGGACTTCCTGCGCCGCTTGATGCTGCTCTACATGCATGTGCTGCTTACGCAAGTCGCGCAGACCGCTGCGTGCAACCGGCACCACTCGCTCAATCAGCAGCTGTGCCGCTGGCTCCTGATCGAGGTCGACCGGATTGCATCGAACGACTTGACGGTCACGCAGCAGTTGATTGCAGACATGCTCGGTGTACGCCGCGAAGGCATCACCGAAGCGGCCGGCAAGCTGCATAACGAAGGGCTGATTCATCACAGCCGCGGCCATATCAAGGTACTGGACCGTAAAGGCCTTGAAGGGCGCGCCTGCGAATGCTACGGGCTCGTGAAGCGCGAGTTCGACCGGTTGCTGCCGCGCCTGCGTCAGGCTGAAGCAGTGAGCTAAGCAGAATAACAAGAACGATAAAAACAGTTTGATCTTCCTGGGCACTGCGCGCTACCTGGACGCACGCTTCAAGGTTGCGGGCGCGCCGCTCGCTCATCGGAAGTGCTTCTCGCAGCAGATAAAAAAATCGGGGGCGAGCGGGCGGCGGTCGTATTCGATCGCCGCCCAGCTTGTTTGGCGCGCGGCGTGCGCAAACCACTTCTGCTTCGCCCAATGCCAGCAGCGACACGCCATCTTTTGTGCACGGCCGCCGGCTGCGTCAAGCGCTCCATGCACACACGCCGCTGCATCGCCCCGCTTGGTTCGATTCCGAACAGATTGCCAGGCCGTTAGCGCTTAGCTTGACGTGCACAGGCATCGTGGCCGGGGTCCGCCACGTCAAATACTTTTGCGCACCGACACATCGCGCACGCCATCGTGGCAGCGCCGGCCACCGGCGGTTTCGGCCATTCGCGGAGGGGAACATGGAAGTGCAGGACAGGATCAGCCGGACCGACGCTACCGAAGATGTCGCGCCCGTTGCGCGCACACCCATCTTCATTCCGTCATCGGAACGCATCGCGAATTCGCAGATGACCGCATTCGCGGCCGCGCTGCAAGCGCACACGGGCAGCGAGCTCAACGACTACGCGGCGCTGCATGCCTTCTCCGTACAGCACTACCGGACCTTCTGGCGGTGCTTCATCGAATCGACCCCAGGCCTCGACTATGCAGGCCAGGCCGAGCCCGTCTGCGTCGGCGACGAATGCGAGCATGCGTGCTTTTTCCCGCAGCTCGAACTCAACTATGCGGACAACCTGCTAGGCACGCAGATCGCGCCTGCGTCCGCGCCCGCGCTGACCGCATGCCACGCCGACGGTCGCCGCGTGCGGCTGACCCGCGGCGAGCTGCGCGAGCGCGTCGCGCGTCTTGCGTGTGCGCTCGACGCGCTCGGCCTCAAGAGCGGCGACAGGGTCGCCGCTGTCATGCGCAACGACGAAAACGCGATCGTGACCGCGCTTGCAGTCTCGGCGCTCGGCGCGACGCTGTCCACCGCGTCCCCCGAAATGGGCACCGAAGCGCTGCTCGATCGCTTCGAGCAGCTGTCACCGCGACTGTTGTTCGCGCACACGCAAACGCTGCCGTTCGATACCGGCACAACACCGGCCGAAAAAGTTGCGCGGCTTGCAGCCGCGTTGCGCTCACTAGATGGAATCGTGAGCCTCGACGACGGGCCTTTACCCGGCGGCGTCATACCACCGGTCCATTCGATGGACGCGCTGATCGCACACGCCGACGCAACCGGTTTCGCGTGGCGGCGGTTTCCGTTCAATCACCCGCTTTTCATCATGTTTTCGTCGGGCACGACCGGCAAACCCAAATGCATTGTGCACGGCGCAGGCGGCGCGCTGCTCGAGCATCTGAAGGAACACCGGCTGCACAGCGACCTGCGCCCCGGCGACAAGATGTACTTCCACACGTCGTGCTCGTGGATGATGTGGAACTGGCAATTGTCGACGCTCGCGTCCGGCGTCGAGATCGTCACGTATGACGGTCCGCTTGCCGGTGTCGATACGTTATGGCGCCTCGTCGCGGACGAAAGCGTGACAGTCTTCGGCACCAGCCCGGCGTACCTGAAAATGTGCAGCGAAGCCGGCTTGGAACCGGCGACGCAATTCGATCTGCGGGCGCTGCGCGCAATGATGTCGACGGGCGCGGTCCTGTTCGATGCCCAGTTCGAGTGGGTGCGCGATCACGTCAAACCGTTGCAGTTGCAATCGATTTCCGGCGGCACCGATATTCTCGGCTGCTTCGTGCTCGGCAATCCGAATCTGCCCGTGATGACGGGCGAAGCACAAGGCAAGTCGCTCGGGCTCGATGTCCATGCATGGGACAACACGAGCGGCAACGGCAATGGCGGCCCCGCGCACGGCATCGGCGAGCTGGTCTGCACGAATCCCTTTCCGTCGCGTCCGCTCGGCTTCTTCGGCGACGCCGACGGCTCGCGTTTTCACCAAGCGTATTTCGCCGCGAATGCGGGCATCTGGACGCACGGCGATCTGATCGAGTTCTCCGCACAAGGCAGCGCGCGTTTGCACGGGCGCTCCGACGGCGTGCTGAATGTGCGCGGCGTCAACGTAGGGCCCGGTGAGATCTATCGCGTGCTGAGCGACATCGAAGGCATTCGCGACGCGATGGTTGTCCAGCAGCAGGTTCCCGTGCGCACGCCGCCGCACGCCTCGCAATCCGCCCAACCCGCGCAAACGCCTGCCGGGCACGACCGGCGCGTCGTGCTGCTGCTGGTGTTGCAGCAAGGCGTCATGTTGCACGGCGCGCTGATCGCCCATGTGCGCCGCGAACTCGCGCGTCGCGCGTCGCGCGCGCACGTGCCCGACGTCGTGATGCAGGTCGACGCGCTGCCGGTCACGCATAGCGGCAAGCCGTCCGAAACGGCCGCACGCAACGCCGTGAACGGCCTGCCGGTGAGCAATGCGGGCGCACTGCGCAATCCCGAATGCCTCGATGCGATCCGCCATCATCCCGCCCTCGCCGTTACGGTGCGTGAATTGCCGCCGCCGGGCGACACCATCGAGCAACTCGAACAGTACTTGCAGGCGCTGTGGGAACGGCTCTTCGATTTGAGTCCGATTAGCCCCGGCGACAGTTTCTTCGATCTCGGCGGCGACTCGCTGCTGGCGGCAGCCATGATCGCGGAGCTCCGCCAGGCAACCGGCGCGACGATCTCGCTCGCGACCTTGCTCACCGCACCGACGATCGCTCAACTTGCTGCGAGCATCCGCGGCAGCCACGCTGCGGAACCGTCGCAGACCGTCGTGCCGATGCGCGCCGGCAGCGGTACGCCGGTGTTCTGGGTGCACAGCATGGCCGGCTCCGTGATGGAATGCCTTTCCGTCGTCAATGCGCTGCGCACGCCGCGCCCGTTCTACGGGCTGCATGCACGCGGGCTGAACGGCGAGGCGCCACCGCTGCAGGACGTCGCGCAGATGGCCGCGTCTTATATCGTCGAAATGCGCAACGTGCAGCCGCAGGGCCCCTACTCGCTGATCGGCTATTCGTTCGGCGGCCTCGTCGCGTTCGAGATCGCGCGGCAACTGCATCGCGCAGGCGAACAGATCGAACGGCTGTGCCTCGTCGATACGTATGTGCATGAACGCTGTCTGCCGTGGGGCGACTGGCTGCGCTTCCAGTTCAATTACGTGGCGCGTCAATGGAAGACCTTCAGCGAGTTGCCGCTCGCGCAGCGCCGGCAGTTCGTCTCGCGCAAGCTTGCCGGCGCCGCGGACAAGATCCGGCTGCGTTTCGGCCACATGGCTCACGCACCGTTTCCGGAGATTGCGCACTTCCCGCCGGTGCTGGTCCGCGTGCGCGAAGCGATGCGCGTCGCGATGACGACCTACCGGCCCGGCACCTACAGCGCTGGGCCCATTCACTATGTACGCGCGGCGCTGCCCGTGTTCGATCGCGGCGACCCGCTGCCGCTGTGGCGGCGCGTCGCGCGGCGCGGGCTCGCGGTTGCCAACGTCGATGGCAGCCATGTCGATATGATTCTCGAGCCGAACGTAGCGTTGCTTGCCGCGACGCTCGACCGTGTGTTTGGCGACGACGTGTCGCCGGGACATGACACGATGTCCGCAGCGATGCGGGCTGAGCGCCGCTACGCGATGTAGCGTTCATCTGTGCAACGCCGGCATGGGCTGCCTATGACGCGCAGCCTCGCCGGCGTCCATGCTTCGTCCATGTTTCGCTCGCCGCCGCGTCACGGGTCTCACGGTTCGCGCGCACATAAGATCGACACACCAATGCCGCACCGTGCCTGGCGCGTTCGCCCACTCGCACTCAAACCCCTGCGCTATTCGATTCTCTCGGCGAGCGGCGTGTTGCCCGCGGACAGTCCCACCGGTGCACGCACGCTAAAGATGCGCCGGGTCATCCCGTACAACGGCTTGTCGACGAACTTGTAAAACAGCCCCCCGACGCAAGTGGCGCAGACGATTGCAAGCAGCGCGCCTGACGGCGCGCGTACATCGAATCCATGGATGATTTTCGGCAACAGCTTGCGCATCGCTTCGACCACGAATGGGTGGCTCAAGTAGGTCGCATAGCTGGCATCGCCAAGAAAGATCAACGCACGCGTAAGCGGGTTGTCGCTGATGATCCCCTCCAGACTCAACGCGCAAAACACGAGGAAAAACGACGGCAAGCCATTGCGCACAAGAGGCGGACTATCCGGCCATGCCCACTCGACATAGGTCATCAGCACATACATCGCAAACACGCCAGGCACCGCGAGCGCCACCGGCACGCGCTTGCCGCGGCTCCAGACCAGCCACACCGCAATGCCGAGCGGAAATTCGAGCAGCCGGTCCTGCGCGAGGAACTGCCCGATTGCATGACTCGAATGCGTGACGCTCGCGGCAAAGAAAAGCCCACCGAGCATAAGCGTAATGAACGCAAACCGGCGTTCGCGCATCAACAGCAGCGCAAGCGCCGTTACCGCATAGAAAAGCATCTCGTAGTTCAGTGTCCATCCGACGAACAACATCGGAAACAACTGGCCGTTTTCCTTCATATAAGGGATGAAGAACAGCGACTTGAGCAGTTCAGAGAGGCTGGCCGTGGTCGAATTGAACAGGCTGGGCCGCAAGACCACGCCACAGAATACGATCAGCGTCATCAGCCAGTACAGCGGCACGATGCGCGCGACGCGGCTCGCGACGAACTTGCGAAGCGTCATCGTCTTCGCACCGAGCGCGAGCGCGATGACAAAGCCGCTCAGCACGAAGAAAATGTCGACGCGGAATGCGCCGAACGCGGTGCCGTTCGTAATCATCACGTGGTGCACGATCACCGTCGTCGCGGCAACTGCACGAAGAATTCGTATTGAATTGAGCTTACGCATCGGTCACCCGTATCGGGACAATCGCCCGGATTGTAGGTGGACGATATAGCGTCGGTCAGACAACATTCCGGCGGCGTCCGCCGTCATGGTGCGCTGCGCAGGAAACGACGCACACTTGTCCGCTTGCACCTGGGGAATGGCCGACATCGCCGTGCTGCAGCGCCCAGTATTAGCATGCTGGCCGCATGCGCTCAACAACGCGGCGAGATGTCTTCGCGAGTCGTACTTCGTGCCCGCGCCGTCTGGCGCACGGCGTCGGCAGCGACGGAACGACGGGATGACCGGACACGGCAATCAGAACGTGACAACTCGGGGTACGCGATGAATCCACGGCAGATGGGCGTCACTACGCTCACGGCAGAACGTCATGCATACGCTCCGTATATCGACGGCCTGCGTGCAATCGCGGTGCTCGCCGTCATCGTCTACCATCTGCATCCGCAATGGCTGCCCGGCGGCCTCGCGGGCGTTGATATTTTCTTTGTCATCTCCGGCTTCGTTGTCAGCGCGTCGGTCGGCGGGCTCAGTTCGATCAGCCTGTCGAAGTTCATCCTGTACTTCTATGCACGGCGCGTGCAGCGGATTGCGCCGGCGCTCGTCGTCTGTCTGCTGACGACGGCCATCGCCTCCGCATTGTTTATCCCGTCCGCGTGGTTGAGCGACACCAATTCGAAAACCGGCATCTTCGCGTTCTTCGGCCTTAGCAACCTCGTGCTTGCAAAGACCGGCAACGACTACTTCTCGCCACGGGTCGAATTCAATCCGTACATGCACACGTGGTCGCTGGGTGTCGAAGAGCAGTTCTATCTGATCTTTCCGATCCTGTTCTTTCTTTGGGTCAGCAAAGCACCACGCAGGACACTGACGCTCGCGATTTTCGGCGGCGGCTTCGCCGCGTCGCTGCTGTGCGCGGCGTGGCTCTCCAGAACGAACGAAACGCTCGCGTTCTATCTGATCGTGAGCCGCTTCTGGGAACTCGCCGCCGGTGTCCTGCTTTACCAGGCGTTTGTGCTGCGCGGCCGGCCGTTCGGTGTCACCGACCGCGCCGCCACCCTGCTCTCGTCAACCGGTGCGCTGTTGTCGCTGGGCCTGCTTGGCGCCAGTCTCGTGCTGTCGAACCCGAACGCGTTTCCGTTTCCGGGCGCGCTGCTGCCGGCCGCCGCCACGCTCGGGCTGCTCGGCTTTCTGCACGGCAGACGCACGCAAGGCGTGTTGCATCGCGCGCTGGCATCGCGCGGCGTCGTGTTCATCGGCAGGATATCGTATTCACTCTATCTGTGGCATTGGCCGGTCATCGTTCTGCTGCGCTGGACGACCGGGCTCGATGAGGTGCGCTGGCGGATCGTCGCTGCAGTGCTGACGTTCGCACTCGCCACTGCGTCTTACTACTTTGTCGAGAACCCCGTGCGCCGCGCGCCTCGCTTGCGGCAGTTGCCGCGCGGCACGGTTGTCGCGTCCGGGTTCGCGGTCGTCGCGCTCGGCGCGGCGCTGACCTTCGGCATCTATCAGGAACAGCCGAAGCTGTCATTGAGCGTCGTAGCGCATCAAGCCGACGACTGGTACCCGTACGGATCGCTCAATCAGCGCTAC
>DASXXR010000131.1:0-8044 GCA_036502945.1 Paraburkholderia sp. | reverse complement strand
CAGGTCTTCGACCAGCGCTTCGAGCTTCGCGCGCGTGATCTTCAGGTTCAAGTGCTTCGGACCCGCCGCATCCGCCGTGATATACGGCAGATTGATTTCGGTCTGCTGGCCCGACGACAACTCGATCTTCGCCTTTTCGGCGGCTTCCTTCAGGCGCTGCAGCGCGAGCACGTCCTTCGACAGGTCGACGCCCTGCTCCTTCTTGAATTCGCCAATGATGTAATCGATGATGCGCTGGTCGAAGTCTTCGCCGCCGAGGAACGTGTCGCCGTTCGTCGACAACACCTCGAACTGCATTTCACCGTCCACATCCGCGATTTCGATGATCGAGATATCGAACGTACCGCCGCCCAGGTCGAACACCGCGATCTTGCGGTCGCCCTTTTCGGCCTTGTCGAGACCGAATGCGAGTGCAGCGGCCGTCGGCTCGTTGATGATCCGCTTCACTTCGAGACCGGCGATGCGGCCGGCATCTTTCGTGGCCTGGCGCTGGCTGTCGTTGAAGTACGCGGGAACCGTGATCACGGCTTCGGTGACCGGCTCGCCGAGGTAATCTTCAGCGGTCTTCTTCATCTTGCGCAGCACTTCCGCGGAGATTTGCGGGGGCGCAAGCTTCTCACCGTGGGCTTCGACCCACGCATCGCCATTTTCAGCCTTGACGATCTTGTAGGGCATCAGGCCGATGTCCTTCTGCACTTCCTTCTCTTCGAAGCGCCGGCCGATCAGGCGCTTGACCGCGAACAACGTGTTGCGCGGGTTGGTGACCGACTGGCGTTTAGCAGGCGCGCCGACGAGAACTTCGTTGTCGTCCATGTAAGCAATGACCGATGGCGTCGTGCGAGCGCCTTCCGAATTTTCGATCACCTTGACCTGATTGCCTTCCATCAACGCCACACATGAATTCGTGGTGCCGAGGTCGATACCAATAATCTTGCCCATTTTTACTAATCTCCTGACTTTGATCGCTGCGGGAAACGGACGCTGCCTTCGTGGCCGCCGGCCGTCCCGCCCTCAATTCATACCTGCACCCAACATAAGTGCGTCCGCGTCGTTTTCAAGACCTTTTGCACTATGCGGTCTTTAATTTTTTTCAATCGGCTGCACGGTCAGAATGGTCTACCGCCAAATTCGCGTTACCGACGGCCGCGCGGATTTTCTCGCGAGCCGCCGCTACCGCTGCTTCGAACTGTGCAAGTCCATGCCAGCCGGTCGCGCGGCCGAGCCGCTTGCCGCGATGGAAGAAAAACCACGTCGGCACGCCGTGCAGCATGAAACGGCGGCCCAGTTCGCGATGCTCATAGACGTTGCTCTGGAACCACCGCAGACCGAGGGCGCGGATCGCGTCCGGCTGCGCGAGCATCGCTTTCTTCGCGATCTCGCAGTTGAAGCAGTCGAGCCCCCAGAAGAACACGACAGCCAGTTCGTCGGCCGCCGACTGCAAGCCGGCGTCGAACGAAGCGGCGCTCAGTTCCTGCATGTCGAAAGCCGCGAAGGCCGTGGTATCAACGGGAATGCTGGCCATAAAGGTCGTGACGAAGCCTGGGACGTGACGTGGCGCTTACTTAGGCTGCGCCACGCTGACGAGCGCCGGACGCAGCACGCGGTCGGCAATCACGTAGCCCTTTTGCAGCACGGCGACAACCGTGTTCGGTTCCTGTTCGGCCGGCACCATCGAGATAGCCTGGTGACGATGCGGGTCAAACTTCTCGCCGATCGGGTTGAGCGCAACGACGCGCCCCTTCTCCAGCGCGCCTGTCAGTTGCCGCAGTGTCAGCTCGACGCCCTGGCGGACCTTCTCGAGGTCATCCGACGAGTGCGCCATCGCGGCCTCGAGGCTGTCGATCACCGGCAGCAGATGCTCGGCAAAGCTCTCGATCGCGAACTTGTGCGCCTTGGCGACGTCTTCCTGCGCGCGGCGACGGACGTTTTCCGTCTCTGCCTTCGCCCGCAGAAAGCTTTCCTGCAGTTCGGCGAACTTCGCCTGCGCTTCGGCGAGCGCGGATTCTGCGCCTGCCGCAGCCGCTGGCGCGGCTTGCGCGTCGGTGGGTTCTTGCTGCGGCCGAGCCGTCGCTGCGTCGGCCGCCTGGCGCGCGGTTCCGTCGGCGGGCGTGGGATTCTGGCCCGTCGGATTTTCTTGCGTGTTTTCCATGTCGCTGAAAGTCATAAAGAAATAAAAGCCAAAAGCGGCGGCAGTCGTGGCGAACGTTGCGCGCCGTGCGAGGCGTTGCGAATCTGCAACACGTCTGCTGCTCGTCAGCGGTGCAGATAAGGGCCAAAGCGACGGTTTCAAGCCTTCGACAGGTCTTTTTCGCACCTATAGGGGGCAAGAAATATCGCAGAAATGATCAGTTACAACCATTACCCATGTCGCCATCATATTGAGATTGAGCGCGGTTCGCGAGTGGCCTAGACTCATTAAATCTGTCGGAAAAGGCATGTTTACCCTAATCTGACGTATGGCTTACCACGAGTGAAGTGAATCGCCCGTTTCCGTTCTGGATCTCCAAGGGGAGTACCGTGAAACTGACCTTCGCAATATCGGTGGTCGCTTTGGTACTCATCGCGGGGACCACGACCATCTGCATGTCCGGCGCCGTCAACGAGCACACAACCGAATATGGCGGTGTGCACGCAACGATGGAACAACTCTTCAATCCGCACCTGAAAGTTTGTCGATAATGCGCCTGTCGCGCTTCGTCGGCCGTCCGTGCAACGCGGCTGTCGGCTCGCGAAAGTGCTTGCGGCGCTCCAGTTCCGTCTGCCGCCGGGCTTTGCTGTCGACGGTTTCGGTATAGAGCGCCTGCGCGACACTGGCCGGCCCGCGCACGTCGCACACGCCTAACACCTCCACTTGCCAGATAATCCGCTCGATCTCAATTTCGACGAGGTCGCCAACGCGCACATCCTTTGCTGGCTTGACCGGCGCACCGCCGACGCGCACGCGGCCTTTTTCGACAGCGTTTGCGGCAAGCGACCGGGTCTTGAAGAAGCGCGCCGCCCACAACCATTTGTCGATGCGCAGACGTGCGCCAGGTTCAGTCGAAATGCTGTAGTTCATTGAACATTCTCAAGGGCGCTTCATGCGCAACTGAGCATAGGGCGCGTGAAAAAGTTTATCGAACGACGAATGCAGATACTATGCCCGCCGATAATGGATCGCGCAGCACCGCACCTGCCGCCGGTTTCCCTCACAATGCCGTGACGACTTGCTGTGCCGGCGCTTGAACCGGCCAGCCCTGAAGATGCTGGGCAACGATCTCGCCAAGTGCTGCGATCCATGCGGGCGACGCGTTCACGCACGGAATCGCGTGAAACTCCTTGCCGCCCTCGTGCATGAATTCATCGCGCACTTCCATGCCGATTTCCTCAATCGTTTCGAGACAATCGGCAGTGAACCCTGGACAAAACACATCGGCGCGGCGTACGCCCGCGGCGCCCAGTTCCTTTAGCGTCGGCGCCGTGTAGGGCTGAAGCCACTCGGCCTTGCCGAACCGCGATTGGAACGTCACGCGGCATTCGACCGACGTCAACTGGAGTGCATGCATGAGCAAAGCAGCTGTCTGCTGGCACTGATCGTGATACGGGTCGCCAAGATCGAGCGTGCGCTTGGGCACACCGTGAAAACTCAATATCAGCTTGTCCCCGGCGCTGAACTCCGGACGGCCATGCTTGTGCCAATAGTGATGAACCTGTGCCGCCAGCGCCGAAATGTACGCGGGGTGATCCGCATAGTGGCGCACCGTGCGGATTTCCAGCTGATTGCGCATCCGCTTCAGCGCGTCGAACGCGGCGTCGAATGCGGTAGCCGTCGTCGACGACGAGTACTGCGGGTACATCGGCATCAACAGCACGCGCTCGGCCCCGGCCAGCTTCAATTGGTTCAGCATGGCGGGAATGCCAGGGGTGCCGTAACGCATCGCGTAGTCGACAATCACCGCGTAATCGTTCACTTGCAGCAGATGCCGCAGCCCCTCCACCTGCTTTTCAGTGTGGACGCGCAGCGGCGAACCTTCTGGCATCCAGACAGCTGCGTATTTCTTCGCCGAAGCGCGGCTGCGAAACGGCAGGATCAATACGCGCAAGATCAGTTGCCACAACACCGCGGGAATCTCGACCACGCGAGGATCGGACAGAAACTGCGCAAGATAGCGCCGGACGGCGCCCCGCGTCGGCGCGTCGGGGGTGCCGAGATTGATCAGCAATACCGCCACACGATGTGCAACGGCGGACTGCAAAGGCCGTTCGAGGTCGAAGCGCATAGGCAACGGTTAAGGACAAAAGGCCGCGTACTGCAGCGAGGGTTCGGGTGAAGGCCATTATAGCCGTGCGGTTCGCCGTCGAAAGCTAGCCATTCGGCCGATTGGCACGGCCTGCGGAGCGACGCATCATGGATATCGGTAAAGCGCATTGCAGCGCGCGCAAGCGCGCAATGGCGATGGGTTACTGCTGGCTGAGCGTGATGGAAAGCAGCCGCGCAGTGATGTCGACGATCGGAATCACGCGGTTATAGGCCATGCGCGTGGGCCCGATCACGCCGAGCGTGCCGACGATCTTGCCGTTCACTTCGTACGGCGCGGTCACCACGCTCATTTCCTCGATCGGTACGAGATTCGACTCGCCGCCGATAAAAATCTGCACGCCTTGCGCGTGACTCGACACGTCGAGCAACTGTAGGAGGCTGGTCTTTTGATCGAACACATCGAACAGTTTGCGCAGCCGCGCCATGTCCGACGAAAGGTCGGCCACTTCGAGCAGTTTGCGTTCGCCGGAAATCAGCACGGTTTCACCGGTATCGGTGTCATCGGTGCTGGCGGTAACCGCGGCATGCATCAGCGTCGTCATGTCGCCGCGCAGTTCGTCGATTTCTTCACGCAGCCGCAGGCGCACTTCGTCGAACGACAGCCCGGCGAAATGCGCGTTGATGTAGTTGGACGCTTCGGTGAGTTGCGACGGCGAAAAATCGCGCTGCGTCGCCATCATGCGGTTCTGCACGTCGCCCTCGGGCGTCACGATGATGAGCAGAATGCGCTTGTCGGACAGGCGCATGAACTCGATCTGCTTGAATACGTGGCTGCGCCGCGGCGTCAATACCACGCCCGCGAACTGCGACAGATTGGACAGCACGCTCGCCGCCGCCGCGACGATCTTCTGCGGTTCGCCCGCCTGAAGCGTGGTTTTCACCATGCGCGTGACGGCTTCCTCGTCGGCGGCGGATTCGACGGTCAGCATCGTGTCGACGAAAAGCCGATACCCGCGCGGCGTCGGAATCCGCCCGGCCGACGTATGCGGGCTGATGACAAGACCCAGATCCTCGAGATCGGACATGACGTTGCGGATGGTTGCCGGGCTCAACTCCAGCCCGGAAAACCGGGACAACGTGCGCGAGCCAACCGGCTGACCTTCGGCGATGTATCGCTCGATCAGCGTTTTGAGGAGGGTTTGTGCGCGAGGATCTAGCATGGCGGAAAATTTTAGCTCAATGACGACACGACCGCGAGCGCTAACCGCACCGGTCGACAGAAGCCGGCAGCGCCTTGCCCGGCACGCCGGCGCACGCAGCATTGCGCCGGCTGGTGAATGGCCCGCCTGCTGTCATCAGGGCTTCACCATTCTAACGATAATCGGCAACAGGCTGGACGGCGGCGACCGCGCGCGCGGTCGCCCGCCCTGCCGGGTCGCCGCTCGCGGCAACGGTTCTTTTCGGAACGCAGCTATGGTGTAATGCCGGCATGCAAGCTACCAGCCAGTTCAAGACCGTTGCGCTCGTCGGGCGCAGCAATACCCCCGGCATCGGCGAGCCGCTGATGGCGCTCGCCTCGTGCATCGAGAAGCGCGGCTTCGACGTCGTGTTCGAAGCTGAGACCGCACAGGAAATCGGCGCATCCACCTATCCGGCATTGCGGCCCGCCGAAATCGGCGCGCGGGCCGATGTGGCGGTCGTGCTCGGCGGCGACGGCACGATGCTCGGCATCGGCCGCCAGCTCGCGCCGTACAGAACGCCGCTGATCGGCATCAACCATGGCCGGCTCGGGTTCATCACCGACATCCCGATCTCGGACATGCAGGAAATCGTCCCGCAAATGCTCTGCGGCAGCTTCGAGCGCGAAGAACGCTCGCTGCTCGAGTCGCGAATCATGCGCGACGGCGACCCGATCTATCACGCGCTTGCGTTCAACGATGTCGTCGTGAACCGCAGCGGCGTGTCGGGCATGGCGGAACTACGCGTGTCGGTGGACGGCCGCTTCATGTACAACCAGCGTTCGGACGGCTTGATCGTCGCCACGCCGACCGGCTCGACCGCCTATGCGCTGTCGTCGTCGGGGCCGATTCTGCACCCGCAGCTGCAGGGCATCGTGCTGGTGCCGATCGCGCCGCATGCGTTGTCGAACCGGCCAATCGTGCTGCCGGACGGTTCGAACGTCAGCATCCAGATCATCTCGGGCCGCGACGTCAACGTGAATTTCGACATGCAGTCATTCACGTCGCTGGAGCTGAACGACTCGATCGAGGTACGCCGTTCGCGCCATACGGTGCCGTTCCTGCATCCGGTCGGCTATAGCTACTACGCGACGCTGCGCAAAAAGCTTCACTGGAACGAATACCCGTCGCACGAAGAAGACGATCCGGCCAACTGACCGTCGATACCGCCCAAACCCACCCAACCCCGCCGCCGCCGAACTCCAAGCCCAACCAGACCCACTCCATGCTTCGCCACCTTTCGATTCGCGACTTCGTCATCGTCGCCGCGCTCGACCTCGAATTCGATAGCGGCTTTACGGTTTTTTCCGGTGAAACCGGCGCAGGCAAATCCATTCTGATCGACGCGCTCGCGCTCGCACTCGGCGCGCGCGCCGACGCAAGCGTCGTGCGCACGGGCGAAACGCGCGCCGACATCACCGCGGAATTCGAAACGCATCCGCAAGTCGACCGCTGGCTCGACGACCAGGCGCTCGCCACGCCACCCGACAACGCCACTTCGCATGATGCGCACGACGGGCACGACGGCACCGTGCTGCTACGGCGCGTGATCGACGCGAATGGCCGCTCGCGGGCATTCATCAACGGCACCGTCGCGACGCTCGCGCAGCTGCGCGCGGTCGGTGAAATGCTGGTCGACATTCATGGGCAGCATGCGCATCAATTGCTGATGCGTCCCGACGCACAACGCGAATTGTTCGATACGCACGCCGGCCTCGTCGATCTCGCCGCCGCCGTCACGCGCGCGTGGCGCGGCTTGCGCGACGCCGCGCAAGCGGTCGAACTTGCGCAAACGCGCGACCGCGAACTGCAGCTCGAACGCGAGCGCCTCGCGTGGCAGCTCGCGGAACTCGACAAGCTCGCGCCGCAGCCGGGTGAGTGGGAAGAGGTGAACACCGAGCATCGGCGGCTGTCGCACTCGGCGAATCTGATCGACGGCGTGCAGGGCGCGCTCGCCGCGCTGTCCGAATCGGACGATGCGATGCTGACGCATCTGGCGTCGATCATCTCGAAGCTGCGCGATCTCGCGGAAATCGACCCCGAACTGAACGACGCGCTCGCCGCGCTCGAGCCAGCCGAAATCCAGCTGCAGGAAGCGTCCTACTCGCTGTCGCACTACGCGCAGCGTCTCGAGCTCGATCCCGAGCGGCTCGCGCAGGTGGAAAAGCGTCTCGAGGCACTGCATTCGGCGGCGCGCAAATTCCGGCTGCAACCGGAAACGCTGCCCGAAGAACACGAAGCGCGCCGCGCGCAACTCGCCGCGCTGGATGCCGCCGCCGACCTCGACGGCCTGCGTGCCGCCGAAGCCAAAGCGAAGGCCACCTATCTGGCCGAAGCGAAACAGCTGTCGAAAGCGCGCGCCAAGGCCGCAAAGGCGCTCGGCGCCGCAGTGACGACGGGCATGCAGGAACTGTCGATGGCGGGTGGCAGTTTCGAAGTGGCGCTCGTCGCGCTGCCGGACGGCGGCGCGCACGGGCTCGAGCAGATCGAATTCCGCGTCGCGGGGCATGCGGGCGTACCGCTGCGGCCGCTCGCCAAAGTTGCGTCGGGTGGCGAACTGGCGCGG
>DASXXR010000130.1:0-2561 GCA_036502945.1 Paraburkholderia sp. | reverse complement strand
ATCGGCGCGAGCCTCGCGCAACAGCGCAACATCGATGAAAACGAGCTGGCGCTATGTACAACGGCTAACGCGCACGCCGCGTTGCCGCGGCTCGCACTTTACTCTGCATAATCGTTTCCAGTGATTCGCGCCGGGCGGAGCATGCCGGTCGGCGCGTGTCGAAGCGCATCGAAGCGGCTCGCGGCTCGCGGCGAACGTCAGGCGCGGAGGACGAATGCGGGCGGTATGGTGCGGGTTTGCGTTGGGCGTCGTATGGCTTCAGCAGCAGCCGGCGTTGCCGGATTGGCGTGGCACGGTCGCGCTCGCTGCTGCGCTGTGCGGGTGTGCCGGGATCGCGCTGTGGGGCCTGCGCGGCCGCGCGTGGCGTGCCAGAGCAGGGTGGTGCGCGGTGTGGCTCGCCGCGCTTTGCGCCGGCTTCGGCCATGCCGCGTGGCGCGCGCACGAGCGTCTTGGGTTTGCGCTTCCCGTTGAATGGGAAGGCCGCGATCTGGATGTGCGCGGCCATATCAAAGGCGTGCCGACGCGCAATGACAACGGCGTGCGCTTCCTGTTCGACGTCGAGTCCGTCGATGCGCCCATTGCCCGTTTCCATCGCACGCTCCAGTTGTCGTGGAGCGCTGACGAAGGGCAGCCGCCGGCGCTCGAACCGGGCGCGCGCTGGCGTCTTCAGGTGCGGCTCAAGCGCCCGCACGGCAACGCGAATTTCGGCGTGCGCGACGCCGAAGCGGCGCTGCTTGCACGCAACATCCGCGCGACCGGTTATGTGACGCATCCTTCGGCAGCAGCACGGCTCGCGGGCACCGCGCAGGGTGTCGGCGTGATGGTCGATCGCTGGCGGGCCGCGTTGCGCGACCGCATCGAGGCCGTGCTTACCGATGCGCCGCATCGCGGGATCGTCGTCGCGCTTGCGATCGGCGCGCAGGACGGCGTCAGCGCAGCCGACTGGCAACTGATGCGCGGCACCGGAACCAGCCATCTCGTAGCGATCTCGGGCCTGCATATCGGTTTCGTCGCGGGCCTGGCTGCGTGGCTTGCCGGCGGTATCTGGCGGCGTTCGGGCTGGATCGGCCGCGACTGGCCGCTCGCGCTGCCCGCGCAAAAGGTGGCGGTCGGCGGCGGCGCGCTATTCGCCGCGCTTCATGCGGCGCTCGCGGGCTTTAACGTACCTGCGCAGCGCGCGCTCTGGATGCTCGCTGTGGTCGCGCTCGCGTTCGTCAGCGGGCGCACGGTGGCGCCTTCGCTGGTGCTGGCGTGGGCGCTCGGCCTCGTGCTGCTGATCGACCCGTGGGCGGTCGTCGCGGCGGGATTCTGGCTGTCGTTCTGCGCGGTGGCCGCGATTCTGTTCGCGATGTCGGCACGCGTGCGTGCACGCGAGCCTGAACGGCACGATGCGCATCTGCATGAAGACCATGCCAGCGCAAGCCGCACGATGCGCCTTGTCGCGACGGTGCGCGCGCGTGGTCGTGCATGGGTCGAACGCGTGCGTAGCGGCGCGCACGTACAGTTTGCGGTGACGGTCGCGCTCGCACCGTTGACGGTCTACTGGTTCGCGCAAATTCCGCTGATCGGACCGATCGCGAACGCGTTTGCCATTCCGTGGGTCAGCGTGCTCGTGACACCTCTGGTGCTCGCAGGTGTTGCATTGCCCGCACCGCTCGACGCGTTCGCGTTCCGCGGCGCCCACCTGTTGCTCGACGCGCTTACCGCGGGCTTGCACGCGTTGTCAGGCCCCGCGTGGACACTCTGGCGGTTGCCGCAACCCGACGCATGGGCGCTCGCCGCGGCGGCGGTGGGCGTCGTATGGTGTCTCGCGCCGCGGGGCTGGCCGTTGCGCTGGGCCGCGCCGCTGACGTGGCTGCCATTGCTGTTGCCGCCGCCTTCGGGGCCGCCGCACGGTGCGTTCCGGCTGACGGCGCTCGACATCGGGCAGGGTTCGTCGATCGTCGTCGAAACGGCGCATCACACGTTGCTGTTCGACGCGGGGCCCGGGCCGGAATCGACGCATGCCGGCGAACGGGTCGTCGTGCCGTATCTGCAGGCGCATGGCTTGAACGCGCTCGATACGCTCGTGATCAGCCATGCCGATTCCGACCACTCGGGCGGTGCGCCCGCGGTGTTCGACGGCATCGAGGTTCGTCAGCTGCTGGCCGCGTTGCCGGCGGCCCATCCGTTGTGGGAAAGCGCGCGCGCGGCTAGGGCGCCATCGCTGCGCTGCGCGGCGGGGCAGCATTGGCAATGGGACGGCGTCGACTTCACGATGCTATGGCCCGATGCGGGCCCGTTGCAGGGCAAGCCCAACGCGCATTGCTGCGTGTTGCGCGTGACAGCAGCGGCGCGCATGAACAGCAAGGATCTGAACGGGAAAGGCGCGCCCGTGCCCCTTCAAACCGAGACCGCGCCCGAAGCACGGCTGTCCGCGTTGCTCGCCGCGGACATCGAAGCGCCGGTCGAACGCACGCTGCTCGCGCGTGACCGCGCGGCGCTGCGCGCCCAGGTGCTGCTCGTGCCGCACCACGGCAGCAAGACGTCGTCGACCGAACCCTTCCTCGACTCGATCGAGC
>DASXXR010000129.1:0-6241 GCA_036502945.1 Paraburkholderia sp. | reverse complement strand
GCGCGCTCCGCACGCTATGCGTACGGCAGCAAATACGGCAGCTACCGCTATACGTACTACGACTATGGCGTGCCCGCCGACCGCGTGATGCGGCGCTCATGGCTCGACAGGCTGCGCGCGAAGCGGAGCCTTCGATGAATTCGCCGCGAGATCTCACCGGCGCATGCGCGCAAGCGCGTCGGCACGACGCGTGCGGCGCGCGGCTAGCCGCGCGCAGCGCCTTGCGCATCGCGCTGGTAGTCGAAGCCGCGGGCGGCGGCGTGGCGGTACACCTCGTCGACCTGATTCGCGGCCTCGCGTCGAACGGTGTCGAGGTCCACTTGATCGCGCCGCTCGGCGATCGCTTCGACGCGAGCATTCTCGATGCGGAGAAGACGGCGCGGTGCGCGTCCGTCACGCGGGTTCCAATGCAGCGCAGCGTGTCGTGGCGCGACATGATTTCGTTCGTGCATGTTTTTCGTGCATTGGCGCGCATCAAGCCGGATGTCGTGCACGCGCACAGCTAGAAGGCCGGCGTACTGGCGCGGCTGTGTTTCGGGCCGTGGCGGAAGGTGTACACACCGCATGCGGTCTATACGCTCAATCCCTATCTCGAAGCCGGCGCGCGCCGCTTCTACGGATCGATCGAAGGATGGTTCGGCCGCTGGTTGAGCGAACGGATCGTTGCCGTATCGGAGGACGAGGCCCGTCATCTGCAGCACGATCTGCGTATTCCGGGCGAGCGGATCCAGACCATCTACAACGGCGTACCAGCATTCCACCGGGTCACGCGCGATGCCGCGCGCGACGCGCTTGGCTTGAGCCGCGACGCATTCGTCGTCGGCGTCGTCGGGCGGCTGGAATTCCAGAAAGGGATCGACCGGCTGGTTCGCGTCGCGCAACGGCTCTACCCGACCTGCGGGGACACGCTGCAGTTTGCGCTGGTCGGCGCGGGCGACCTCGAAAAAGCGGCGGGCACAACCAACGATCAACTGCCGTCGAATATTCGTGTCACCGGACGCGTCGTCGACGCTCGCCGTTACTTTGCCGCGTTCGACGTCTTCGCGCTGCCAAGCCGATATGAAGGCTTTCCCTACGTTTATCTCGAAGCGATGGCGGCGGGGCTGCCGATTGTCACGACGCGCGTCGCCGGCGCGGATGCGCTGGTGTCGAGCGAGCAGATCGGTCTCGTGGTCGCGAATGACAACGATATGGCCGAGTTCGAAGCCGCGCTGATGAAGCTGTTCGCCGATACCGGCCTGCGGCAGCAAATGACTGCGAACTGCGCGCGTGCGGTGAAGCGGTACTCGGCGCACCGGATGGTAGCGGACACGCTGGATGTCTATCGCGAAGTCACCTCAGGAGCGGCACGATGAAACAAGCCGGACAGGTCGTGCTGCTGCACGCATATAGCCGGCGCAACTCAGGCGACGGATTGCTCGTGGATCTTTCCGTCGCGATGCTGCGCGAGGCGCTGGGCGATGAAGTGAAGGTGTCGATCGTCGCGGCCGATCCCGCTTCGTTTCCTGAATACGCAGACGTAGTGAGTGCGCCGGTTATCGCGGAAGAAGGGCTGAGGCGACTGACGACGGCCGCCGCGGAGCTCGTCTCATGGCCGACCCGCACGACAACGAAGCTGCACCAGACCCTGGCGGCGGCCGATCTGATCGTCGGCGTGGGCGGAGGATACCTGCGCGCCCGAACGGGCGTCGAGGCGTTGAAACTCGAAGCCGGGCACATGTTGCAGATGCGGGCCGCCAAGGCGTCGGGGAAGCCGGTTGTCTATTTGCCGCAGAGCATCGGGCCGGCGCGGGCCGGATTGGGATGCGTATCGGACGGGTTCGCTGCACACCTGACGAATCTGCTCGGCGGCTTTTCGTCGGTCTTCGTGCGCGATGGCCGGTCGCAGTCGTTTCTCGCCCGCAACGGCAACGTTACGCGTGCGCCCGATCTCGCGGTGCTGGAATTCGAGCGCAATCACGAGGCCGTTCTATCGCGCGCCGCGATGCACAGCAAAACCGTGCGTCATGTCGCCTTCGTGCTGCGCGAGGCGCCGAGCTGGAACGGCACGCAGCGCGTGCGATACGCACAGTCGGTGCGCCGGCTGGCAGCGCTTCTGGAAAAGCAATGCCGGCTCAGCTTCGCGGTGCAAAGCACGGGCAGAGGCAATGACGATGCGGCTTACTATCACCGTCTCGGCATCCACACCGCGTTGCCGAGCCTCAAGCAAATGCTCGCCGACGATACGCCGGACGTCGTCGTATCGGTGCGCTTGCATGGGGCGCTCGAATCGATCTTGCACGGCGTTCCCGCGTTTCATCTGAGCTACGAACGTAAGGGATTCGGCGCATACGGCGACCTCGGCATCGATGACTGGGTCGCCAATGCGGCGGATTTCGACGCCGACGCGGTAGCGGAGCGAATCTTCCGGCCGCAGGCGATCGAGTCGTTCTGGCATGCGGCGACGACCGGTCTCGGCGCCATTCGCGCAAGCCGGGCCGAGATTGTGGCCGCGCTGCGCCGCTCGGCGCAGATCGACTGAGCGCGGCGCATGATTCAGCGGCTCATATTGCGGATCCTCTCGCTCGCAGCGAAGTTCGCGCTGACGATCGTATTGGCCCGTACGCTCGGATTCTCCGCTGTCGCGGCTTATGGACTAGCGGTTGCGGTGTCGGTTGTCGCATCCAAAGTGCTGGGGCTCGGCTTTAGCGCTGAACTCAATCGACGTTTGAGCGGCATGCGGCCAGGAATGGCAATTGGCGCCGCACGACGGTTGCGCGGCATCTACGGCGCGTCGTATCTGCTCGTCGTGGCCGGCGTTTTTGTTGCATGGAGCAATGGATGGCTGCATGTCGCGCAGGTCGCATCGCCCGCTTTGCTGTTTGAAGTCGTGCTGGTTGCGATTGCCGAGCATTACGCGCTCGAGGCGAACTCGTACGTGTTTTCGCTGCATAGGGCACAGGCGGCTTCGATGATGCTTTTTGTTCGGACCGGCGCGTGGGCCGCATTTGCAATAGCGGGACTGTTAGTCGGAACGATTGTCGATATTCACGCTGTGTTCCTGCTATGGGTCGGGGCCAACCTCGGCGTGATCGTGTGGGCGTGGGTGGTCATCGAGTCGGTCGCGCGCCGTGCGCCCGCTATCGCTCCGACGAATCCGGCGTGCGCGGTGTCTGGTCCGATGGCGTGGCTTTCTATATTGCCGCAATTTTTTTATCCGGGCTGCAGTATGCCGAGCGCTTCATTGCCGTGCCTTATTTGAGCGGCGATCAATTGGGGCGCTACGTGTTTGCATGGGCGACTGCCAATGCCGTGCAAACCGTTGCTTATGCAACGGTGGTCGTCGCGGCGGGGCCCCGTCTTGCGAAGACGGCGATCAACGCGCCGCGCCAGTTCACGCCCACGATGCGGCGCGCGGTGTTGTCCGTGATCGCGCTGACGGTGCTCGCTTCCGTTGGCATCATGTCGCTTTGTGAGCCGATTTTCCGGTTGGCTCATGAAAGTATCGATTCAACCGGGCTGCAGGTACTCGGTATTTTGCTGGTGTCGTTCGTGCTGCGTTCCGTGTCGGACGTGTTGTGGGTGGCGGCCATTGCACGGAAGGAAGGCAGACGTGTGGCGGCGGGCATGGTCGCGCTCGCAGCCGTCGGCATACCGTCGACGTGGTGGCTTATTTCCCGCTACGCAGGCATCGGTGTCGCGTTGGCGCATCTGTGCTCCAGCCTGCTCATTACCGGGTGGCTCGCGTGGGTCGTGCGTCGCGCTACACATCACGCGGATTCACGTCGGCGCCTGCAAACAGGAGATGGACGTGCTGCGTAGCGCCATGCGGACCGGCCCACGTTTGAGCCGTGGCGTCGTGCGACTGGCGACAGCGTTGTGCGCGCTGTTTTATCTCGTCGTGTTCGTCAAGGCCGGTACCTTCCTGCCGGAATTCATCTTTCGCGACGCCGACAAGATTCAGGCGCAGATGACGGGGGCCAGCACGTACGACGGCACGTCATTCGACGCGGTTGCCGGCATCTATGGATGGTTCGGGCCGACGCTGCTCAACGTGCTGATCGCGGTGACCGGCGTGCTGTTCATTCATACGATGCTGAGCCGCGCCAACCGCCTCGGCCTGTTTGCCGCGGCGTGGGTGCTATGCGTGCCCTGCGTGTTCTTCAATCTGTTCGTGGCCAGCAAGGATACGCTGGTGGTGCTGATGTCGTTGCTGATCGTCTGGGCGGCGAGGCGTCAGCGCGCATGGTTTGCGCCAGTTGTCGCCGCATCGTTGTATATCGGTTATGCGCTGCTTGTGCGGCGCTATTTTCTGCTGATCGTCGCGCTAGCCTGTGGTATCGCGCTGTTCAGGCGCGCGTCGACGCGATGGAAGATCGTGCTGGCCATTGCGTCGATGGGTACGATCTTCGTGTTGCCCGATGTCGTTTATTTCGCATTGCTGCATCCGCGCGACATGGCCGTCGACTATCTCACGTATCAGTCTCCATTCGGCGCGCGCACGAGCTTTTATAACCCGCTCGAACCGACATCGTTCGTGGCTTTTTGCGTCGACTACCTCTATGCCAGCGCCCGTCTGAATCTTGCATTGCTGTTTTCGCCAGGGCTCAAGGAACTGGCGATGCAACTGTTCGTGGGGCTCGCCGTTTTGCCCGCGCTACGCGGCGCGCCGCGGCGGCTTGGCGTCGCGCAACGCGTCGCGCGCGAGACGTGCGCATGTCTTCTGCTGGCGCATATCGGCGTGTCGATGCTGTTCGAGCCGGACCTCGGCAGCTATATCCGGCATTTGTCGAGTGTGACGCTGTTTGCGATGGTTTTGCTGCATGGCGGATACGCGGACGATGCGCTGCGCCGGTCTTCAGCGCGCGGGTGCCTTTCGTAGCGAAGCAGGCAGCACAGCGCGTGCGGCTTCGAGTGACGGCTTGGCGTTGCCCGCCGCATCGACGAGGCCAAAGCTACGCTCGCGCGCGTTGGAGCCGCTCAACGTGTCTTTCCATTCGTAAATCGACACGAGCGGCGTTTGTGCGTCCTGAACCGTGGAGAGGAAGTAGCGCATCCGTCGGGCCTGCTCCACTTCGCTACCCACGATGCCTGTCGATGACACACCCCATTCGGTGATGACGGCGGGTACGCCATAGCGTGCGCGGATATCTTGCGCAGCGGAGCGGATCGCGGAGGGCGTCATTCCGTATGCATGGTAGGAGATCGCGTCGACGCACAAGGGCTGCGCGCGCGCCAGCTCGCGCAGCAGCGTATCGGATGGTGTTCCGCGCACCGGCGCACGAGAAAAGCCGAAACCGTATATCGGCACTGCGTGCGGGCGGGCCGCGAGTTCAGCGCACACGCTACCCATGAACGGGGCGAACGTCGCGGATGCATTGCCGGTCGGCCAGTATTTGTCGAGGTCGGGCTCGTTCCACAATTCGATCGCGATGATTTGCCGGCCGAACTCGCGCTCGACATCCAGCACGGATTCAGCGAATTGTTTGCCGGCCGCCTCCAGCGCCGCGCCGCGTGACGGATTCGCGGTGTCGCCGATGAGCGGCTGCGTCGAGCGCAGCGTGATCAGGACCGGCAGCGCAGAGTGGTCCGCTGCCGTGAATGCGGCGCGCACCCGCTTTCGATAGGCCGCATCGTGCAGACGGTTGGTCCAGATACCGAGGCGCACAAAGGAGAAGCCGGCCGCTTGAATGGCTTGTGCGTCGGTGCTGTCGAAAGTTTCGACTTTTACCTGCACGCCCACCCGCACGCCGCTAGCCGCTGCGATGGGCGGCGCGACCGAGGGCGCAGCCGCGGCTTCGCAGGCTTGCCACTGGCATGCGGCGAGCAGGGCGATCGTCGCTAGCCACCGGCGGGGTGAGGCAGCGTGATAACCTGTTCGGGAGATAACCTGACGCCGCGATGCGGATGGCCGGTGGAGAGCTGAAATGAGCAAGGGCATGTCCCGAATCGGCGCCGCGTGTGGGCTTGTGGCCGGCCTCGCGGCGCTGGCTGTGGTGATCGTCTGGCGCGCGTTGACACGCATGGGAGATGCGCTACGGCGCCGATAGCAGTCGCGGATTGACGAGACAAAATGCGCTTCCCGCACCGGCGCGAACCGATGAAGCAACGCGATCAATACGCGCTGTTTCCGACCAGGCCTTTCGTGATCGTCAGGTACACGATCTTCAGATCAAGCCACAACGTCCAGTGCTGGATATAGTGGATATCGAACATCACACGCGCCGCCATCTTTTCGATCCGCTCAGTCTCGCCGCGATAG
>DASXXR010000128.1:0-2040 GCA_036502945.1 Paraburkholderia sp. | reverse complement strand
GCCCGGCACGATATGCAGCGTCGCGCCGCGCGCCGTCTGCACGCGCACGATGCCGTGGACGATCGCGTCGGCACTCGCGGGTGTCTCGACATAGGGCGCTTCCTTCCAGCCTTGCGCGCTGCCGACCATCCCGGCTGCGATCACCGGCACATCGGCCACGCGGTCGAGCCAGCCGCCGCACACTGCATCGAAGGCGACATCGAAGCCGCCTTCGTGTGCCGCGCGGGGCAGATTCATGATGCCGGCCGTCGATGCGCGTGTCTCGAGCAGTTGGCCCGCCGCATCGAATAGATACGCGCGCAGCGCGGTCGTGCCCCAGTCGAGTGCGATGAGCGCCGGCTGACCGTGCGCGGCGTGCGACGCTTGCGGCGCGGATGCGTTACCGCTTTGCGCGCCGCCGTGGCCATCGCCGGCGGGAAGCGCGGCGCGCGGTGCGGAGGCCGGTGAACCCAGATCGGTCATCGTTTGATCCTGCGGGTTGCCGGTTGCGGCACGCGCCAGCCGAGTTCCTCCGAGATCGCGCGCGCTTCGCGCTGCACGACCGGAATCAGTTCATCCATCCGTTCGAGCGACATATAAGGAATCGTGCTCGCCACCGAAAGCGCCGCGACGATCGCGCCCGACGCGTCGCGCACCGGCGCCGCGACACAGCGAATCGACGCTTCGTTCTCTTCGAGATCGAACGTGAAGCCGCCTGCCGAATAGTTCGTCATGCGCTGCATGAAGGTTTGCAGATCCGGCCGGTTGTCGGGCGTGAAGCTCACGCCGGCAAGCGCGCGGCGCGACGCGTCGAAAAGCGCATGCCATGTGTCAGGCGCGAGGTCGAGCATCATCGCCTTGCCGATACCCGTCGACGCGAGCGGCATCCTGTGGCCGACCCGCGAACGCATCTCGAGCCCGCGCGTGCCGGGAATCTTGTCGATGTACAGCACGTCGTCGCCGTCGCGCACGCCGAGGTGGATCGTGTCGAGCGTCTGTTCGGCGAGCGAGGCGAGATGCGGGCGCGCGACCGCCGTCAACGGCATCTGTTCGAGCGCGATCGTGCCGAGCTCGATCAGCTTCGGACCGAGCAGATAGCCGCCCTGCACCTGGCGCAGGTAGCGCGCCTGCACAAGGCTGCTGACGAGCCGGTGCGTCGTGCTGCGCGTCGTGCCGAGCGCGGCGCCGAACGTGCGCAGATCGCGCACGCCGGCTGCGGCGGCTTCGAGGATCGCGAGGCCGCGCAACAGCGTCTGCGTGCCGGCCTGCTGCGGCGTGATATCGAGCAGCGTTCTTGGCAGCGCGATCGTGTCGGCCGTGGCCGGCGGAACGGCCGCGCCGTTCGTGGCGCGCGCGACCGGTTTTCTCACCGCGTCAGCTTCAGACCCGGCGTGAGTGGACATCGCTTTGTTCATGGCGATTATGCAAACGGGTTGAGGAGTTACTGCGCGATACCGGCGCGGCGGCCAGCAGTGTCTGCGATCAACGACAGCGCACGGCTTTTGCGCGCTTGCTGCCGGAAAAAGAATGCGGTCATAGCGGGTTGTCTCCGATTCGTTTTGTGCTTCGTCGTCCGTATGCTGCAGGGGCCGGGGACGAGCACTCTTTTTTGCCAAAGCTGGCTAGTTGCAACGGATTGTAGGTCGATTTTTGAGATACACCAATATGTGAGTGCGTTCATCACATATTGGGATGATCGACTACAACCGGCAGGTCGACTACTGTCGCTTACCCTAATGCGAGCCTCCTGTTCTTACGTGCGATCAACTCAGCAAGAGAAAGACATCGACAGCGTCATTTCCGAAAGTTGATTTAAGAAACGTCCCATTGAATCCGCTGCCGAGCCTCATTAGGCTCGAGCGTTTGCATGAATTTCTATTTCCTCGAAAATCGAGCGACGACGTTTTCGTTCTTTTTCAGGAATGCCATTGATTTAAAGCAAACGCAAATAACGGACTTTGACTTCTGGAAATATGGCACCACTAAAAAAGTGTTTTAGCGCAGCAGCATCAGTTTTCGTACTTGCCGGTATCGCTCACGCGGAGACGCCCGTTCCGCAAT
>DASXXR010000127.1:0-2068 GCA_036502945.1 Paraburkholderia sp. | reverse complement strand
AAACGAGCCTTCGCCGAACAGATCCTGATAAACGTCGGAGACAGCTGCAGCATAGGGGTCCATCCCGCCGGGGCCGGAGAACACGCGCTGATGCAGCGACCCTTCCTGGCCCACCGGCAGTGAAGGCGTCACGCGCGGCTGAAGAATCGCGTAGCCGCCCACGACGCGTTGCTCGACGCTGCTGAATCTCGGCCGGTTCAGCGGATGCGCCATTTTGCCGATCAGGCGCAATGCGGCGTCGCGCGGCAGTCGGGTGTCCGCATCGAGCGTGATGACGTAGCGCACATCAGGTGGCACGTGCGGCATGCATCCGGCGATCGGCATGAACGTGGTGTCGGTCGCGCCGCGCAGCACACGGTTGAGTTCGTGCAGCTTGCCACGCTTGCGCTCCCAGCCCATCCAGCAGTTTTCGCCTGCATTGAATACGCGTCGACGGACCAGCAGCAGGAAACGGTCGCCGCCCGGGCCCGGCCCGTAGCGGTGGTTCAACGCTTCGATGGCTGCTGCTGCGACGGCTAGCAGCGGCGCGTCGCCATCGAGGGTTTCCTGATCGGCGTCGAGTCCATCGGCCAGCAACGCGAACGACAGATCGCCGCCCGCGCCCGCGAGGTGATGGACCTCGAGACGCTCGACCAGCTCGCGCGCATCGGCTTCGCTGGTCAGCAGCATGGGCACCGCGATCAGCGTACGTAGCGACGACGGCACGCCCGCAGTCAACTCGAGCGCCGGCAGCGGGTTCGCACCGAAACTCCAGGTCACCGTGCGATTGACGAGCGCGACGGCGATTTCCGTGGCGGGCAGAAATCCGCATGCGGCGAACAGCACGAACACCCAGGCATCGGGCCATTGCGGCGTCAGCGCCGACACCGCCCACAATGCCAGCGCAAGAAGCGTGGCAGCAACCGCCAGAACCTCGCCGACGTAACCGGTGATGCCGAGGCGGACGTTGAAGCGCGTAAGCCGCAAGCGTGCCGGCGGACGGAAGCCGATCGCGTCTTCGAGCGCGCGCCGGCCTTCGGCGATCAGGTGATAGCCGGGGTCCGCAGTGCGTTCTTCATGGGCGGGATCGGTGGCCGGCCCGGCAGTCGTATGCGCCAGATGCAGCGCGAGGTCGGCGATTTCGAGTTCGGTGAAAGCCGAGCCGCGCGCCAGCTGCTCGATTGCGCTGCGATACAGATTGCGGGTCGGAAAATCCATCGCAGAGAAGGCGCTGCCCGCGCGCAGCCGTCCGTCGACGAGGCTCACGCTTTCGAACAGCTCGGTCCAGCTGATGTCGGAGATCATCCGCATGCTGGTGATCACGTTGCGCACGGTGACGTTGGACGCGCCTTGTCTCTGCTGCGCATGGAGCACCACTTCCTCCACCGACGAGCCCTGCAGCCTGAGCCGCTCTTCCAGCCAGCCGAGCGCCGGCGTCGTGCGGGGGTCCTGGTCGCGCAGCCGCTTCGCGAGTTGGGCCGCGAACAGTTCCGACAGCAAGCCCGACGAGCGCGTCGAAATATCCGCTTCGAGCGCGGAGCGTGCGCTACCCGATTCGAGCAGACGGTCGGTCAGTGCGTCGGCATCGGCGCGTGCGGTCCGGCCGGCAGTGATCTGGTCGGCGAGGCGTCGCAGGTTCTCGATCAGCACGATGCGCAGCGTGATCGCGACCGCCCACAGCTCGCCGATCGTCAGCGGTTGAACCCGTTGATATGCATCGATGAACCGCCGCAGGATCTGCGGGTTTAAGTGGCTGTCGGTATGCGCGACGAACGCCCATGCAAGCCCAAACACGCGCGGGTAGCCGGCGAAAGGACCGCTCGAGAGTTTTGGCAGCAGCCGGTAATAACCGGGAGGCAGATCGTCGCGGATCTCGCGGATCTGTTCTTCGACCAGGTGATAGTTGTCGAGCAGCCATTCGGCAGCGGGCACCACGCTATGGCCGAGCTCCAGTTCTTTGGCGCTTGCGCGATAGGCGGCCAGCAGGACGGCGGCGTTGTCGTCGAGCCGCGTATGCAGCGACAGCACGACAGGCGGCTGATCCGTCACCGGCTGCGCGGCGGCTAGGCTTTGCGCATGCTGCTCGAGG
>DASXXR010000126.1:0-5031 GCA_036502945.1 Paraburkholderia sp. | reverse complement strand
AAGAGACGCGCGAATTCGTCTGGAACCTGACGTCGAAACCGCTCGCCGAACAGATGAACCGGTCGTCCGCCCCGGTACCGCCGGAAGTCGACGAGTTCGAGCTTGCGGGCTTGACGCCTGTCGCGGGGCGCAACGTGTCGGCGCCGCATGTGGGCGAATCGCCCGCGGCGCTCGAGTGCAAGCTGCTGCAGGTCGTCCGTCTGCATGCGCTCGACGGCACACCGATGGACAACTATCTCGCCCTGGGCCAGGTGGTCGGCGTGCATATCCAGAAGGCGTTCCTGAAAGACGGCCGGTTCGACACACAGGCCGCGCAGCCTGTGATGCGCGCGGGCTATCGCGGCGACTATGCGGAGATCGGCCCGATGTTCGAGATGTTCCGGCCGAAAGCCTGAGTTTCTCGCAGCCTTCTGCACAACCAGCCGCGCATCACGGCGACGAAGTAGCCTGATCGGACGGTGCGGGTGCGCCGTCGCTGGCCGCTTGCGCTGGTCCACCCGAGGCAGCGGCGTCGGCCGGGGTCAGCGTCAACGCAACCTGGATGGGTTGCGCGCGCGCATTGATCGCAGCGGCGGCCCGCGGTTCGTTGTCGTAAATCACCGCGCGCACACGCGGATAAATCTGCTGCTCCCAGCGCTGTCCGTTGAACACGCCATAGTGACCGACGCCGGTCTGCACATGGTGCGTCTTCAAATAAGGACGCAGCCTGCCGCATAGATCCTGCGCCGCGAGCGTCTGGCCGACCGCGCAGATATCGTCCTTTTCTCCTTCCACCGTGAAGAGCGCGGTGCGCCGGATCTTCGACGGCTCGACAAGCCGTCCGCGCACCTGCAGTTGCTGCAGCGGCAGCGCATGTTGTTGAAAGATCGTATCGACGGTTTCCAGATAGAAATCGGCGGTCAGATCCATCGTCGCGAAGTACTCTTCATAGAACACGCGAATCGCGTCCGCTTTCAGCGGATCGCCTTTTGCGCGCTCATAGTGCATGTCGTTGAATGAATCGAAATGGCGCGGAAGATTCATCGCCATGAACGCGTTCAACTGCACGAAGCCGGGATACACACGCCGATGCGCGCCTGCGAAGCCGGGCGGCACCGCGCCGATCAGATTGCGTTCGAACCACTCGAGCGGCTTGCTCTTCGCGAGTTCGTTTACGCGCGTCGGGTTCACGCGCGTGTCGATGGGTCCGGCCATCAGCGTCATGCTCGCGGGTTGCGCCGGATGATCGTCGTCGGCCATCCGCGCAACCGCGGCGAGCGCGGCGACGGTCGGCTGGCACACGGCGAGCAGATGCGCACCGGGGCCGAGATAGTCGACGAACGCGATCAGATGATCGACGAATTCATCGAAGCCGAAACGGCCGGCGGACAACGGCACGTCGCGCGGATTGTGCCAGTCGGTGATATACACGTCGTGCTCGGCGAGCATCGTGCGCACGGTGCCGCGCAGGAGCGTCGCGAAGTGACCGGACATCGGCGCAATCACCAGCACGCGCGGTTGAGCGGTTTCGAATACGGTTTCCTTGCGAAAGTGCAGCAGCGAGCAGAACGGCGTGGCCTGCACGGTCTCTTCGACGATCGCCACCGGGCGGCCGTCGAGCTCGACCGTATCGATGCCGAACGGCGGCCGCCGATGGGTCAGCCCGGACAGCGTGAACACGTCGCAGGCGGCGCGCAACGCGCGTCCGTGCGGCGTGCCGGCGAACCCGGCCCACGCGTCGAGCGAACCGTTGACGAGCGCGGCCTGATGCCGCAGCGGCAGCATCAGGTTGGCGAATGCCTGGTACGCGGGGTAGGCGAACGGATTCATGGGCCTTCGCACAAGTGCTTCAAGAAAAGGAATCCGAATTGAGGCAATACATGTGCCAATGGTCCGAATCGCCCGGCTGCGGGTCGACGTCGAGTGGCGCGGAATTTGCGCGTCTTCGTGCAAGGTGCCGCTTTTGCAGCGAATTGGTGCGCATTGGCGCGTATGCGCACCAATGCGCACCATCGAGGAAACAGCCTCCGCCACGAGGAGAATGATATGGCGAATACGACGCTTACCATCAGCAGCAGGAATTACTCTTCGTGGTCGCTGCGCGGCTGGCTGCTTGCGAAGTTCAGCGGCTTGCCGTTCGAAGAGATCGTGATGCCGATCGACGACCCCGCCGCGCGCGCTGAATTGCTGTTGCTGTCGCCGTCGATTCTCGTGCCGTGCCTTGTCGACGACGGCATCAAGGTCTGGGACACGCTGGCGATTGCCGAGTATCTGCACGAAGTGCGGCCGCACGCGCACCTGCTGCCCGCCGATCGCCGCGCGCGCGCGCATTGCCGGGCGGTGTGCGGCGAGATGCATTCAGGCTTCGGGTCGTTGCGCTCCGCGTTGCCGATGAATCTGAAAGCGCATTTCTCCGGCTTCAAGGTGTGGGCGCGGGCGCAGTCCGACATCGAACGGATCGTGACGATCTGGCGCGAGTGTCTCGCGCAGTATGGCGGGCCGTATCTGTTCGGCGAGCGTGGCGCTGCCGATGCGATGTACGCGCCGGTCGTCACCCGCTTCGTCACTTACGACGTGAAGCTCGATCCGGATATCGTCGAGTACGGGCAGCGCATTCTCGCGATGCCCGAGTTGCGGCAGTGGATCGCCGACGCACAGAAGGAAGTCGACGAGATCGAGGAACTCGACGCCGAGTTTTGAAGGCGTGCTGCGCACGCCTTCTTCCCACTCAATCCAGCGCTGACGGGTTCAGCTTGAACACGCTGACCGCCTCGCTGAGCCGGTCCGCCTGCTCGCGCAGTTCGCCCGCTGCGCGTTCCGCTTCCACGACGAGCACCGCGTTCTGCTGGGTCGCTTCGCCGATTTGTGTGACGGCCAGATTGACCTGCTCGAGGCCACCGGATTGCTCGCGCGATGCGACGCTGATTTCGCCGATGATCGTCTGCACCTGACTTACGCGATCGACGATACCGCGCATCGTGACACTCGCCTCTTCTGCAATCCGATAACCGCTTTCAACCTGTGCGGTCGATTCGCCGATCAGCTGGTCGATTTCCTTCGCCGCGGCGGCGCTGCGGTGCGCGAGCGCGCGCACTTCCGACGCGACGACCGCGAAGCCCTTGCCGTGCTCGCCGGCGCGCGCCGCTTCGACGGCTGCATTCAGCGCGAGGATGTTGGTCTGGAACGCGATGCCTTCGATCACCGACGTGATGTCGGCGATCTTCTTCGACGACTGGCTGATTTCGCCCATCGTCGACACGACGCGCTCGACCGCGCGGCCGCCGTCCACCGCTGCCGCCGAGGCGTTCGTGACGAGCGTATTCGCCTGTGCTGCGTGGCCGGCGTTCTGCTGCACCGTCGACGTAAGCTGTTCCATGCTCGCCGCGGTTTCTTCGAGGCTGCTCGCCTGCGTCGCGACGCGGGCGGCAATGTCGCCGCTGCCGGTCGCGATCTTCACGGTGCCTTGCGTCATATCGGCCGACGCGCTGCGCACCTGCTTGACGATCCGCGCGAGTCCCTCGCCGATGCCGTCGATCGCCAGCATCAGGCGGCCGATTTCGTCGGCGCGGCCGTGGTTGCCGTCGGCCACGCGCACACTCAGATCGCCGGCTGCGAAGCGCTCGGAAGCCCGCGCCGCTTCTTCCAGCGGACGGCTCACGAGGCGGCGCACCGCGAAGAGGAATAGCACCATGAACACGGCTACCAGCGCGAGCCCGATCAACAGAAAGCGGTTGCGCGTCGCGTTCACCTCAGCCATCACCTCGTCGCGTCTGGCGACGCCGCCCAGCAGCCATTGCCACTCGGGCACAGTAATGAACGACGCGTATTTGTCGCTCGCACCGGTTTCGCCGAGCGTCGCATCCGCCGACGTATACGCGATGTCGCCCGTTTTCTCGTCGAGCATGCGACGGTAGGGCGCGTTGTTGTCGTCGGCGCTCTGGCCCGCGGCGACCGGATGGACGATGAACTTGCCGCGCTCGGCGCCGTTCGACGCATTCAGCACGAAGTAATAGCCGCTGTCGCCGATTTTCAGCTTGCGAATGTCGTCTTCGACCGATTGAATCTGCGCGTCCACGTCGACACCGACGAACAGCGCGCCGATCACGCGGCCGGCGGCGTCGGCGATCGGCTTGTATTGCGTGATATAGCGCTTGCCGAACAGCGCGGCGAGGCCGGTGTAGGGCCGGCCCGCCAGGATCAGCGCATAGGCCGGCCCCTTGCGGTCGAGCAGCGTGCCGATCGCGCGCGAGCCGTCCTGCTTCTTGAGCGACGTCGTTACGCGCACGAAGTCGTCGCCGCTGCGCGCGAACACCGTGGCGATCGCGCCACTGCGTGCGAGGAACTGGTCGGGAATCGAAAAATCGAGGTTCAGAACCTTGTCGCCCGCCATGAAAGTCGGCGTCGCGACGCCGCCGATGTCGATCTTCTGCGACTCGTCGAGCGCGAAGTCCGTCGGCAGAAAGCTCGTAAACGTGGTCATCGAGCGGCCGACCTCGGCGGTCAGCGCCCGGTCGAACAGCGAGATCGTCGAGGCGATCGAGCGGTCCTTGTCGGCGATGCGCGTGAGCACCTGTTCGTTGATCTGCTGGCCGGCCGAGCGGGTGACGGCCCACGTGAAGGCCGCGAAGATCAGCGCCACCAGCGCACACGACAGGATAGCGAGCCTGGCGCCGACGCTGGCGCGGCGCAGTAAAGGGATTTCCATGGACTGTGCTGGCGGTAACGGGGACGAGACTATCGCACAGTCTCGTGCCGCGAGTGATTTGCCCACGTTCTAGGAACTCGCGACCTGAGTCCTGTTAACGGCGGCGCTCGCCCATGCTTTAGTTTTTTTGAAAGCACCGCGTAATGAACCTGACAAATTCAGCGGCGGGCGCGCCAGGTTCGCAGCAGCAGCGCGTTCGTCACCACGCTCACGCTCGAGAACGCCATTGCCGCGCCCGCGAGCATCGGATTGAGCAGCCCGAACGCGGCGAGCGGAATGCCGATCAGGTTGTACACGAACGCCCAGAAGAGGTTCTGCTGGATCTTGCGCCACGTGCGGCGCGAGAT
>DASXXR010000125.1:0-4484 GCA_036502945.1 Paraburkholderia sp. | reverse complement strand
GCGCGGCGCCTTGCGCATTACGCTGACCAACAAGGAATTCAATCTGCTGCACTTCTTCGTGCAGCATCAAGGACAGGTGCTGTCCCGCGCGCTGATCGCCTCGCGCGTGTGGGACATGAATTTCGACAGCGACAGCAACGTCGTCGATGTCGCGGTGCGCCGGTTGCGGCAGAAAATCGACGAGCCCTTCGCCGAGCGGCTGATTCACACGGTGCACGGCGTCGGATACCGTTGCGAGCACGAAGCATGAAGCAACTGTCGCTCACGACGCGCCTCGCGTTGCTGTTCGCGCTGCTGGCCTTCGGCGCGATGGGGATTGTCGGCTACGTGTTGTACAGCAAGCTTGAAGCGCAGTTGATCCTGCGCGACGACGCAGCGCTCGTCACGCGTGTCGACCAGATCCGAACCTTGATGAAGGATGGGGATGCGCGCGATCTGATCAAAGAGAAGCCGCATCTGTTCGCCAACATGCTCGGCAATACCGAGTCGCTGCTGGTAGTGCGCTATCCGGGCGAAGCGCCGCTCATGGTTGTGAATCCCGTGCGCATGGCCGTGCCGGTGGTGACGCCCGTGCCGGCGGGCGCCCCGCTCTCGCTCGACGCCGTTCATCACATGAACGCAAACGACGGCACGCCTTTTATTTACGTCGCGGCCGCCGCGCGCGACGCGGGCGGGCAGCGCGATCTGCAGATCATCTCGGGCCGGCTGATGGCCGAGCGCACGCGGATGCTGAGCGACTATCGCGACCAGATATTCCTGTTTGCTTCGACGGCCGCGTTTCTTGCTGCATTGCTTGCATTCGGCCTTGCGCGGCGCGGCATGGATCCTTTGCGGCGGCTTGCTGCGCAGACCGCGTCGATCGGCATGAGCACGCTATCCACTCGCATCGAGCGACGCGATGCGCCGCGCGAACTCGACGCGCTGATCGGCGCGTTCAACGGGATGCTGCACCGTCTCGAACTCGGCTTCACGCAGTTGAAGCAGGTATCCGCCGACATGGCGCACGACCTGCGCACGCCGATCGGCAATCTGCTCGGTCAGACCGAAGTCGGCTTGAGCCAGCCGCGCGATATCGCGTATTACCAGCGGCTTCTCGGCTCCAATTTCGAGGAACTGCAACGCATGTCGAAGATGATCGACAACATGCTGTTTCTCGCACGTGCCGAACATGCGGACAACGCGATCGAGCGCAAAGAACTGCTGCTTGCAGAAGAATTCGGGCGCATGGCCGAGTATTTCGAAGGTCTCGCAGACGAGCGCGATGTTCGGCTCGAGTGGCGCGGCGACGGCGCCGTGTGGGCCGATCCGTTACTGCTGCGCCGCGCGCTGGCCAATTTGCTGGCAAATGCAGTGCGCTACGCGGATCCGGGAACGGCGATCTGGATCGTGGCTGAGCAGGAGTCCGACGGCACCACCCTGTATGTTGAGAATCGCGGGCCGACGATAGAGCCGTATCACCTCGAACGGCTCTTCGATCGCTTCTATCGCGCGGATGCGTCGCGACATCGGTCGTCGGACTCAAACGGGCTTGGGCTCTCCATCGTGCGCAGCATCATGTTGCTGCATGGTGGAAGCTGGCACGCCACGAGTAGCGCAGGCGTAACGCGTTTTACGCTGGTGTTCCCGCGGCTGGGTGACTGAGGGCCAGCGGCCAATCAAAGCGGCACGGCGGACTCGCGTCCTGCTCAAAACTCCACGACGACGAACTCCGCCTTACCCACATCGCACAGCGGGCAGCGCCAGTTTTCTGGAATCGCCGCGAAACGCGTGCCTGCGGGGATACCTTCTTCAGGCAGTCCTTCTTCCTCGTTGTAGATCCAGCCGCAAATCAGGCAAACCCAGCTCTTGAATTCGATCACTTCACTCACGACGCACTCATTCATCCATTCAAACGCACGATTCGCGGGTTCCACCTCTCGAACGGGACCGCGCAGCGACCCGCAATGTTACCGGAATTTGTCAAAGCCCTTCAGCGCCGCCCCGGCCGTACCTTTCCAGCGACACCAGGCCCGTCGGCGCCGACATGTGCCCACATAGCCCGGTGTATGCTCTACAGCGCGGTCCTTCCACGCCACTTCCGATACGCGTCGCGGCAACGGCCGCCTGTCGCTCAACGCCGTTCGCCGCGCCTGCCGTGCGGCGGAAGGTCGCTGCGCCAGGTGTCCGGTTCGCACTGCATCGGGCCGCTTTCCTCAAGGAGAACACGATGTTCAAGAACAAATGGTTGGCCAGCGCGCTATGCGCCGGCTTGCTGCTCGCGTCGGGTGTTGCTCGCGCCGAAGGCGTGTCGTTCGTCGAGCCGAAGGACGGCGCGACGGTGACGAACCCGGTACACGTAGTATTCGCCGTCGAAGGGATGAAAATCGCCCCGGCCGGCACGATGACGGAAGGCACGGGCCATCATCATCTGTTGATCGATGGCCAGCCGGTGCCGAAGGGCACGGTCATCCCGCTGAGCGACAAGTCGCTGCATTTCGGCAAGGGCCAATCCGAGACCGATATCACGCTGCCCCCGGGCGACCATACGCTGATGCTGCAATTCGGCGACGGCGCACACCGGTCGTACGGCCCGGAGTGGAGCAAGACCATCACGGTTCATGTGAAGTAAGCGCGCGTCGCGGCGGAGCGCAGCGGCCACGCTGCGCGCGCTCGGTGCCCCGGCAATCGGGCAGCCGGTTCGGGGGCCGCCGCCGGCAACCGGCGTCCGAAACCGTCCTATGCCATCCGGCGGAGTGGCGGCAATTCAGCCGCCCGGTACAATGAGCGCTTCGCGCTTTGCGATTCATCGCTGGGTTCTTCTCTTTCATGTCGCTTTACTCCATTACGGGCGCGCAACTCGCGTTCGGTCACGTCGCGTTACTCGATCACGCGGATTTTTCTCTCGAAGCCGGCGAACGCGTCGGGTTGATCGGCCGCAACGGCGCAGGCAAGTCGTCGCTGCTGAAAGTCGTCGCGGACCTCACGAAGCCCGATGACGGTCTCGTCACCCGCCAGCAGCACCTGGTCACGGTCTACGTGCCGCAGGAACCCGAATTCGACGCTGACGCTTCGGTCTTCGATGCCGTCGCCGCAGGCCTCACGCATGCGCGCACGCTGCTCGACCAGTACGACGCCGTCGCCCATGCGCTGGCCGATACGCCCGAAGGCGCCGCGCACGACACGCTGATGTCGCGGATGAACACGCTGCAGTCGTCGCTCGATACCGCCGACGCGTGGAACTGGCGCACGCGCGTGTCCACCACCCTTGCGCAAATCGGCCTTGACGGCGACGCGCGCGTCGGCGCGCTGTCGGGCGGCATGCAAAAGCGCGTCGCGCTGGGGCGCGCGCTCGTCTTGCAGCCGGATGTGCTACTGCTCGACGAGCCGACCAACCACCTCGATTTCGACGGCATCCGCTGGCTTGAGGATCTGTTGATCTCGCAGCGCACGAGCTTGCTGTTCATTACGCACGATCGCGCGTTTCTCGACCGCGTGGCCACGCGCATCGTCGAACTCGATCGCGGCCGGCTGCTGTCGTACCCGGGCAATTTCTCCGCGTATCAGACGCGCAAGGCACAGCAGCTCGAGGTTGAGCGTATCGAGAACGAAAAGTTCGACAAACTGCTTGCCCAGGAAGAAGTGTGGATTCGCAAGGGCGTCGAGGCGCGCCGCACGCGCAGCGTCGGGCGGATCGCGCGGCTCGTGCAGATGCGCAACGACCAGGCCGAGCGCCGCAACGTGCAAGGCAACGTGAAGCTGGACGTGGCGCAGGGCGAGAAGTCCGGCAAGATCGTCGCGGAACTGACCGAGGTGACGAAGCGCTTCGGCTCGCGCACGGTCGTCGACGGGTTTTCGGCCAACGTGATGCGCGGCGACAAGATCGGCTTTGTCGGCCCGAACGGTGCAGGCAAGACCACGCTGTTGCGGTTGATTCTCGGTGAACTGCCGCCGGACGAAGGCAAGGTCCGGGTCGGCACGAACATGGAAGTCGCGTATTTCGACCAGATGCGCGCGCAACTAGACCAGGAAAAGAGCCTCGCCGAGACGATCAGCCCGGGTAGCGACTGGGTTGAGATCGGCGGCGCGAAAAAGCACGTGATGAGCTATCTCGGCGATTTCCTGTTCGCGCCCGAGCGGGCGCGCTCGCCGGTCAAGTCGCTGTCCGGCGGCGAGCGCAACCGTCTGCTGCTCGCGCGGCTGTTCGCGCGCCCGGCGAACGTGCTGGTGCTCGACGAACCGACCAACGACCTCGACATTCCCACGCTGGAGTTGCTCGAAGAATTGCTGACCGAGTATGACGGCACGGTTTTGCTGGTGAGCCACGACCGCGCGTTTCTGGATAACGTCGCGACGTCGGTGATCGCGTCGGAGGACGAGGGCCGGTGGCGCGAGTACGTCGGCGGCTTTACCGACTGGCAGGTGCAGCGCGCCCGGTCGGCGCAGCTGGCCCAGCAGGACGCGCTGAAAGACGGCGGCAAGGGAGCCGCGCCGAAAGATCGCGCGGC
>DASXXR010000124.1:0-3902 GCA_036502945.1 Paraburkholderia sp. | reverse complement strand
CGCTCGCGCCGAGAATCAGCATGTTGTAGGTGGTCCAGCCGAGGTTCAGGAAGGTCGTGTTCACCACGCTGCGGATGTGCCAGTTCAGATAGATATGCACGATCCCCACGACGAAGCCGATCAGGTTCAGCAACAGCAGGAACAGATACGGCCGCGAGATCGCCCAGTCGAAGTAGTTCTTCTCGATCTGGCCGCCCTTGGCCGTCACGTTGAATTTGCCGAGCTTCGGGTTGATCAGCGCGAGCAGGGTCGGCGCGGTGATATACGACGCGAGCACCGACTCGTAGACTTCCGACCAGAACGAATGGCGGAATTGCCGCTGCATCCGCGAATTCGTGATGTTCGCGTGGAACATGTGCGGCAGCGCGAAGATCGCAATCGTGCCGGCGGCCGCCTGGATGATGTGCGCGTTGAAAAACAGAAACGACAGCGGCGCAGTCAGAAAGACGAGACGCGGGATGCCGTAGAAGAAATGCAGCATCGCGTTCAGATAGCACAGGCGCTGGCCGAACGACAGCCCACGCCCCGCCAGCGGGTTGTCGATCCGGAAGATCTGCGTCATCCCGCGCGCCCAGCGGATGCGTTGGCCGATGTGGCCGCCGAGGCTTTCGGTGGCGAGGCCCGCCGCCTGCGGAATCGCGAGATACGCAGTCGTGTAGCCGCGGCGGTGCAGCTTCAACGCGGTATGCGCGTCTTCGGTGACCGTCTCCACGGCAATGCCGCCGATTTCCTCGACCATCGAGCGGCGCAGCAGCGCGCACGAGCCGCAGAAGAAGGTCGCGTTCCACAAGTCGTTGCCGTCCTGCACGAGGCCGTAGAACAGTTCGCCTTCGTTCGGCACTCTGCGGAACGTGCCCAGATTCTTTTCGAACGGATCGGCCGAAAAGAAATGGTGCGGCGTCTGCAGCATCGACAGAAGCTTGTCGCGCAGGAACCAGCCAAGGCCGATCTGCAGGAACGAGCGCGTCGGAATGTGATCGCAGTCGAAGATCGCGAAGTATTCGCCGTCGGTGATCTTCAGCGCTTCGTTGATATTGCCTGCCTTCGCGTGGCGGTTGTGCGAGCGCACCGTCCACGCGACGCCGACTTCTTCGCAGAACGCCTTGAATTCCGCGCGGCGGCCGTCGTCGAGCACGTGGATCGACAGTTTGTCTTTCGGGTAATCAAGTGCGATCGCCGCGTAGATGGTCGGCTTCACCACCGACAGCGGTTCGTTGTAGGTCGGAATGAAAATATCGACGGTCGGCCATGCGTGGCGATCCGCAGGCAGCGGCATCGGCTTGCGCTTTAACGGCCATGCGATCTGGAAGTAGCCGAGCAGCAGCACCACGGCCGCATAGACTTCCGCCACCACCAGCAGCAGGCCCCAGATCGCGTCGAGCGGCCGCTCCCAGTGAGTGGTTTCGGTGAGGCGCCAGTACATGTAACGGCCCGTCACGATCACCGACAGCATGATCATCACGAGCGTCGCGAAGCGCCCTTGCGCGCGGCGAATCAATAGCGCACAAACAAGGCAGCCGACTGCGAAGGTCAACTGCTCGCCGAATTCGAGCGGCACTGTGACCACGAAGAACAGCGCGGTCACCGCAAGGATCACGAGCACGGCGCTCACCGGCCGGCTGCCGAGAATGCGCCCGTCGATCAGCCGCGACGCCAGCCGGTCGAAACGCGAGCGGCGCGGCGCTTCGGCGTCCGCGGCCGCGAGGATGTCTTCCGGTGCGGCGCTCATGCCACGCTCCTCGGCAGCGCGGCGCGGCCGTTCAGGTGGGCGTCGAGCCAGTCGCCGCATGCGCGCAGATCGGCGGCTGCCTGGCTTAGCGGGTCGTAGTGGATCACCGTCGTGTCGTACGCAAGCGATTCGCTCACGCCCTGATCCAGATGCACCACGCCCGGATAAATGTGCGGCGCGAGCGTGCCGCGCAGCACCTTCAGCACGTCCTTTGTCAGATTGCGTCCGATGTCGACCTGGTTGATCACGTAGCCATAGCCGAGGAAGTCCGCGCGCGGTATCGCATACGTCTGGATCAGCCGCTCCATGTGCGGGATCGCCGCATACGATGCGGCGTCCGCGATCACGACATTGAGCACGAAATGGGCCGCCAGCAACGCGGCGCGCGTGTAGACGGTCGCGCCTGGCGGCGTGTCGATCAGCACGATGTCCGACGGTTCGAGCGACAACATATCGAGCGCCGAGCGAACCAGAAACGGGTTGTGGTCGAGGCGCGCTTCGAATGCGCGGCGGTCGTCTTCGTTCAGTGCGCCATGCGGCAGCACGGTCACGCTGTCGATGCCGTCGAACATCACGCTGCGCCACGGGTCGCCGCTCACCATCGCGCGGGCGACGCCGTCGAAGCCGTCGACCGGAATGCCGAAGTGCAAGCGCAATGCGTTCTGCGGGTCGAAGTCGACGGCGATCACGCGCCGCCCATTCGAGCCGAGCACCGACGCGAGATTCGCGGCGAGCGTCGTCTTGCCTACGCCCCCTTTCGCGGATACCACCGCCACCACTTTCATGACCGGTCGCCGCCCGAATCCGGACGGTCGCGACGGGGCATGCCGGCGAGCTTCGCAAACAGGCTCGCCAGGTCGCGCGATGGAGGCTGCGCGACCGGTTCGCCCGGCGGCGGGCCGGCGAACATGCCGGCGAGGATCGAATCTGCTGCGGGCGTTTGCGCAGCGGGACGGATGCTGGTGACCGGCGTGCTGCTTGCAGCGGGCGTATCAAACGTTTGCGGTTTTGCGAAAGGCGCTACGGGGTTTGCTGGACGGGATTCGTCCTGTATGGCAGCGTTGTTGCGCGGCGTGTCGAACTCGCTGGCTGCCGCTGTGCGCGCGGCCGCGGCCGGAGGCGGGCTGAAGCGCGTCGCGGCTTGCCGTGCGGGATCGACCGCGGGTGGCATTGAAGCGTGCCGATGAGCTCGTGCGAACAACGGCGCTCTTAATGCGCCGGAGGTTGCGGCGGTCGGCGTGTCTGTCACGGCCGTTGTTGCTGCCTCGGTCGCCGCCGTTGCCGCCGTTGCCGCCGTTGCCGTCGTTGCCGCCGTTGCCGCCGTTGCCGTATCGTCGCCAGACGGCGACCGCGCCGCTTGCGGCGCCGCCACCACCGACGGCGCCGCCCGCCCGGCGCCCGGCACATGCTCCGGATGGCCGATGTCGAGCGCGCTCAGCAATGGCCAGCGCGACGCCGCGTGCTTCGCGTCGTCGTCGCGCGCGACCTCCTGATAGTGATCGGGATCGCCGCCGAACCGCTGAAACAGGTTTCCAATGTCGTCTGAAACGCTCATAGTCATGTACTCCCAAGCCCCGTCAGTCCCCGCGATTTCGCCCTTTCTGCTTATTGCGTTGCTTATTGCGTTGCTTATTGCGTTGCTTATTGCGTCGTTGCAGCGGACATTCGTCGCGTCCGCTCACATCAAGCGGTGCTAGCCAAGCCGGAACTCCAACGCGTGACGATCGTCAGTGTCGGCCTGCTTTAAAACCAGCGCGCCCGCGCCCATCTCACGCAGCCAATGCCGATACGCGCCCTCGAGAAACGCCGGTGCCCAGACCGCCGCCTTCTCACCGAATGCCGCAAGCGGTGCGCAGAAGTGCCGGATGGCAAGATAATCGTCCCGTTCGATGAGATGCACGAAACCCCAATCGAGCGAAGACCATGTTGCGTTGAAAAAAGACGCGAGGTCGTCCAGCGTCGTGCATGCGACAGCCGGATGCGAAGCGGCAAACCGGACGCCGATGCGTTCCATCAACTGGCGCAGCTGCGATGTTTCAAGTTGAGTTTCGAACTCTTGTGCAAGCGCGGTCAGAAAGCCGCGCCATTGCATTGAAGTCTGTTGTCTCGTGTAATAGTCGAGCAAGGTGGCCGTGTGCTGGTCTTGCATGTCCGAAATTTTCATCACGTATCG
>DASXXR010000123.1:0-5810 GCA_036502945.1 Paraburkholderia sp. | reverse complement strand
AAGCTGTACGCGCTCGCCCATCGTCATCCGCCGATGGAGCGGCTGATTTCCGAAGCATTGCCGCTGATGCAGCGCTTTGCCGCAACGGCCGAGCAATCGTGCCATCTCTCCGTCTACGACCGCGGCAATCTGCTCGTGATCGCGCAGGTCGACGGACCGGGTACGTGGGGCATTTCGGTGCGGCTCGGCGCACGCGTCGGGCTGATCGACACCGGTTCGGGGCGCATGATGCTTGCGTTCCAGACACGCGAGCAGCGCATCCATATGCTCACCGAACATACGAAAGTGAAAGGCGAAGTGACGATCGATCACGACGCGCTCGAAGCAGCGTGCGCACACATTCGCACGGCGGGTTTCTCGCAGAAGGACAGCGGGCAGATTTTCGGCGTCACCGACCTGACCTTTCCGTTGCTCGGCTCGTCGGGCCAGGCGCTCGCCGCGTTGACGTGCCCGTACCTCAAGCGCATCGACGAATACGTCGCGCCGACCCTCGACGAGACAACGGGCCTGCTGCGCGAGACCGCGCAGGCACTGTCGATGTTTCACGAGCCCGGCTCACACGACAGCCACGACACGCCGGCTGCGACTTAGCGCTCTACTTCGCACGCGCATGCGCTAGAATGGCGGCCCTTCCGAAAATCCGCTGCACGCGCGCTCGCGCGTGGGCTCTTTTTGACAAGCAATGGCCAAACTTCTGTCCGATCAAGAATTCCAGCGTTTCACCGACCTCCAGCAGAAGCAGGCAAGCTTCACGATCACCAGCGACGAAGCCGACGAATTACGCGACATCGTCGCGCGAGCGCAGCAGAAACGCGACGATCGCGCGGCTGCGATGCTGCAGATCGAAACCTTCATCCAGCAGTTCGACCTCACGCCCGACGAACTCTTCTCGCCCGAGCAGATCGGTGACGCAGCGCGTAGTTATGGCCTTATTCCGGCCGTGAAGAAAGAGCGCATGCTGCCGCCCACGCTGACGTTCAACGGCAAACCCTACCAATGGACACGCAATCTGCCCGACGAAGTGCGCGTACCGTTATTCGACGCATTCAAGGCGGGGCAATCGGTGAAGGAATTCATCGCAACGCCGAAGGATGCGGCACGCTGCGCCGCGACGATCGCACGGCTCGAGCGTGAAACGGGCGCGCTCTATCAGGACCCGTGGCTCGACGAGCTAGCCCTTTCGCGCGGACAGGTCGAAGAGGCTGCGGCGAAGCTCGTAGCCTGACAATTTCGCGCGAACGTTCCAGGTTCGCGCAACGACGCCGCCGGCGCATCGTGCCGGCGGCGCTTCCATTCCTCTCTGCCTCATCTCCGGCCGGTCTCTATCCGCCACGCCGATCGTGCATGTGGCGCGCAAACGACCTACTCTTTCTTCTTGGCCATCTCCTGAATCGCAAGCGGTAAACCGGTTGGATGTCGAAGTTATTCCGTCCGTAGTCAGTGACCTGCGAAAAAAATTTCGTGCGTCATTGCTCCGTCGTTTGGTGACGAACTTTTGTCGACACGCCAGGAATATCTCCGGAAGAGACGTTGTTTACCCGGTTGCATACCGCACAACTCGTCAAGGAGACGGAGATGAAAAAGTTCGCGATGTTTGCAACGGCACTCGTGGCATTCAGTTCAGCCAATGTATTTGCGCAAGAGAAGACGCGTGCCGAGGTTTACCAGGAACTCATCCAGGCGAAGCAGAACGGCCTCGATTTCGTGACCGATGCTTCGTATCCGGACGTGAATCCTATATACAAAGAAACAGTGGCTCATCTGAAGCAACAAGCCATCGCGAAGAGCCAGGACCAAACCGCCCGCACCACTGCGGACGCCGGCACATCTTCAACCGATTGAGGTCAACGGTATGCAACCAACAAATTCGCAAGCGAACGCGCAGAAGGTCACACGCGACAACCAGCGTCAAGAACCTGAAGTGCCGCTGAACAGAATCCGCCGCTCCCGAGGCTTGCTGCTGGCCGCCGTTGCCGCGCTAGCATGTGCAGGTTGTGCGTCGCTGCCGAGCCCGTCCGACAACGCAAACAATGCCGGCGGATGTGTCGGGCCGGTCAGCTTTTGCAACACGTTCTTCGGCTCCTGAGCGCTGTTCTCATTCATCTCTTGCGCGGCAAGCGTCGCGTCGGGAGCGACTAGACGCTGAAGTGCCGCTGCCGAAGGCGAATTTTGCATCGATGGAAACCATGCAGGGTCACTTGAAATGCGCGATCTCGACTGCGCGCTGCAACAGTTGCCGGCCGAAGAGCGCGAAGTGTTATTGCTCGTCGGACTGGAGGAGATGAGCTACGCGGAGGTGGCAAAGACACTCGATGTTCCCGTGGGGACGGTCATGTCACGCCTTTCCCGTGCCCGCGGCAGACTGCGCGTTCTGCTTTCGAGAGAAGAAGCGGCTATGAGGGCGAAGTGAAGAGCGGTTCTGCTGTTGTCGTTCATCCGGTCTGCGCTCACCTGGCGATTCATCGATGAGCTGCGCGGACGCATCTCCGTGAATATGCACGACCCCTGTCCGTGCCTGCAAAGGGAAACTACGCACACGATCAACACAGGAGAGGTGCGCACTCTCCGTTGATCTACCGGTCATTGGACCACGATGTCTTTCCCAACGCAGACACCACTGCCCACAGGAGTGAAGCATGAAAATTTCATCGCAAATGAACGCCCTTCAAACCTCTGCTGTCCATTCGTCGCCGCACAATGACGTGAAAACGATCGGCGCGTCGCGGCCGAGTGGCATGGAACGTTACTGGGGGCACCCGAGTTCACAACCCGAGGAGGGGACATACGGTATGGGGACGTACGATCCCAACGACCCGATAGACGACCAGTCTCATCAGGTCCCCCCTCCGTTTGACCCGCAAGGCAGACCGGCCCAGGTCAACGCAAACGGCCAACTGCTTGACCCGTTCGGCAATCCAATGGACGGCCGCCCGGGCTCGTATGGCGCCGGTGGTCCGCCGCAAATCGCGGGCCACACGTACCCGCCGTCAAACGGCCAAGGGTAATCAATAGCTGAAGAGCGAGCGCGATTGCCGCTCGCTCGACTTCGCTACCAGCGAAGCGCTCGCCCACCCAGAACCGCGCCGGCAATTGCCGGTACCGCCATCCCGATCAGATACCATGTCGCCCAGAACGGTACGCTGGTCTCCGGACAACGCAGACTGTATGCAAGCGTTCCGACCGCGCCGGCCAGCAATCCAGCCGTTGCGCCGGTAAGGCGCAGACGGGTGGGTGCAAGACCGCGCACGGCGCCTGGCATCGCAATCAGTCCGGGCACCGACAACAGCGCAATGTTCAACGAACAGGTCCAGCCGGTTACAGGGCAGAGTAAAAATTCATCGATACCGCCACTCGCGATGACGCGCTCAATTTCATTGCGCAGGTAACGAGAGATATTCCGCACCCACTCCGGTCAGTTGCCCGTCGGCGCCCAGCAGGCTGGTGAAGTGCGGGTCGGAACTCTGCCGGCCGGTGAACCACGCGTAGCGGAACACATCCGCGCGCGACTCGCATATCGACACCATGTCCTGCATTTGCGCTTCCTGCCCGGCTAGCGTGTCGATCTGCGCTCCGTCCGTCTGACTATGCCAGTTGGCGAATTCCGTCACCCAGATCTGCTTGCCGTACTTGTCGAGGCTGTCCAGCTGGGCCGCGAGCCCGTAGTCATACCAGTGGAACGCGAGGTAGTCGATCTGCGGATCGCGTCCGCCGTTGGCCGCACGATAATCGGCGTAGAACTCGTCGAGCCATACAACCGGATTCTCATAGCCCGGCAGCGTGCCCCAGTTCATCGCCGGGCCGACGATCTTGACGCCTGTTTGCGCCGCGACCGCCTCGTAGGACGGCCAGAGCGCCGCGGCGTCGATCGGTTTGATGTTGGCCTGATCGACCAGATTGGGCTCGTTCAGCACGAGGATGTACTTGATGGACGGATTCGCTTTGAGAAAGGCGACGACGTCGGCCACATTGAAACCGTCTTTCCATAGCATCGGGATGAAGTCCATGCCGTAGCGCGTCCGGTAATCGGCCGGCACGGACGGGTTCGGCGTGGCGCCCCAGTTGTACCACCAGCTCACGCCCGGCGATGCCGCCGCGATATCGGCCGGCGACGCGAAGTCGAAGGCAACGCCGCGCTTGGCATTCTTTGCTGCCACCGGGTCCGACGCGCCGCTGGGCGGAGCCGGTAGCGTGGCTGGCGCACCCGGCGGGCTCGATGGATTGCTGCCGTTACTGCCTGCAGCCGTCGTGCTCGCGCCGCCGGCGTTCGATCCTCCCGAACCGCCTCCGCAACCGGACAGGCTTGCGGCAACCGTGAGCACGAGCAAAGCCGTCAGCGCGCGGCCGGATAAATTGATTTTCATGATGTCCCTGTATGGAACAGGGCAACCTGTGCCCCGGATCACGCAGATGGCAATCGCACCGAAACGAGTGGACGCGACGGCACGCGAGAGAACCAAATGTTGGGAGTTCGCTAGCGCCGTCCGAAGAATGCCGGGCGGACGCGTTTGCGCCCGTTCCTGTTTACGGCTTATCTGACGGCGCCTTTAGGGGTTACCCCGAACATGTCAGCTGATCGACAGGTTGACGGCGCGATGCAAGCCGGTAGAACGCGCCGGCCGCGGCAACCCGCCATCACGACGAAGGCCGTTCACACGGCTCATTTTTCTTTCGGCTCGTCGAGCGGCATCCTGAATCCCGCCACGCCAGGATCTTCCGTCGCCGACACGGTAAAACCACACGCCTTCGCGAGCGCGATCATCGCGGTGTTCTCGCGCAGCGCTTCGCCGACCAGCCAATGCGTGCCACGCGCACGCGCATACGCAATGATCCTGTCCATCAGCAAACGCCCGAGCCGCCGGCCCTTCTGATCCGAACGAATCGCGACGGCGAACTCCGCGGTCTCGTTGTCCGGGTCCGCCACCGCGCGTACCACGCCAAGCGTGCGCGTCGAACCGTCTTCGTTGGCGACGGTCGCGATCAGCGCCATTTCGCGGTCATAGTCGATCTGCGTCATCCGCGCGAGTTGCGAATGGTCGAAGCTGCCGACCGCGCCGAAGAACCGTAAGCGCAAATCGTCGGGCGTCATCGCTTCGATAAACTCGCGATGCGCCGCTTCATCTTCCGGGCGAATCGGCCGCACGGTCAGTTGCGTGCCTTGCCAGTCGACTGTCTGTTCAAGGCGGCGCGGATACGGAACGATCGCGAGCCGGCTGCGCGTCGACGACAACCGCAGTCGCGGCGCAACGATCGCGACGCGGTGCTTCGTCACGCGCAACGCGAGCGATAGCGAAACGATCTCTCGAATATCGCAGACTGCCTGCGATACCGAAGTCAACGCGGTCAGCACCGGCTCCGGATCGATATGCCGCGCATAGGGAACATTCGACACGATGTCGCGCGACAGAACCGGGTTGAGCGGCGGCAAACCGTAGACGCACATCGGCGGCGAGAGACCGTCTTCGGACGGCGCAGTGAAGCGGAACACGGGCCCGAAGTTTTCGTCGTCGTGCAATTCGACTGCAATATCGACGACAGCTTCTTCCGTCATCGGCTGGCGCGGCATCGCGACGAGCCCGAAGTGCGCAAGCAGTCGCGCCGCCGCATCGCCGTCGAGTTCGGTGATGCCTGCCTTCAGCGCCGCGCTTGCCTGTGCCTGCGCGGCGTCGATGGCCGCGGGCACGCGCGCCGGCAGGTCTTCCGGCGTCTGCATCAGCAATTCGCGGCCAAGCCGGTAATCGACGAGACGTGCAAACGCGCGCGCGAGCCGCTGAGGCGTGGTGTGCACCGGGATGCCATGCTCGTGCAGTGCG
>DASXXR010000122.1:0-5903 GCA_036502945.1 Paraburkholderia sp. | reverse complement strand
CGTCATCGCGATTCCGAAGGCGCAGCGCCCGGAAAGCCAGAAGTCGAATCTCGCCGCAGTCGATATCCGTCTTGACGACGAAGATCGTCAGGCGATCGCCGCGTTGCCGAAGGACCAGCGGTTTGTCATGCCGCCGATGGCACCGAAGTGGGATGCCTGACGCAGGTGCTGGGTCAGATTCAAGCGGTGCAGGGCGCTTCGCGACGCGTGCGATGCGCTCTGCCAAAACGCACGCGGCGAACGAATCCCGGACTAAAACCTGACGCGCGGCCTCAACCCAGTTCGTCAAGAAACTGTATTAATGCCGCATTGACTTCCTTCGGCCGTTCCTGCTGGGTCCAGTGGCCGCAACCGGGCAGGATAAGCGAGCGCTGCAGCAACGGAACGCGTTGCTTGAGGGTCGCCAACACCTGATCCATGCCGCGAAATTGCATCACCAGATCGCGTTCGCCAGCGACGAAGAGCGCGGGCACGGCGATCTTCAACCCCTCGAAGGGCGCGAGCAGTTCGTGATTGCGATCGATGTTTCGGTACCAGTTCAAACCGCCGCGATAACCGGAGCGCGTGAATTGCGCCGCATACACATCGACGTCCGCCTCGGTGAGCCATGACGGCAGCGTGTCGGGATTGACCAGCAACGCGCTCATCCCGCCTGCGCGCGGCACCATGCCCGGCCCGGGGTGCTGGCCGCCGGCAGGGTCCGGACGCGGGAGGTCGCCGCTAAACGAGTACATCGAGCTGCGCATGCGCAGCCGCACGTCGCGTTCCATTTCCGCCTCGGCGACGCCGGGCTGCTGGAAATACTTCTGATAGAACACGTGGTCCGCCGTCTCGGGAAAGTCTTTGACTGGCGGCGTTTTGCTGCGCGGCGTGAAGGGTACGCTGAGCGCGGCGACACCTGTAAAGCGGTCCGGACGAAGCAGCGCTGCGTGCCACGCGACAGGCGCACCCCAGTCATGGCCGACGATGACGGCCTTTTCCAGCTTCAGCGCATCGAGCACGCCCACCATGTCGCCGACCAGATGGAGCAACGTGTATTGATCGATCTCATGCGGGCAACTGGTTTCTCCATAGCCGCGCATGTCCGGTGCAATCGCGCGAAAACCCTCTCTTGCAAGCGCCGGCAATTGATGGCGCCACGAGTACCACGTCTCGGGAAAGCCGTGGCACATCAGTACGGCCGGTCCCTCGCCCTGCTCGGCGACATGAATGTCGATGCCGTTGGCGTTCACCATGCGATGAGTCAGTTCTGACATGATTCTTCTGCTCCTTTCAAAGTGCCCTGTTGCAAGGGTCGGCGCCGACCGCGGCGCGCAACAAAAGGAACAGTGGGAACATCGGGTTTATTCCGGCGCGGTTCGCCGGGTCAGCCGAAGGCCGTCGCATCGTCCCGTGTCGGCCACGGAAACGATATCTCGACAGCTTCCTTTCGATGCTTTCCGAATTCCGGCGATAACCCCGCACAACCCAATCGCACATTCGTTCGATCCCGAAAGCGGTAACACTTGCCAGGTGCTACGCGCATCAAGTAACGTGTCCGATACTTTTAACGCAGGGCCTCGCGTTTCTGTCATCGAGCAGGCTTGAACCGCGTCACATGGAGGGAAGGGCGAATGCACCGTCGTCGATTCATTGCTGTCACCGGCGCGCTGGCTACAACCGGCGGCTTGTCGCTGGCGGCCTGCACCACCACACCGCTGTCATCTGACGGGTCGTCGGCGGCCAACGCCGGCAAGCGCCGGACGATCGACGCGGATGCCGACGCGGCGCTGACCCGGCTGTTCGAAACCGTGACGGGCGCGCGCGAGCTGGTCGGTAAAGCGCGCGGCACGCTCGTCTTTCCTTCGGTGATTGCAGCCGGTTTCTGGATCGGCGGGCAATACGGCCAGGGCGCGCTGCGCGTCGATGGCCATACAACCGGCTACTACAGCATTACCGCGGCATCGTTCGGCCTGCAGATCGGCGCGCAGTCGAAGGCGATCATCCTGCTGTTCATGACGCAAGTCGCACTCGATGATTTCACGGGCAGCCAGGGCTGGGCAGCGGGCGTCGATGCAACGGTCGCGGTGCTGAAAGTGGGCGCGAACGGCAATATCGATACGTCGACGGCAACCGGGCCGGTCGAGGCGTTCGTCGTGACGAATGCGGGCTTGATGGCCGGCGTGTCGCTGGAAGGCTCGAAGATTTCGCGGCTGATCATCTAGCCGCCGGCGTGCCGACAGCGGCCGCGAACCGTCGGGCGCGTGCTGCCATGCAGGCCGAACCGCCCCGAAACGCATTTTCGCGGCCGACCGGATATGATGTTATGCACACCCGCTCGGCTATCCGTACCGCGCACACCTTGAAAGAGTACGAATCTACGATGCCCGCAACACCCGAAAAATCCAGAACGACGAAGCGCCTCTCGCCCACCACGCTGTATGTGAGCACGTGGCTCATTGGCCTCGGAACCCTCGCGCTGGGCGCGGGCGCTTTGTACTGGTACGTGGCGGTGGAAAGGTACGAGCTTCCGTGGGGTGCACTACTGCTGATTCCGTGCGTCGCCGTGATCGCCGCGGTGACCTTTCGGAATCACTTCAACTGAGCGGGAACTCACGGGGAATGCCAGAATAGCGGGCACCGTCTTGAATCGATGCATTCACAAGGATGCACGCTCACGCATTCACACAGGATTCGCACCCATGAAGAAACAGTTCCTGATTCCGGTTGTCGCGGCGTGGTTCGCATTCGGGAGCGCCGCGTATGCGCAGATCGACGATCAATCCAATCCGCAGGCGCTGATCAAGACCGCGACACAAAAGGTGCTCGATGAAGTGCGCGCAAGTGCGGTCGATCCGGCAGACATTCCGCGCATCATGGATATCGTGAATCGGGACATCCTGCCTTATGTCGATTTTGAGCGCACGACGCGGCTCGCCATGGGTCACTACTGGCGGACAGCGACGCCCGCGCAGCAGCAGCAGGTGGCCGAACAGTTCAAGCTGCTGCTGATTCACCTGTATTCCGGTGCGGTCGCGCAGCTGCGCCCGGATCAGAAGATCGAGTATCCGCCCACGCGCATGGCTGCGACCGATACGGACGTGGTGGTGCGCACCATTGCGATATCGAACGACCAACCGGTGGAAATCGACTATCGGTTGTACAAGACGCCGCAAGGCTGGCGTTTGTATGACCTGAACGTGCTCGGCGCCTGGCTGATCCAGACCTACCGGCAGCAGTTCAACGAGAAGATCCAGCAAAGCGGCGTGGACGGCCTGATCAGGTTCCTCACGGCGCGCAACGAGCAGCTCGCGTCCCGCAAGCCGTGAATAGCGTCATTCCTTCATTGCGTCGGTCGGCTGGGAGGTGGGGTTTGCACGATGGGCGCGGCGGCCTGTAGAAGGTCTTCGCGTGTGTGCGTTCGCGGCGGATAGATGCGATTGCAGTTGATGGTGCGTTTGGTCTGTTTGGCGAGCTCGCCTTCGGAGACCAGGTGTCGGTCCCATCCTTCCGTGTACACCGCGCCCCATGGACCGAGATCGAGAATCGTCGTGTACCAGCCGATGCGCAGCGGCAGCATCGCCAATCCAGACAGATCGCACACGGCGTTGTGCCCCGCGTAACGGCCCATCGGCCGGCTATGCTGGCAGGACATGACGGAGGGTCGTTCTCCATCGACGAGGAGCCGTGCGCAATCGCCGGCTGCGAAAACACCAGGCGCCCCTTCGACGCGCAAAAACGCGTCGACCGGCACACGTGCCGACCCATCGAGCGCAACGGGAAACTGGCCGGTCAGGGGGCTTGCGCGCATGCCGCCGCACCAGACGACCGTGGCTGCATCGATTCGCTTGCCGTTCGTGAATCGCGCTCCGTCGCGATCCACGGTTTGCAACGAAACGCCGGGCAGCAGTTCGACACCCAGTGCGTTCATCGCGCGCTCGATCACCGGCTGCGCGCCGCCCATCGATTGTCCAATTTTCGCTGACCGGTCAGCAAGAACCACTCGCACCGTATCGCGAAGACGCTCGCCGACGATAGCGCGCAGCCGTTGCGGCAGTTCGGCCGCCAGTTCGATGCCTGTCAGCCCGGCGCCCACCACGAGCACCGTCAAGCGGCCCGGCGATTCCGGCCGCGCCGGCAGTTCGAGCAATTGCTGCTGCAGTTTGCGGGCGCCCTGCCAGGTGTCGACATCGAACGTGCATTCGGCCAATCCCGGTATGTCCGGACGAATGAGTTCGCTTCCCGCAGCGACGATGAGCCGGTCGTATTCGAGTGACGCGCTTTCCGTACCGGCACCGATCGTCACCCGGCGGTTGGTCAGATCGATGGCTTGCACGGTGCCGTGAATGCGACGAACACCCACCGGGTCGAGCACGTCGCCAAGCGGCACGAGCGTGTCGTCGAGCGGTTGCTCATAGTTGCGCACACGAATGCTGTGATAACCGGTGCCGTTGATCACGACCACTTCCACGTCGCCGCTGGGCACATGCAATTCGTCCAGCTTGCGCGCGGCGCCGAGCGCGCTCCATAACCCCGCGAAACCAGCGCCGATCACCACGATTCGCTTCAAGTGCGCCTCCCACAAGATGGCTTCCGGCAGGCGGCTTCCGGTGCTATCCGGCACCTGCCGATCGTGCGCGACGATGCGCGGTGGGGTATTGCACGTGAAAGCTTAGGCGACGGCCAGGGCATTCACAATGTCAGGAAGCACGCACTGCGATGAATTTCGTGACAGCGTCGAGAAACTGCTCGGGTTCCTCGGAGAAAACGAAGTGCCCCGCGTCGGCCACCTCGAGTAGCGTTGCGTTGGGAATCCCACGCGCAATGGCGCGGCTCGCTCGGGGCGGACAGACCCAATCCCATTTACCGGAAATAACGAGCGCCGGCGCTGCAATGTCGGCAAGCCTCGGCCGTAAGTCGTAAGACGGCCCGATCTTGCTCATGAAGTGCTGCATCATTTCGATGTCCATGCTGGCGAGGCTCAGTATTCTGTCGATTACATGCATGTGAGACGGAGCGGCGTGAATCGGCCCCGCTTCCTTAAAGAAGTCATCGACGCTTTCCCGCGTCACCTCGCCGCCGAACAGACGCCCGGCTGCTGCAAGCGCGGCGGGGCTCGCACGCGAAGCAAAGGAAGGCGCGGGCTCGCCGTCATCGTCGGGGATCGGCTTCACGCTGGGCGAGCTATTGCTAAGAATCAGTCCGCGCACAAGGCGCGGATGGCGAAGCGCCATATGCATGGCGACGAACCCGCCGGCTGAATGCCCGAACACGAAGGGATGTTCAATTTCCAGAAGCTCGCAAAGCGCGGCAAGGTCGTCGGCCATCTGTTCGAGCGTGCAGGAAGCCAGCGGCGGACGCCCGGAGCGCCCTTGGCCACGAAGATCGACGTAGATCACTTGCGCATGGTCGCGCAGCGCTCCGAGTCCTGGCCTCAGGTAGCCATGGTCGATACCCAGCCCGCCGTGCAGCGCGATAAGGGTCGGTTTTTCGATGAGATGTCCTTCCGACTCGCGAAGCCCGCCGCCCTCGACATCGAAGTAGATCTGGGTACCGTTTAACGTTGCGCGCATCTAAGCCTCTGGAAATTAAGAACCGGCTGCAGTGTATTACTGATTCCGCGGCGGGGTTCTGTACCGATGCAGCAGGCTCGCACGCGATGCACTTTCTGCAAGCGGCGCTTTCGCCCCGGCTGAGGCGGCTGCCGGGCCACCTCAGCCGCGGGTCACCGGGGAATGATGCGTTCCGCCTTCAACCGGTCGAACAACGCGTAAAAGGCATCGGGCGTGCTTTGATAGTCGAGGAAGCCGGCCTTGCGGCTCTTCGTCATATCGGTGAGCACTTCCATCGGCCGTCCGAGGTCGGCGTCCGTGTGCCACCACGATGCCAGCTTGCCGAGGTCGGTTTCCTTCAGATCGAACCGC
>DASXXR010000121.1:0-6718 GCA_036502945.1 Paraburkholderia sp. | reverse complement strand
CGTTCGCTTCGGCCAGGAAGTCGCGGGCGTAATGGAACTGGGCATGCTGGGCCGCGGCGAGCATTCGGAAATCACGTCGTTCGTCGGCAAGACGGTCGACTCCGAACTGTCGGGCAACATGATCGACCTGTGCCCGGTCGGCGCGCTGACGAGCAAGCCGTTCCGCTACAGCGCCCGCACATGGGAACTGTCGCGCCGCAAGTCGGTGAGCCCGCACGATTCGGTCGGCGCGAATCTCGTGGTCCAGGTGAAGAACAACCGCGTGATGCGCGTGCTGCCGTTCGAGAACGAATCGATCAACGAATGCTGGATCTCGGATAAGGATCGCTTCTCGTACGAAGCGCTGAACAGCGACGAGCGTCTCACGCAGCCGATGGTGAAGCAGGGCGGCCAGTGGGTCGAAACCGACTGGCACACGGCGCTCGAGTATGTGGTGAAGGGCCTGCACGGCATCAAGGACGAGCATGGCGCGGACGCACTTGCGGCGCTGGGCAGCGCGCATAGCACGGTCGAAGAACTGTTCCTGCTGAAGCAGCTCGCGCAGGCGGTCGGCACGCCGAACGTCGACTTCCGCCTGCGGCAGTCGGACTTTTCGGCGCCGTTCAGTCTTAATGCCAGCGGCACGCCGTGGCTCGGCATGAAGATCGCCGACCTGTCGAATATCGACGCCGCGTTCGTGATCGGCTCGTCGCTGCGTCGCGATCATCCGCTGCTGGCCGCGCGTCTGCGCCAGGCCGTGAAGGGCGGCGCGAAGCTGACGCTGCTGCAGGCCACAAGCGACAACTCGATGATCCCGAAGGCACAGCGTATTGCGGCTGCGCCGTCGGCATGGCTCGACGAACTCGCGGGTATCGCGGCGGCGGTCGCCGAAGCACGCGGCATCGCATTGCCGGAAGCGTTTGCCGGCACCAGTGCGTCGGATACTGCGAAGCAGGTTGCTGCATCGCTCGCGTTCGGTGAAAACCGCGTCGTGCTGGTCGGCAACGCTGCCGTTCAGCATCCGGAATTCGCGCGTATTCATGCGGCGGCCCAATGGATTGCGGACAGCACCGGCGCAAAGCTCGGCTTCCTGACGGAAGCGGCAAACACGGTCGGCGCGCACCTTGCCGGCGCGCTGCCGGGCGAAGGCGGCCTGAACGCGCGCGAAGCGTTCGAGCAGCCGCGCAAGGGTTACGTGCTGCTGAACGTCGAGCCGGAGTTCGACACGGCGAATCCGGCGCAGGCGCTGGCCGCGCTGAAGCAGGCCGAGATGGTCGTGGTGATGTCGTCGTTCAAAACGGGTGCCGATTACGCAGACGTGCTGCTGCCGATCGCTCCGTTCACGGAAACGGCCGGCACGTTCGTCAACGCGGAAGGCACGGTGCAGATGTTCAACGGTGTCGTGCGACCGCTCGGCGAAACGCGTCCCGCGTGGAAGGTGCTGCGCGTGCTCGGCAGTCTGCTGGGCGCGCCGGGCTTCGAATACGACACGGCGGAAGACGTGCGCCTCGCGGCGCTCGGCGATGCGGATCTGACGCCGCGTCTGTCGAACCAGACGAGCGTTGCGATCGCGCGCGGCGCAGGCGCCCGCGCGGCGAACGGCTCGTTCGAGCGCATCGCCGACGTGCCGATCTACCACGCCGACCCGCTCGTGCGCCGCGCCGCTTCGCTTCATCTGACGGCGGCGGCCCGCGCGGCGAACTCGGTCGGTTTGCCCGCTGGGCTGTTCGACAAACTGGGTCTGAAGGAAGGCGACGCGATCCGCGTCCGCCAGGGCGAGTGGTCGGTAGAGGCGCCGGCCGTGCGCGATGCGAATCTTGCGGAGACGGTGGTCCGCGTGTCGGCGGCGACGCCTGCCGGTGCGGGGCTCGGCAGCCTGTTCGGTGAACTGGTGGTGGAGAAGGCGTAAATGAGCTTGTTCGATACGATCAACTCGGGCGGCACCGAGCTCCTCGGTGTGGCATGGCCCACCGTGTGGGCCCTGGTGCGCATCCTGGTGGTGTCCGTCGTGATCCTGCTGTGCGTCGCTTACCTGATTTTGTGGGAGCGCAAGCTGATCGGCTGGATGCATGTGCGCATCGGCCCGAACCGCGTCGGCCCGGCCGGCCTGTTGCAGCCGATCGCCGACGTGCTGAAGCTGCTGCTGAAAGAAGTGATTCAGCCCACCCAGGCGAGCCGCTGGATCTACCTGATCGCGCCGATCATGGTGGTGGTGCCGGCCTTCGCGGTCTGGGCGGTGATTCCGTTCCAGGCGGGCGCGGTGCTCGGCGACATCAACGCGGGCCTGCTGTATGCGATGGCGATTTCGTCGGTCGGCGTGTACGGCGTGATTCTCGCCGGCTGGGCATCGAACTCGAAGTACGCGTTCATTGGCGCGATGCGCGCGGCGGCGCAGATGGTGTCGTATGAAATCTCGATGGGCTTCGCGCTCGTCGTGGTGCTGATGACGGCCGGCAGCCTGAACCTGTCGGAGATCGTCGGTTCGCAGATGCGCGGCATCTTCGCAAGCTACGGCGTGACCTTCCTGTCGTGGAACTGGCTGCCGCTCCTGCCGATGTTCGTCGTCTACTTCGTGTCGGGGCTTGCCGAAACAAACCGCCATCCGTTCGACGTGGTGGAAGGGGAGTCGGAAATCGTCGCGGGCCACATGATCGATTACTCGGGGATGGCGTTCGCGCTGTTCTTCCTCGCCGAGTACATCAACATGATCGTGATCTCGGCGCTGGCTTCCGTGCTGTTCCTCGGCGGCTGGAGCGCGCCGTTCAGTTTTCTGTCGTTCATTCCGGGCATCTTCTGGCTGGTGCTCAAAGTCTTCTTGTTGCTGTCGGTATTCATCTGGGCGCGTGCGACGTTTCCGCGCTACCGCTATGACCAGATCATGCGTCTTGGCTGGAAGGTGTTCATTCCGGTCTCCGTGGTGTGGCTGGTGGTGGTCGGCTTCTGGATCATGTCGCCGTTGAATATCTGGAAATAAAGGGCGGACGCACCATGACCGCGATTCAAAACTTTTTCAAGACCTTCTTCCTCACCGAGCTGCTGAAGGGTCTCGCGCTGACCGGGCGTTATGCGTTCCAGCGCAAGATCACCGTGCAGTTCCCGGAAGAAAAGACGCCGATCTCGCCGCGCTTTCGCGGTCTGCACGCGCTGCGCCGCTATGAAAACGGCGAAGAGCGCTGCATCGCATGCAAGCTGTGCGAAGCGGTATGCCCGGCGCTCGCGATCACGATCGAATCGGAAACGCGCGCGGACAACACGCGCCGCACGAAGCGCTACGACATCGATCTGACCAAGTGCATCTTCTGCGGGTTCTGCGAAGAAAGCTGCCCGGTCGATTCGATCGTCGAAACGCACATCCTCGAGTATCACGGCGAGAAGCGCGGCGATCTGTATTTCACGAAGGAAATGCTGCTGGCAGTCGGCGACCGCTACGAAGCGGAAATCGCGGCGAGCAAGGCGGCGGATGCACCGTATCGTTGAAGTAGCTGCAGTTCGAAGTCGCACCGGGCGCCTTGGCGGTCCGTGCGCCGCGCTTTGACCACCACTGCTGTTGCACGCGCGCTGCCTGTCTGCCGTGCCTCTGGCGAGCCAAAGAAACATGCCTGACGATGGCCTAACGATGAACCGGTAACCATGGAATTCACGACCGTACTGTTCTATATCTTCGCGCTGCTCCTGACGGTGTCGGGGCTGAAGGTAATCACTTCGCGCAACCCAGTCGCGGCCGCGCTCTTCCTCGTGCTCGCGTTCTTCAACGCGGCCGCGATCTGGATGCTGCTGGAGGCGGAATTCCTCGCGATCCTGCTGGTGCTGGTTTATGTCGGCGCGGTGATGGTGCTGTTCCTGTTCGTCGTGATGATGCTGGACATCAACCTCGACGCGCTGCGCAAAGACTTCAAGCGCTTCGTGCCGATGGCGACCCTCGTCGGCGCGATCATCGTGATCGAAATCGCGCTGGTGCTGTGGCACGGCTATGGCGCGACGGTGCAGCCGGTGCGCGACACGACGGCCGCGATAGGCGGTACGGCGGGCTGGTCGAACACGCGCCTGATCGGCAAGGTGATCTACACCGACTACATTTTCGCGTTCGAAGTCGCCGGCCTCGTGCTGCTGGTCGCGATCATCGCGGCGGTCTCGCTGACGACGCGGCATCAGAAAGACAGCAAACGCCAGAAGATATCGGATCAGGTCAAGGTGCGCCGCGAAGACCGCGTCCGGATGGTGAAGATGGCGTCGGAAAAGATGGAGACACCCGAAACCGCGGAAGCGGCCACGGTGGCTACCGCGGCGGCGACAGCAGCACCAGCGGCGGGCGCCCCGGCCCCCGGCAACAAAGGCTGAGCGCACAGGAGAAAAACATGTTGACCCTTGCCCATTACCTCGTCCTCGGCGCGATCCTGTTTGCGATCAGCGTCGTCGGCATTTTCCTGAACCGCCGCAACGTGATCATCATCCTGATGGCGATCGAACTGATGCTGCTGGCGGTGAATACCAATTTCGTCGCGTTTTCGCATTACCTCGGCGACATACACGGCCAGATTTTCGTGTTCTTCGTGTTGACGGTCGCGGCAGCGGAAGCCGCAATCGGCCTTGCGATTCTGGTAACCCTGTTCCGTAGCCTCGATACGATCAACGTCGAGGATCTCGATCAGCTTAAAGGTTAATTTCAGGTAAAGCGGTTATGTCAACGATACTCAACGAAAACCTGCTGCTGGCCGTTCCCCTCGCACCGCTCGCCGGCTCGCTGATTGCGGGTCTGTTCGGCAAGGCGGTCGGGCGTGCAGGCGCCCACTCGGTCACGATCCTCGGGGTTGCGATCTCGTTCATTCTGTCGGCCATCGTATTTTTCGATGTGCTGAACGGCGCAAGCTTCAACGCGACCATTTACGAATGGATGTCGATCGGCAAGCTGAAATTCGAGGTCGGGTTCCTCGTCGATTCGCTGACGGCGATGATGATGTGCGTCGTGACCTTCGTGTCGCTGATGGTGCACATCTACACGATCGGCTACATGGCCGACGACGACGGCTACCAGCGCTTCTTCTCGTACATCTCGCTGTTCACGTTCTCGATGCTGATGCTCGTGATGAGCAACAACTTCCTGCAGCTGTTCTTCGGCTGGGAAGCGGTGGGTCTCGTGTCGTACCTGCTGATCGGCTTCTACTTCACGCGTGAGAGTGCGATCTACGCGAACATGAAGGCGTTTATCGTCAACCGCATCGGCGACTTCGGTTTTCTGCTCGGCATCGGCCTCCTGCTCGCGTACGGCGGCTCGATGAACTACGGTGACGTGTTTGCGAAGAACCACGAACTGGCCGCACTGACCTTTCCGGGCACCGACTGGGGCCTGCTGACGGTGGCCTGCATCTGCCTCTTCATCGGCGCGATGGGTAAGTCCGCGCAGTTTCCGCTGCACGTATGGCTGCCGGATTCGATGGAAGGTCCGACGCCGATCTCCGCACTGATCCACGCGGCAACGATGGTGACGGCCGGCATCTTCATGGTCGCGCGGATGTCGCCGCTGTTCGAACTGTCGGATGCCGCGCTGTCGTTCGTGATGGTGATCGGCGCGATTACCGCGCTGTTCATGGGCTTCCTCGGCATCGTGCAGAACGACATCAAGCGCGTGGTCGCGTATTCGACGCTGTCACAGCTCGGCTACATGACGGTTGCGCTCGGCGCGTCGGCGTACTCGGTCGCCGTGTTCCACCTGATGACGCACGCGTTCTTCAAGGCGCTGCTGTTCCTCGGCGCGGGCTCGGTGATCATCGGCATGCACCACGACCAGGACATGCGCAACATGGGCGGCCTGTGGAAGTACATGCCGATCACGTGGATCACGTCGCTCATCGGTTCGCTTGCGCTGATCGGCACGCCGTTCTTCGCCGGTTTCTACTCGAAAGATTCGATCATCGATGCGGCGAGACTGTCGCATCTGCCGGGCTCCGGCTTTGCGTACTTCGCGGTGACGGCGAGCGTGTTCGTCACGGCGCTGTACTCGTTCCGGATGTACTTCATGGTGTTCCACGGCAAGGAGCGCTTCCGCGGGCCGAAGCATCCGGACTCGCCGATGGCCATCGAAGCCGCAGCGCACGGCCACGACGACAGTCACGGCCACCAGAGCCACGACAGCCACGGCCACGATGACCACGGTCACGCGCACGAGCCGCACGAAACGCCGTGGGTCGTGTGGGTGCCGCTCGTGCTGCTGGCGATTCCGTCCGTCGTGATCGGCGCGATTGCAATCGGCCCGCTGCTGTTCGGCAACTTCTTCGATCACGGCGTCGCATACGACAAGGTGATCTACATCGCCGCAAACCATCCGGCGCTGCAGGAAATGGCCGAGGAGTTCCACGGCTGGGCTGCGATGGGCCTGCATTCGCTGTCGGGGCTGCCGGTGTGGCTGTCGCTCGCGGGCGTGGTGGTGGCGTGGTTCCTGTACCTGAAGCGTCCTGATCTGCCGGCGAAGATCCGCCAGATGTTCTCGCCGATCTACACGCTGCTCGACAACAAGTACTACATGGACAAGATCAACGACGTCGTGTTCGCGCGGGGCGCGGTGGCGATCGGCCGCGGCCTGTGGAAGGAAGGCGATGTCGTAGTGATCGACGGCATCGTCAACGGCAGCGCGCGCTTCATCGGCTGGTTCGCAAGCGTGATCCGCTTCCTGCAATCCGGTTATATCTATCACTACGCGTTCGCCATGATCATCGGGATGTTGGGGCTCCTGACGTTGTTCGTC
>DASXXR010000120.1:0-26867 GCA_036502945.1 Paraburkholderia sp. | reverse complement strand
GTGATGTCTTCGCCGAACCGCAACGGGGCGCGACTCGCACCATCGATGTGCGTGCAACTTGAACCGCGCGCCGCGACGACGCGTGGCTCAGCGTCCAGACGCCCCTCGGTAGCGCTGGCAATGCGTCGTCCGTTCGCATGTTTCTTGCTCGCCGATCCTGTAAACTGGCTACTCTACGGGCGCTACGCGCCGTCTTTCAGATGATTGACACGATGAGCATGATCGAACTCGATCCCCCTGGCTTCCAGCCGCCGCGTCCGGTTGCGGGGGACGAAGGTGCGCGTCGCACCGTGCGGTACGGCGGCTATACGGTCTTCAGCGTGTTTCAGCCGGTATTTTCGGTGTCGCACCGGCGTGCGATCGGTTATCACGCGTCACTGCGCGTGCACGACGAAAACGCGTTGCAGGTGCCGTCGCATGAAGTGTTCACCCAGGCAGCGCGGCGCGGCGACTTGCTCGAACTGGGGCGGCTCGCGGAATCGCTGCATCTCGGCAACTTCAACGCATTCGACTGCCACGACGAGTGGCTTTTCCTGAGCCTGCACCCCGCCGCACTGATGGACACAAGCTACGGCGACGCGCTGCTCGCCGGGCTGAAGTCGCTCGGCTTGCCGCCACAACGCGTGGTGCTCGAAGTCAGCGAACAGGCCGGCGGCGAAACCACACGCTTCGCGGAAATCGTCGATGCGCTGCGCAAATCGGGCTTTCTGATCGCACTCGACGGCTTCGGCGCCAAGCATTCGAACATCGACCGGGTGTGGACGCTGCGCCCTGACATCGTGACGCTCGACCGCGGCATTCTTGCGCAAGCCACCGAACATTCGCACATCGAACGCGTGCTGCCGGGCATCGTGTCGCTGCTGCATGAATCGGGGCAACTCGTGTTGATGGGCAACCTCACCACCGAACGCGACGCGCTGATCGCGCTCGAATGCAATGTCGATTTCGTGCAAGGCGCTTTCTTTGCAAGCCCGAGCGTCGAACCGGTGAAGCCGCAAACCACGGTGAGCCTGATGGACGGGTTGTCGGCGGCGTTGCGCCAGCGGGTCGCGACACGTGAACGCGAGCAGGCCGCTCGCCTTGCACCGTTCGTGACTGCGCTTGAACAGGCTAGCGCGCGGCTGGTCGCCGACGAAACGATGGAGCACGCGACAGCGCCGCTGCTCGCGCTGCGTGAAACGGCGCGCTGTTTTCTGCTCGACGGTTCCGGCCGTCAGATCGGCGACAACGTGCTGCCGACCGGCCGGTCGTCGCAACGCGCGAAGCGTTTCCGGCCGCTGTTGCATTCGGAAGGCGCGAGTTGGGAACGGCGGCCCTACTTCATTCAGGCGGTCCGCGCGCCGGGCCAGGTGCATCTGACGCCGCCGTATCTGTCGATCAATGAGGCGCACCTGTGCGTAACGGCGTCGATCGCCGCGGAAACCGCGCACGGCATCCAGGTGCTATGCGTCGATATCAACTGGGAAGCGGCTGCACACCGTAATTGATGGCGGTGGACGCCGGGCGCCGTGCAGCATCGAAGAAAAGCCTCCGCTATCGGAGGCTTTTTTATCGATCGTGCTTGCGGTGTCCCGCGCGATCTAATACTTTCTCTGTTTCCCGCGCCTATTAGCGAAGCGGGGTTGCATTTCACTGGAGGAACTCATGGCGTCATCCGTCGACACCGTCAGCATGGCGCTGTTTTGCGACTTCGAAAACGTCGCACTCGGCGTGCGCGACGCAAAATACGAAAAATTCGATATCAAGCTGGTGCTCGAGCGGCTGCTGCTGAAAGGCAGCATCGTCGTCAAGAAAGCTTACTGTGACTGGGACCGCTATAAGGGCTTCAAGGCCACGATGCATGAAGCGAACTTCGAGCTGATCGAAATTCCGCATGTGCGCCAATCAGGGAAGAATTCGGCGGACATTCGCCTTGTCGTCGATGCGCTCGACCTTTGCTATACGAAATCGCACGTCAATACCTTCGTGATCATCAGCGGCGACTCCGATTTCTCGCCGCTTGTCTCGAAGCTGCGTGAAAACGCGAAACAGGTGATCGGCGTGGGCGTTCAGCGGTCGACATCCGACTTGCTGACAGCGAATTGCGACGAATTCATTTTCTACGACGATCTGGTCCGCGAAAGCCAGCGCACCACTTCGAGGCGCGAAGTGGCGCGTGCGCCGCAGCCCGCGGCAAAACGCGCCCCGGATGCGGACAAGCAGCGCAAGGAAGATCTCGATACGCGCAAGACAAAAGCCATTGAAATCGCCGTGCAGACATTCGATGCGCTCGCAACCGACCGCGGCGACAGCGGCAAGATCTGGGCCTCGGTGCTGAAAAATGCGATCAAGCGGCGCAAGCCCGATTTCAACGAAACGTACTATGGCTTTCGCGCGTTCGGCAATCTGCTGGAGGAAGCTCAGGCTCGCGGGCTGCTCGAAGTCGGTCGTGACGAGAAGTCGGGGACGTTCGTGTATCGCAACCCGGCCGGCGCGGGGGGCGGGGAGACGCCGATCGAGCACCCGGCCACCGCACATGACACGGTGATGCACGAGGTACCGGAGGACACGCTGGAGGTCGCGGAGACTGCCGAAGTTGGCGGCACCGGATTAGAAGCCGCCGCCGACACACCTGCCGAAGGGTCAGCCGCCGGCGACGAACCGGCAGGCCATCGCGAAACGCGCCGCCAGAGACATGCCAACCGCCCACCTGCAGCGAAGAAAGCGAGGCGGACAAAGAAAGCCGCGGCAGAAACCACATCGGACGCGCCGCCCGAAATCGAGCACGCGGTCGAAACGCCCGCTCCGCCGGCGCATGACGAAACAGCCGTCAAGCCGGCCCGCAAAACGACAGCGCGCGGGCGCCGGCCACGCAAGGCGGCGACAACTTCGGACGCCGGCTGAAGCATCCGCGCCGCGCCCGGATGCGGCGCATCTGAAACGACAGATGCGCCGCGCGCCGGATCGAGCGCAACCACGCAAAGCAGCCGCGAACCGCTACGCGAAACCCACGCGCTGCGTACGGCGACTCGGTCCCGGCAAATCGACGATCACATGCATGCCCGGCCCCGCATTATTGCACGCAGCAATCGCGCCGCCGTGCCCTTCAATGATCGTTTTGCAAATGGACAATCCCATGCCCATGCCATCCGGCTTGGTCGTGAAAAACGGCGCGAACATCTTCTCCTTGTCTTTGGCCGACAAACCGCTGCCGACGTCGCGCACAATCACCCGTACCCCGCCGTTCGCATTCGTCGAGGTGCTCACGGTCAGCGTCCTCGGCCGGTCATCGATGCCGTCCATCGACTGACTTCCATTCGTCATCAGGTTGATCAGCACCTGTTGCAGCTGCACCGCATGCACTTCGACCTGCGGCAGACCCAAGCCTAGATCGAGTTTGAGTACGACACGATTTCTCGACAGTTGCGGCTGGGCGAGCGCGACCGTCTCCTGAATGATGGTGTTCACATCCTCCGGCATGCGCGCCGACCCGTCCTTTCGCGCAAGGGCGCGCAGTTGCCGGACGACCTCGGTCGCACGCTTCGCGTCCTTGATCATTCGATCGACCGCAAGGCCGACTTCATCCAGATTCGGCGTGGGCCGATTCAGCCAGCGCAGGCTCGCCGCGCCGTTTGCCGCAATCGCCGCGAGCGGCTGGCTGACTTCATGGGCGATCGATGCAGTGAGCTCTCCCATCGTTGCCACGCGCGTGGCGTGCGCCAGATTCGCATGCGCCTCCTGCAATCTGCGTTCGGCCTGTTTGGCTTCGCTGATGTCGATGACGGCCCCCATGTACTCGACTTTGCCGCCCTTGTAATCCACCGGGTGCGCCAGCAGCCGAATGTCCTTGATCCTTCCGTCGGGCATCATCAGCCGATACGTCGCATCGACCTCGCGATCGCCCGCGTCAATTCGCTCGAACACGCTCGTGAGTTCATCGACATCGTCGGGATGCGTGCGCGCGAACACACAAGCGAGGTCGAGCTCGGTCTCGATGTCGTATTCATAGAGCCGATACATCTCGTTGGACCAATACAGCGAGCCGGTATGCGGATTCAGCGCGAAGCTGCCGGTGTGGCTTAGCCGTTGCGCATCAGTCAGATAGGCTTCGCTCAAGCGAAGCGCATTTTCGGTGCGCTTGCGGTCTTCAATGTCCAGTACCGCGCAATACCAGCGAACGACGCGGCCGGACTCATCGCGTAACGGATTCGCAACCGACACGCACCAGCGATACCCGCGCTGCTCGCTGCCGAGCCTGCACTCGCAGGAACCCTCGACCCCGTTCTCAAGCAGATGCAGCCAGACCTTGGTGAAATGTTCGCGATCTTCGGGGTGAATCGCCGCTTGCCATCCCCACCCTTGCGCTCTTTCCAGCGACAGCCCCGTAAAGCGCACCCAGCGATCATTGACGAAATCCAGATAGCCGTCGGACTGCGTGCTCCATACCATCACCGGAACCTGTCCCCAGGGAAAGCGCAAATCGCGGTCGGGGCAGCCTTCCGTCTCATGAAGGACTTCGCGATCGCTCATCTTGATCGCTGCCGCCGAGAACCCCTGCGGCCCGTCGCGGCCGGGTGCGTTCGCACTGAAGCTCAGCAAGAAAGTCTGATAGCGGCCGTCCGCATCGAGGATCCGCGCCTGCATTCGCCTATCCTGCGTCCCGATGTGCCTGAGCGCACAGCTAGCCCGAACAGGATTCACGTCGTCCGGATGCAACGTGCGCTGCCAGCCGAAGCCAAGCAGTTCTGCCTGCCGCCGTCCGGTGAAGCGGACCCACGCGCCGTTCAGAAAGTCGGCGCCACCGTCGGATCTGCCGTTCCATACGAGCGCGGGAACCGCGTCGAGAACCTTGGACGAATCGAGTTCTGGGGTCATGGACTCAAGTCACGGTAGTGAGTAGAGCGCACCGGCAGTGATGCATCGCGAAGGCCGCAACACCACAAGCCGCACCATCGGCCGAGCGTCCGGGTGTGCGAAACGAGCGACCCCTCGCACATTCCAGCTACTCATAAAAGACCTTGTTGATTCCCCGGCGCGCCATCGCGCTGTGGATTGTGTTGACGGCAACGATGTCCGTCTCACGAATGCGCCGCCCGAACTTGCAATCCAAAAGAAAGCAAACGCATTGTCTTCCCGACGCAGAACACACGCGCAAGCTGGCGTGCCAGTCGCCGCCGGCCGCACCTTGAACCGGCGTCACTGTGTCGCGGACGAGTGTACTTACATATTTTTTCATCAGCAAGCACTGATGCCGAGGTGTACGCTAGCGCACGAAAAAATATTGGATCTCGCGCAGGATGACCGTTGACCTCAAGTTGTCAGACGCAGCGCCGATGCTCCCGTGCATCTGTCTTTCGGTGCGCAAGGCCTCACGTGCCATATCGCGGCTGTATGATCGTGCGCTTGCGCCCGCCGGCCTGACCAATGGGCAATTGACGCTGCTCGCGCACGCGAAGCTGAGCGGCCCCTGGACGATGCCGGATCTCGCCGCACGCCTGAAAACTGAACGAACCACACTCGTTCGGAATATCCGGCTACTGCAGTGCAAAGCGCTGCTGACCTTCGTCGAAGACGTCGACGAAAACCGGGAGCGTGTTGTCGTGACGACCTCCAAAGGCGACACGGTCCTGGCGCAAGCCATGCCGTACTGGGCTCGCGCACAAGCGACGCTATTCGAAGAATTGGGCACGTCTTCATGGGAAGACGCCATGACGGCCGTACGCGTGATCGATCAAGCGGTTCTCACGCTCACCGCGCAAACCGACTCGTCGACGCTTGTCTCGCGTGCTGCCGCGACAGTTAACCAAAAACATGAGCCGCAGTTCGACGGGTTGCGCGAAGCGCGTTGCACGTGCTGGGTGGTGCGTCGTTGCGCGCGCGCGCTAAGCCGCTTCTACGACGAGCGGCTTCGCTCGCTTGAACTGAAGATTGCCCAGCTTCACGTGCTGTCCGCGATCGACGCGCATCCCGATGCACGCATCGTTCGCCTTGTCGACATGCTGACTCTGGACCAGACCACCCTTACCCGGATGGTTCGACATCTTGTCGAACTCGACTATGTTCGTAAGGGACATGTCGCGGGACAGAAAGGCAGACTTGCGTTGACGGTTGCGGGACACGCAATGCTGAAGCAGGCTTTGCAGACTTGGCAAGGCGTTCAGGAAGAGATTTCGGCCTGCCTCACACGGGAAAGCATGGTGCAAATACGCGACGTAATGGCGATGGTATCGAGCGCAGCAGGGAGAGCGGAAGTCGCCTATTGCGGATAGTGGATAGTGGAATGTGCTGGCCCAAACGGCGGACAAACAAAAGCCCTCACGCTGGAGGGCTTTCATTTTCACTACAGCCTCATGCTAACGGCGTCTTTCGGCTTGCTTTGCCCCGATTGCCGTCACGCGCACCGGCCGTAAAACTTCACGCGAAGTTCTTCGCGGCAAAGTCCCAGTTCGCGATGTTCCAGTACGCTTCGACGAACTTCGGGCGCGCATTGCGATAGTCGATGTAATACGCGTGCTCCCATACGTCGATCGTCAGCAGCGGCTTGGCGTCGGTGGTGAGCGGCGTGGCGGCGTTGCTGGTCGACACGAGGTCGAGCGAGCCGTCCGCTTTCTTCACAAGCCATGCCCAGCCCGAACCGAACGTGCCGACTGCGGTCTTCGTGAACTCTTCCTTGAACTTGTCGAAGGAGCCCCACTTCTTGTTGATGGCTTCGCCAAGCGCGCCGCTCGGCGCACCGCCGCCTTGCGGCTTCAGGCTGTTCCAGAAGAACGTGTGGTTCCACACCTGCGCGGAATTATTGAAAATGCCACCCGACGATTTCTTGACGATTTCTTCAAGCGACAGGTTCTCGTACTCGGTGCCCTTGATCAGATTATTCAGGTTAGTCACATAGGTCTGGTGATGCTTGCCGTAATGAAACTCGAGCGTCTCTTCCGACATGTGCGGAGCGAGCGCGTTTTTCGCGAACGGCAGCGGCGGGAGCGTATGTTCCATGGTGCTTTCCTTCTATCTGTTTATGGGGAGTCTGCGGATAACGCTTGTGGAGCATTGGATTGTAGGCGACTTAAGATAACCCCGCAAACCAACGGTCTTTATGAAACGTAATGACAAACGTGCGACAAACACGCGGCTCGAAACCGCGTAATTAGTGCATTTGCGGCGCGCAGACAAAGGCCGAAAGCAGGTCAAAACTACTGTGCTCAAAAGCCGTCCGTCAGACGCGGCTGAACATCGGCAAGCGCGATATCCGCCGAGCCTTCCGCAAGATGCACGGTCAGACGGCGCCCCGGTTTGAGCGCCGACGGAGCCCGCAACGCATGGCCGTTTTGCGCGTCAAGCAGGGCTGCGTAGCCGCGTTCGAAGGTACGCTGCGGACTCAGCACTTCGAGCCGCGCTGCAAGCGCCGTCACATGCGCAATGCGCCTTTCCTGCTGTCGCGAGAAGGCACGCCCGAGTCGCTCAGCGAGGCCGTTCAACGCATGACGATGCACAGCGGCATCCGGACGCCAGCGCTGCCATCGCATCTGCAGCAACGCGAACCGCGCGCGCGCATCGCGCACCGGCCGTGCGCCCGCCGAGCCGAGCCGCACGCTCAGCTGCTGCAAATGCGTGCGCTGCCGCGCGAGCCGTTCAGCCGGCGACACGAGCCGGCGCGCCAGCCAGTCGAGTTGCTGCGCGCGCCGCTCCATCATCCGGCCGAAGCCGCGGGCGAGCGTGACATGCCGCTGGTCGAGATCGCGCACCAACAGCACGCGTTGCGGGCTGACCAGTTCGGCGGCGCCGGTCGGCGTCGGTGCACGCACATCGGCCGCGAAGTCGGCGATCGTGAAGTCCGTCTCGTGCCCGACGCCGCTCACGACCGGCACATCGCTCGCCGCAATCGCGCGGGCCAGCACCTCTTCGTTGAACGCCCAGAGATCTTCGATCGATCCGCCGCCCCGGCACACGATCAGCACATCCACTTCGCGCCGTGCGTTCGCGGTTTCGACCATCGCGGCAAGCTTTGCGCCGACGCCCACACCCTGCACCGGCGCCGGATAGACGATCAGCGGAATATGCGGTGCGCGGCGCGCGAGCGTAGTCAATACATCGCGCAACGCAGCGGCCTGCAGCGACGTGACGATGCCGATCGCGCGCGGATGCGAAGGCAGTGAGCGTTTGCGTTCGGCTGCGAAAAGACCCTCTGCCTCCAGTTGCGCCTTCAGCTTCAGAAAGGCCTCGTACAGCCGCCCTTGCCCCGTGCGGCGCACCGCTTCGACATTCAGTTGCAGCTCGCCGCGCGGCTCGTACATTGTCACGAGCGCACGCACTTCGATGCGGTCGCCTTCGCGCGGCGTGAACTCCGCATACTGCGCGCGGCCGCGGAACATCACGCAACGCATCTGCGCCTGCGCATCCTTGATCGAGAAGTACCAGTGTCCGCTCGCGGCACGGGTGAAGTTCGACACTTCGCCGGACACCCACACAAGCGGAAACGACCGCTCGAGCATCGTGCCGATCGCGCGATTCAGTACGGACACCGGCACAACGGCGTCGCCGCCGGCAGGAATGGAAGACGAAAAAGAACTTTCTGGATTCATGCGACGGTGGGTTTGAACAGGCCGGACAGACGATAGACCGACCGGCCAGCGGCGTCCAGCTTCCTGGCCCATGCCGGGTTAAATGGTTAGCCAGGTTGTTAAAAGTGTCCACATGTCGGGACGCTTTCACCGATCTTCCAAAAACAGCCCGCAAAGCCTGATTAATTCACACTATGCCCATGATTTATAACGGTTTTTTATCTCTTAAACAGTTCCATATACCGGCCACAAGGCTTTGTATCGGCCTTCCCAAGCGAATGCGTTACGGGTTTTCCACAAAGTTATCCACAGCCTGCGGATGCGGTGCCGGCAAACCTTGGTCCGCGCAATGCCAGCATGCACGGCTTGCGGCGACGCCCATTCGCACGCTAGAGTGCCGGGTTCCGACGAACTCCGGCGCGGCCCGCGCAGATGGCGTGCCTCATGCGCACGGCACTGCACTGGCCCGCACCGCACCGCATCCTCAATGAGCGAACTGAAATCCCGCATCGAAGCGCGCGTTGCACGCGAGTGGCAACAGCGCGGCCCGCTTGCGTGGGCATTGACGCCGTTCGCATGCGTGTTCGGCGCCATCGCCGCCGCGCGCCGCGCCGCCTTCGCGGCGGGCTGGCTCAAATCGGTCAAGGTCGGACTGCCGGTCGTGGTGGTCGGCAATGTGACCGTCGGCGGCACCGGCAAGACGCCGACGGTCATTGCGCTCGTCGAGGCGCTGCGCGCCGCCGGCTTTACGCCGGGTGTCGTGTCGCGCGGCTACGGCGCGAAGGTCGGCCGGCCGACACGCGTCACACCGGCATCGTCCGCCGCTGCGGGCGGCGACGAACCCTTGCTGATCGCCCGCCGCACCGGCGTGCCGGTCTGGGTGTGCCCGGACCGCGTCGTCGCCGCGCACGCGCTGTGCGCCGCGCATCGCGACGTCGACGTAATCGTCAGCGACGACGGCCTGCAGCACTATCGCCTCGCGCGCGACGTCGAGCTTGTCGTGTTCGATCATCGGCTTGGCGGCAACGGCTTTCTGATGCCGGCCGGCCCGCTGCGCGAACCGCTGTCGCGCCGCCGCGACGCGACGCTGATCAACAGCCCCTATGAGCGCACGTTACCGCCGTGGCCGAATACCTACGCGCTCGTATTGACTCCCGGCGACGCGTGGCATCTCGACAACCCGCATCTGCGCCGGCCGCTCGCGCAATTCGCCGGCGTTCACGTGCTGGCCGCGGCGGGCATCGGTGCGCCGGAGCGCTTCTTCGCGACGCTGCGCGCCGCCGGCATCACGCCCGATACGCGCGCGTTGCCCGACCATTACGCGTTCAACAACAATCCCTTCGTCGACGCGCAAGCAGACGCGATCCTGATCACCGAGAAGGATGCAGTAAAATTGGCGGCTTGGCACGATGCGCGCATCTGGGTTGTCCCGGTCGAAGCCGCGCTTGATCACCGCCTTATCGAATCCGTTGTGGAGAAAATCCGTGGACGCCCGCCTGCTTGAAATCCTCGTTTGCCCGATCTGCAAGGGCCCGCTCAGCTACGATCGTTCCGCGCAGGAGCTCATCTGCAACGCCGACAAGCTCGCGTATCCGATTCGCGACGGCATTCCCGTGATGCTCGTCGACGAAGCGCGTCAGACCGTGGAAGGCACGCCAGTCGATCTGAACCCGGGCTCGGTCGCCTGATGCACGTCGTGCCGCTGACATGCGTAGCCGCTGACATGCGCTTCGCAAGGACCCGCCGCCGCCCGCTTCCCCGATGACCCACACCACCGCCACTCCGCCCTTCATCGCCGTCGTACCGGCGCGCCTTGCATCGACCCGCTTGCCCAACAAGCCGCTCGCCGACATCGGCGGCAAGCCGATGGTCGTGCGTGTCGCGGAACGCGCGCGCGCGTCGGGCGCGCAGCAGGTGCTGATTGCGTCGGATGCGCAAGCGGTGCTCGACGCCGCGCGCGCGCACGGCATTGAAGGCGTGCTGACGCGCGCCGATCATCCGTCCGGCACGGACCGGCTCGCCGAAGTCGCGGCGCGCTACGGCTGGAGCGACGAAACGATTGTCGTCAACGTGCAGGGCGACGAACCATTGATCGATCCGGAACTTGTCCGCGGCGTAGCGTCGCACCTTGCGGTGAGCGACGGCTGCGCGATCGCGACCGCCGCTCACCCGATCGCCGCGCCTGCGGACGTATTCAATCCGAATGTCGTCAAGGTTGTGCTCGATGCGCGCGGGGTCGCGCTCTACTTTTCGCGCGCGCCGATTCCCTGGGCGCGCGACGCATGGCAGCCGCATTGGCCCAACATCGCGTCGATGCCCGCACCGCCGGCGCCCGCGACGGTCTACCGGCATATCGGCCTCTACGCGTACCGTGCGAAGTTCCTTCGCACGTACCCAACCCTGACGCTTTCGCCGATCGAGCAAGCCGAAGCCCTCGAGCAGTTGCGCGCCATGTGGCACGGCGAACGGATCGCAGTGCTCGTCACGCAGGAAGCGCCTCTGCCGGGCGTCGACACCCCCGCCGATCTGGCTCGTGTGCAGGCGCTTTTCGGGGCGTCGGCGTAAAAACCCATGGCATAATCGGACGGATACGCGAATCATCCGGCTCAGCCGTTCGCGAAGGTTTCGCCCCGCTTGTCCGCTCGTCCCGTAATCTGTCCTGCAGCACTATCCGAAGCGATGTGCTGCGCGACGCATTGTCTGAGCCGGCACAACCGGTGCGGCCTGCAAAACGAAGCTGCGTGACGTGCGCCGAGCAGCGCCCGCGCCAAACAGAATTTACATAGAAATCTGGAGATATCACATGCGTTTGATTCTGTTGGGGGCCCCCGGAGCGGGCAAGGGCACCCAGGCAAACTTCATCAAGGACAAGTTCGGTATTCCGCAGATCTCGACGGGCGACATGCTGCGCGCCGCGGTCAAGGCGGGCACGCCGCTCGGCGTCGAAGCGAAGCGCTACATGGATGCCGGTGAACTCGTCACCGACGAACTCATCATCAACCTCGTCAAGGAACGTCTGCGCGAACCGGACTGCGCGAACGGCTACCTGTTCGACGGTTTTCCGCGCACGCTGCCGCAAGCCGAAGCGATGAAGCAGGCCGGCGTCGCCATCGACTACGTGCTGGAAATCGACGTTCCGTTCGACGAGATCATCGTCCGCATGAGCGGTCGCCGCGTGCATGCCGCATCGGGCCGCACGTATCACGTGAAGTTCAATCCGCCGAAGGTCGACAACCTCGACGACGTGACCGGTGAACCGCTGATCCAGCGCGACGACGACAAGGAAGAAACGGTTCGCAAGCGCCTCGATGTCTACGTCGCGCAAACGAAACCGCTGATCGAGTACTACAACAGCTGGGCGCAAAAGGGCGATCCGTCCACCCCGCTGAAGGCACCGCAGTATCGGCGTATTTCCGGGCTTGGCAGTGTCGATGAAATTCGCGCGCGCGTGTTCGATGCATTGAAGTAAGCCGGATGGGCGCTCACCTGAAAACCGCTCCATAACGAGCGGTTTTTTGTTTTCTTGCCTGCGGTTATTCAGCGATCCCAGGCATTGGCGCGATCGCTGCCTGTTCGACGCCGAGGCGAGCCGTTACAATCGTCCGTCAAAGCCGTTCCGACACGACGGTCGCCGAACTTCAGCCAGGGAGAACACATGGATATCCGCGACAACGCATTTCTCATTACCGGTGGCGCATCGGGCCTCGGTGCGGCCACCGCGCGCCTGTTCGCCGAACAGGGCGGCAAGGTCGTGCTCGCCGACCTCAACCACGATGCCGGCACGGCGCTCGCGAAGGAACTCGGCGGCGTGTTCGTCAAGTGCGATGTCACACGCGAGGAAGACGCGACACTGGCGCTCGAAGCCGCGACGAAACTCGGCACGCTGCGCGGCCTCGTGAACTGCGCAGGCGTCGCACCCGCCATGAAGACGATCGGTAAAGACGGCCCACATCCGCTCGATGCATTCGCCAAGACCATCTCGATCAACCTGATCGGCACGTTCAACATGATCCGGCTCGCCGCGGCGGCCATGTCGAAGCACGAGCCGAACGCGGGCGGCGAGCGGGGCGTGATAGTCAATACGGCTTCGGTGGCTGCGTTCGACGGGCAGATCGGTCAGGCGGCATACGCCGCGTCAAAAGCAGGCGTCGCCGGCATGACGCTGCCGATTGCACGCGATCTCGCACGCAACGCGATCCGCGTCATGACGATTGCACCAGGCATCTTCGAAACGCCGATGCTGCTCGGCATGCCGCAGGACGTGCAGGACGCACTCGGCGCAATGGTGCCGTTTCCGTCGCGTTTCGGCAAACCGGTCGAATACGCGATGCTCGTCAAACAGATCTTCGACAATCCGATGCTGAACGGCGAAGTAATCCGTCTCGACGGCGCGATCCGGATGCAGCCCAGGTAAGTAGCGTCAGTCCGCGTCGTTCAATGCAAAACGCCTGCTTCTAGCGAGAAGCAGGCGTTGCTGTTTTCGTGTGACGGAAAGCGCCACGTGCACCAAGGTACGTCAGTCGCGATCGTTGTGTTGCGTGCGCTGACGCAGTTCGTACAGTTGAGACTCGACAACTGTCGCATCTTCCGCGTCGGGCCGGTCACCCAGGTACCGTTCGAGATCCTCCAGCGCGGGCCGAAGGTAGTCGAGCCGCGCGTAAGCAAACCCGCGGTCGCGCACTTCCTCGATGCTACCCGGCAGCAGAATCACCAGCCGCTGCTGCACCGCAAGCAGCCGCTGCCAGCGTTCGGTTTGCATGTACGTCGCCTTCAGGTTGCGCAGCATTCGCGCGATGATTTCGCGACGTGTGGCCGGCTGCAGCAGCATCCGCAGCGCGCGACCGACCGAGTCGCCCGCCGTCGCAACATACGGCTCCAGCATGTCGACCATTTCCGCTTCGGAGAGCGAGTGCCCGCTGGTGGGATCCAGCATGACGTCGCCGTCCGGCGTCGTCACGCGCAGCAGGAAGTGGCCGGGAAACGACACGCCGCGCACCGGAATATCGATCTGCCCGGCGATTTCCAGATACAGCACCGCGAGCGAGATCGGGATGCCGCGCCGCCGCTTGAGTACGACATTCAGGTGGCTGTTGTCCGGGTCGTCGTAGTAGTTGACGTTGGCCGCAAAGCCCAGTTCGCGGAAAAAGAACCGGTTGAGGATGCCGATCCTCTGCTTGAGATCCGCGTCTTCGGGCATGCGGCGCTTCAGGCGGACGACCAGTTCGTCGATCTCCGCCAGCATGCCCTGCAGATCGAGGTCCGGATAAGCGTCCTGCGCGAGCGAAAGCGCCGCCTCCGTCAGCGGGAGGCTTTCATCCTCGGCAACGAGAGTGGTGAAATAGTCGAGAACCCGCGTCATCGTAATCACTTCACTCGCCTTCTGAAATACGCGTATTTGAAGCCCATCAGCCAGAGCATACCGAAATATAACGCAGCGAACAGAACGAGGCACGCCGCGAGAAGCACAATGCGCTCGAGCGGACGCTCATGCATGGCGATCCAGTCGAAGTTCACAGCAAACCAGTGCATGACGCCCGCGAGCACGAGGCAGGCGCCGATCATCTGCACGAAAAACACGCTCCAGCCGGCCGACGGCATATAGATGCGGCGCCGCCGCAACCCGATGAAGAGCAGCAACGCGTTCACGCAAGCACCGAGCCCGACCGACAGCGTCAGCCCCGCATGCGAGAAGATCGGCACAAACACATAGTTGCTCAACTGCGTGATGACCAGCACGCCGACACCGATCTTGACGGGCGTCTTGATATCCTGCTTCGCGTAGAAGCCGGGCGCAAGGATCTTGATCAGAATCAGCCCGACAAGGCCGATCCCGTACGCGGACAATGCACGCGCGACCATGACAACCGCATGACCGTCGAATTTGCCGTAGTGGAAAAGCGTCGCGGTAAGCGGTTGTGCGAAGAAGAACAGCGCGACCGCGCTCGGCGCGGCAAGCAGGAACGTTACGCGCAGGCCCCAGTCGAGCAGTGCGGAGTATTCGTGCGGATCCGCATCGACGTGCGCTTTCGACAAACTCGGCAGCAGGATCGTCCCCAGTGCGACGCCGAGCAGCGCGGTTGGGAACTCCATCAGCCGGTCGGCGTAGTTGATCCACGATACGGCGCCGGGTCCGATACGCGATGCGATGTTCGTATTGATAATGAGGCTGATCTGCGCGACGGACACCGCGAACATCGCCGGCACCATCTTCGACAGCACCCGTTTGACGCCGCGATGCGCAAGCGCGCGCAGCGGATTGAGCCCGATGCGCGGCAGCATGCCGATCTTCTTCAGCGCGGGCAGCTGCACGATGAACTGCAGGATGCCGCCTGCGATCACCGCCCACGCGAGCGCGAAGACCGGCGTCGCCAGATGCGGCGCGACGAACACGGCCGCCACGATGAACGCGACGTTCAGCAGCACCGGCGCAAACGCGGGCAGCGAGAAATGCTTGTAGGTGTTGAGCACCCCGGACGCGAGCGACGTCAGCGAGATGAACACGATGTACGGGAACATGATGCGCGTCATCGTGACGGCCAGCGTGAACGCCTGACCATCGGTGCGCAGGCCCGACGCGACGATCAGCACCACCCACGACGCCCCCGCTACCCCGAGCAGCGACAGGATGGCCAGCGCCCACGCCAGCACCGTAGACGTGGCGTCGACCAGCGCTTTCGTCGCGTCGTGGCCCTGCTGGTTCTTGAACTCGGCGAGGATCGGCACGAACGCCTGGGAGAACGCGCCTTCGGCGGAAATACGCCGCAGCAGATTCGGGATCCGGAACGCGACGTAGAAGGCGTCGGTGAATGGGCTCGCGCCGAACGCGCGAGCGATCAGCGTTTCGCGGGCCAGTCCGGTCACGCGCGACAGCAGCGTGAAGCCGCTGACCGTCAGCAGGGCTCGGAATAGATTCATGGGGCGCTTATTATACGGGTGCGTCCAGGGTGGAAGAGGTGTCAAAACCCGATTCGGACTCATCCACAGGCCCGACGTTCGATTTCGACGCGAATTTGGGCTGCCGCAGCCGCAATGGCCGCGTCCACCGCGCGAACCGGAGAATCAGTACGGCCGCCGCCCCGCTACACCGGCCGTTGCGCCGGTTTTGCGAACCGCAGTTGTCACATGCCTGATTTTGTTGCTATAATCGCCCGTTTCGAAGCTCGACCTGTTTCCCCTGTTGTTCGTGGAATGGGCGTGATTTCGTACCGTTTCTCGCGTAGTTATTTGATATTGCGCCCTTGGGCAATCGCTTCCATGGGCTGAATCTAAAAGCAGCGTCCGGCCGCTTCCGTTGAGAAAGGCTAGGCACTGGAAACAGGAACAGGATAAGGAACCGTCATGGCTAACACCAAACAAGCACGCAAGCGCTCCCGCCAGGCCGCCAAGGCCAATTCGCATAACTCGGCGCTGCGCTCGAAGTTCCGCACGGCGATCAAGGCCGTCCGCAAGGCGATCGACGCCGGCGACACGGCTAAGGCCGCTGAAATCTTCAAGGCATCGTCGAAGACCATCGACATCATTGCCGACAAGAAAATCGTGCACAAGAACAAGGCTGCTCGTCATAAGAGCCGTCTCGCTGCAGCCGTCAAGGCGCTGCAAGCGCCCGCGGCGCAATAAATTTGCGAGTCCGGTCAGCCCGCATCACGGGCTGCGTCCTGTTTCCGCTGCGTCATCAAAGCCCGCTTCGGCGGGCTTTTTTGTTGATGTGAAGTTTTGACGCCGGGAAGGCAAGACGAGGCGCGCGTGCGGGCGTTGCCGAATGATTCATCGCACAAAAAAGAAGACGCAAAAAAACCCGCCGATGCGGGTTTCACGGTGGGTTGGTGGCATGTTGGTGGCTCGCTTCATGGCATCTGCACCACCTCACCTCTAAGCGTCGCTGCGATGACGCCCTGCTCAGGGCGTCCTTCCTTGCTGGGTGCCGTGGTGCACCGGCAACTCGCAGCCTTCCGTTACGAGAAGGTCGTTGTCTTTCGCGAAATTCATCACGAAGTCAAAAGCCATCGGCTCGATCTCGCGCAGCCGCGAATCCAGGATGACGCATTTGAGGTCGCCGAGCAACGTCGGGCGAACGTAAAGCGAATATTGCAAACGGGCATTCGGCCCTCGCGCACCCGGACCGAAACCCGACATCACACCTGCCAGCCGCTCCGACCAGTCGCTCGGCCGAAACTTTCTTCCGTTGCTGGTGATGCCTTGAATGAAGAACTCGGTTGGGGGTGTGTCGGCCATGTAGGAAACCCTGTGTGACTGCCCAGCGGAGCGCCAACGGAAAGGCTACCTGAACACGACCGCACGAACATGAAATTCGCTACCGCGCGAACCCGCTGACTGCATGCTGCGAAGGCTGTAAACGCCCAGAAGGGCCGATTAACATGCCAACCGCGATGCCAACCTGGTGGCAACTGACGCCGACCGGGTGTCGATCAAGCGATGGCCGTTCGAGCAATGACCACGTCTGACGCTCAGTTCACCGCATAGGCGTCGCGCCGGGTGCGCAAGCCGTGTCCCGCAAGCACCAAGCCTGCCTGCCGGGCTTTCAAAAAACCTCTGGATTATACCGCAGCAGGGTCTCTTCCGCACCGCATCGAGGCTATTTTCAGCCGTATCAGGCGATTTCCAGACGCCTCGCAGCGTGTCCGCTCGACTCGTCAAAAGTATGAAAATCCTCTATGCTGCATTGAGTTACCACAAACGACGGCGGCGCCGTCCGGCAACATTGCCGGGTGAGACCGCCGTATTTGTTTCATGAACGCCAAGAAAATCCGCCACTATCTGCAGTTCAAAGACTTCGCGCTGGACGACTACGAATACGTGCTCGAACGGGCGCGTATTCTGAAACGCAAGTTCAAGAATTACGAAACCTATCACCCGCTGCACGACCGCACGCTTGCGATGATCTTCGAGAAAAACTCGACGCGCACGCGGCTGTCGTTCGAAGCAGGCATCTTCCAGCTGGGCGGCCACGCGGTATTCATGAGCACGCGCGATACGCAACTCGGCCGCGGCGAACCGATCGAAGACGCCGCGCAAGTGATCTCGCGGATGGTCGACATCATCATGATCCGCACGTTCGGCCAGGACATCCTCCAGCGCTTCGCAGAGAATTCGCGCGTGCCGGTCATCAACGGCCTCACGAACGAGTTCCACCCGTGCCAGGTGCTGGCCGACATCTTCACGTACTACGAGCATCGCGGGCCGATTCGCGACAGGACAGTCGCGTGGGTCGGCGACGCCAACAACATGTTGTACACATGGATCGAAGCGGCGCAGATTCTCGGCTTCAAGCTGAGGCTGTCCACGCCGCCCGGCTACCAGCTCGATCGCGCAGTGGTCGCAGCGGAAAGCGCGCCGTTCTATCAGGAATTCGACGATCCGCACGAAGCCTGCGCGGGTGCCGATCTCGTCACGACGGATGTCTGGACCAGCATGGGCTTCGAAGCCGAGAACGAGGCACGCAAGAAAGCGTTTGCCAACTGGTGCGTCGATGCCGAGATGATGGCGCTCGCCAACAAGGACGCGATCTTCATGCATTGCCTGCCTGCGCACCGCGGCGAAGAGGTCAGCGCGGAAATCATCGACGGGCCGCAGAGCGTCGTTTGGGACGAGGCGGAAAACCGTCTGCATGTGCAAAAAGCGCTGATGGAATTCTTGCTGCTCGGCAAGCTGAATCATTGAGCTGAAGGCATTCGTGGTGAGTTTCGGGGCGCATCTCGATGCGCCCTTTGCATTTGCGCCCGTCCAAAACGCGGGACGCCGCACGGATTAGTGTCAAAATGCTGTTTTCCCGCGCACCGGAGCGGCCGGCGCGCACTAGTCTTCCCAGCTACGAGTTCACCATGAGCGATATCAAGAAAGTCGTGCTCGCCTATTCGGGCGGCCTCGACACCTCCGTCATCCTGAAGTGGTTGCAGGACAACTACGACGCCGAAGTCGTCACGTTCACCGCCGACATCGGCCAGGGCGAAGAGCTGGAGCCGGCGCGCAAAAAGGCTCTGCAACTGGGCATCAAACAGGAAAACATCTATATCGAAGATCTGCGCGAAGAATTCGTGCGCGACTTCGTGTTTCCGATGTTCCGCGCCAACGCAATCTACGAAGGCGAGTATTTGCTGGGCACGTCGATCGCGCGTCCACTGATCGCGAAGCGCCAGATCGAAATCGCGCGCGCAACCGGCGCCGAGGCGGTCTCGCACGGCGCGACCGGCAAGGGCAACGACCAGGTTCGCTTTGAGCTCGGCTACTACGCGCTCGAACCGGGCATCAAGGTGATCGCGCCGTGGCGCGAATGGGATTTGCTGTCGCGCGAGAAACTGCTCGCCTATGCGGAACAAGCCGGCATTCCGATCGAGATGAAGCACAAGCAAGGCGGCGCGCCGTATTCGATGGACGCGAATCTGCTGCATATCTCGTTCGAAGGCCGTCACCTCGAAGATCCGAAGGCGGAAGCCGAAGCCGATATGTGGCGTTGGACAGTCTCGCCGGAAGCGGCGCCGGATCAGCCGGAATATGTCGATATCGAGTACGAGCACGGCGATCCGGTCGCGTTGAACGGCAAGCGTTTGTCGCCGGCCGAGATGCTGACCGAGTTGAACCGGCTCGGCGGCAAACACGGCATCGGTCGGCTGGATCTGGTCGAAAACCGTTATGTCGGCATGAAGTCGCGCGGCTGTTATGAAACGCCGGGCGGCACGATCATGCTGAAGGGGCACCGCGGCATCGAATCGATCACGCTCGACCGCGAAGTCGCACACCTGAAAGACGACCTGATGGCGCGCTACGCGTCGCTGATTTACACCGGCTACTGGTGGAGCCCGGAGCGTCGCGCAATCCAGGTATTGATCGATCACACGCAGGAAAAGGTCAACGGCTGGGTGCGGGTGAAGCTGTACAAGGGCAGCGTGTCGGTGGTGGCGCGCGACTCGAAGGAAACGCTCTTCGACAAGACGATCGCAACGTTCGACGACGACGGTGGCGCGTACAACCAGGCGGACGCCGGCGGATTCATCAAGCTGAACGCGCTGCGCATGCGGATCGCGGAAAACGCTCGCCGCAAGCGGAGCTGACGGCCGGTCACACGCAAAAGAAGGCGACGGGACGCAATGCCCCGGCGCCTTTCTCATTTGAACACCGCAAGAACCCCCAACCCTACGCCGCCTCAGCTTCAGATAAAAACGGGCTCAGGCTCCAGCTCCACGCCAAATCGCTGCGCCACATCGCGCTGGATCGCCGTCGCCAGCGCGAGAATCTCAGCACCCGTCGCGCCACCCCGATTGACCAGTACCAGCGCCTGCCGCTCGTGCACCGCCGCCGCGCCGATCGCACGGCCCTTCCATCCGCACCGGTCAATCAGCCAGCCCGCCGCAAGCTTCACGCGGCCGTCGGGTTGCCGATACGACACCAGTTCCGGCTCCCGCCGCAGCAACGCATCGAACTGATCTGCACCGACCACCGGATTCTTGAAGAAACTGCCCGCGTTGCCCAGTTGAAGCGGATCGGGCAATTTCGCGCGACGCACGCTGACAACGGCGTCGAAGATCGCCTGAGCGGTCGGCGCGGCATCGCCGTGACCGCGCGCCGCCAGTTCACGCGCGACGTCCGCATAGCCCGCGCGCGGCACCCACGCTTTCGGCAACCTGAACGTGACCGAGGTAATCACAAAGCAGTCGCGTCCTTCCTGCTTGAAGAAACTGTCGCGATAACCGAACCGGCATGCGCCGGCATCCAGTTCGACGACGTCGCCGGTCGCCAGCTGCACGGCGCGCAGCGCTGCAAACCGCTCGGCCATCTCGAGCCCGTATGCGCCGATGTTCTGGATCGGCGCCGCTCCCACCGTGCCTGGGATCAGCGCGAGGTTTTCGAGCCCGGGCAGCCCTTGCGCGAGCGTCCATGCGACAAACTCATGCCAGTTTTCGCCCGCAGCCGCCTCGACATACCACGCGTCGCCGTCTTCGCGCACGATGCGCCGGCCGCGCAACGCGATCAGCAGCACGAGCCCATCGAAATCGCCCGTCAGCACGACGTTGCTGCCGCCCCCCAGCACAAGCCGCGCGAGGCCCGCCGCGCGCGGGTCGCGCAACGCCGCAAGCAACTGGTCCTCGCGTTCGATCCGGCACGCAAGCCGCGCCCGCGCATCGAAGCCGAACGTGTTGTGGGCCTGCAGCGGATAGTCGGCAACGAACGAAACGGCGGCGGATGGGGGCATCGACGGCTCTATCAATCGGAATGGCGGCGCAGCGGAATGATTTGGAAAACCGCACGAACAACGTGCGAACCTTGGGCAAACGATATGGCGCCGGTAAAATGACGTCAGTTCATGATTATAGCGAGTGCGTCGTGTGCGGCCTGTCGGCGGCGCTGGCGTACCGCGGCACTATGGGAGAAGAAAATGCCATCGTTCGACGTCGTCAGCGAAGCCAATATGATCGAAGTCAAGAATGCGATCGAGCAGTCCAACAAGGAAATTTCGACCCGCTTCGACTTCAAGGGATCGGATTCCCGCGTCGAGCAGAAGGAACGCGAACTGACCGCGTTCGCCGACGACGACTTCAAGCTGAGTCAGGTGAAAGACGTGCTGGTGTCGAAAATGGCGAAGCGCAACGTCGACGTGCGCTTCCTCGAGTACGGCAAGATCGAGAAGATCGGCGGCGACAAGCTCAAGCAGGTCGTTACAGTGAAGAAAGGCGTATCCGGCGACCTCGCGAAGAAGATCGTCAAGCTCGTGAAGGACAGCAAGATCAAGGTTCAGGCGAGCATTCAAGGGGACGCGGTGCGCGTGAGCGGCACGAAGCGCGACGATCTGCAAAGCGTGATCGCGCTGCTGCGCAAAGACGTGACCGACACGCCGCTCGACTTCAACAACTTCCGCGACTGAACGCGGATTCCGGCAAATCCACCGTTATGCCGGCGGCCCTGCGCGGCGCCGGCGCGTGTGCACTACGTGGCACGCGCCGCGGTCCGAAGAACGCTCAGCGCTTATGGCCGGAGCCCCCGGCGGCCTGACTCGCGGCGTCCTTCTTCTTTTCGCCGATCCGGCTTTCCTGCCCCGCCACCAGCTTCGTGATATTCGCGCGGTGGCGCCAGATCAGCAGCGCGCTCATCGCGACAATGGCGAGTGCAATCACGTTCGCGCCAAACAGAAAGCCGTCGAAGAGCGGCGCGAACACCGCCGCGCAGATCGCGGCCAGCGACGAGTACCGCGTGAAGAATGCAACGATCAGCCATGTGAGCAGCGTCGCGATGCCCAGCACCGGGTTGATTGCGAGCAGCACGCCGGCCGCCGTCGCGACGCCCTTGCCGCCCTTGAAGCGAAAGTAGACCGGGTACAGATGACCGAGAAACACGGCGATCGCGGCGAGCGCGATGGCCGTATCGCCGAGACCGTAGCGCGCGCCGAAGCGGTCGACGAGCCACACAGCGAGCCAGCCCTTCAGCGCGTCGCCGATGAGCGTCAGGATCGCGGCCGCCTTGTTGCCGCTTCTCAGCACGTTGGTGGCGCCCGGGTTCTTCGATCCATACGAGCGTGGATCGGCGAGCCCCATCGCGGCGCTCACGATCACGGCAAACGACACCGAGCCGATCAGATAGGCGACAACCGCGACAATCAGGTTTTCCATGTCGAAACTCTTATAAGTATGGGCAAGCGCGTTGAACGGCGACGATCCCGGCGCCTCGCGTGCGCAACGGCGCACATTCTACAGAAGCGGACTGCGCCGGTGTGCGTTGTGACGCCGCTGCAAGGCCGACCCAACACTCGCCCGGAGCCCGCTCCGCTCAATCGACGCTCGCGCACTGCACCGGTTGCGCGCCGAGCAACGAGACCAGCACATCCGGCGCGATGCTGACGAGAAACCCGCGCCGACCGCCGTTAATCCAGATCCGGTCGAGATCGAGAATGCCCGACTCGACATACACCGGCATCTCCTTGCGCGTGCCGAATGGCGACGTGCCGCCGATCAGATACCCCGAATGCCGGTTCGCGACTTCCGGTTTGCACGGCTCGACGCGCTTCGCGCCGATCTGCCGCGCGAGGTTCTTCGTCGACACGGTGCGATCGCCGTGCATCAGTACGATCAGCGGCTTCGCGTGTTCGTCTTCCATCACGAGCGTCTTGACGACATGATGCTCTTCGACACCCAACTGGCGTGCCGATTCCTCGGTGCCGCCGTGTTCGACGTAGTCGTACGGATGTTCTCCGAATGCGACGCCGTGACGGCGCAGAAACTGGGTCGCGGGCGTCTCGGAGACGTGTCTGGATTTGCTCATCGGCGCATTGTAATGTCCACGCGCGGCGACCGCCATGTGTCGAACGGCCGATTGTGCGGGCCGTATGGCTGTGGCACGATCGTTCGCAATCCGCTGCGCCTCGTACGCTTCAAACGCTTCGCCATTGCAAGGAGACCGCATTGACTCATCCGCCGCATCCGCCAGTCCCCGACAACATCGCTAGAGCCGCCCGTATCGACAGCGCGACCTTGCTCGCGTCGCTGCCCGCTCGCATCGGTGGGATTCCGGCACGCGCCGCCGCGCGCGATCCGCAGCACGTCGCGCTGATCGAAGACGCGCGCCGGCTGACCTACGCGCAGCTTGCCGATTCGGCGGAAGCCGCCGCCGCGCTTCTGCACGAAATCGGCGTGCGGGCCGGCGATCGCGTGATGATCGTCGCGGAAAACAGCGTCGCACAGGTCGTGCTGCTCTTCGCAGTGGCGCAGCTCGATGCGTGGGCGCTCGTGTCGAATGCGCGTCTGCCGGCGGCCGAGCTCGATGCGATCCGCGCACATGCGCAGCCACGCGCGGTTGCTTACGCGGTCGAAACCTCGCCGGATGCACAGCAGCATGCGCAGCGCCACGGCGCCCGAACAGCGCCTGCATTGCCCGTAGACATCGGCATCTGGTCGTACACGTTCGACGGCAACGCGAGCGCGGAGCCGGTCGAAGCCGCAAGCGAGCAGCAATGCGCGGCGCTGATCTACACCACCGGCACAACCGGCGCGCCCAAGGGCGTGATGCTGTCGCATCGGAATCTGCTGTTTATCGCGGCCACATCGAGCACCTTGCGCCGCGTCGGGCCGAACGATGTCGTGTATGCGGTGTTGCCGGTGTCGCATGTGTATGGGCTCGCGTCGGTGTGTCTCGGCAGCCTGTATGCGGGCGCGACGCTGCGGCTCGCGCCGCGCTTCTCGCCGGATGCCGTGCGCCTCGCGCTGGCGGACGAACGCGTGTCGATCTTCCAGGGCGTGCCCGCGATGCACGCCAAGCTGCTCGAACATCTGCACGCGCAGGGCCTGCCGTGGTCGGCGCCTCAATTGCGCTTCGCCTACTCGGGCGGCTCACCGCTCGATGCCGCGTTGAAAGCGCGCGTCGAAGGCCTGTACGGCGTCGCGCTGCACAACGGCTACGGCATGACCGAAAGCAGTCCGACCGTCGCGCAGACGATGCTCGATGCGCCACGCGCCGATTGTTCGGTAGGCCCGCCGATTCCAGGCATCGAAGTGCGTGTTGTGTCGCTGGACGGGGTCGACGTGGCGCCGGGCGGGACAAACGAACCGGGCGAACCGGGCGAGCTCTGGGTGCGCGGGCCGAACGTGATGCTTGGCTACTACCGGAACCCCGGGCAAACGCACGCAGCGGTCACCGCGGGTGGCTGGCTCAAAACCGGCGACCTCGCGCGGCAGGATCTGGACGGCGCGCTGCACATCGTCGGGCGCAGCAAGGAGCTCATCATCCGCTCGGGCTTCAACGTCTATCCCGCCGAAGTCGAGCAGGTGCTGAACGCACACCCGTACGTCGTGCAATCGGCGGTGATCGGGCGTGCCGTCGAGGGTGACGAGGAAGTGGTCGCGTTCGTCGAACTGGTAGCCGGCGCGCAGGTGTCGCCGGCGCAGTTGATCGACTGGTGCGGCGCGCGGCTTGCGCCTTACAAGCGGCCCGCTGAAATCAACGTGCTCGCGGCGCTGCCGGCCGCGTCGACCGGCAAGATTCTCAAGCACCGGTTACGCGATCTGATTTGACCACCGGTCGGCGACCGGCGGCCGGCGGCTCGTCGGCGGCGCCTGCCGACAAACCCGACGCTCAGCCGCGCGGATGATGCGCGGCGTGCAGCGATTTCAACCGCTCGCGCGCGACATGCGTGTAAATCTGCGTGGTCGAAATATCCGTGTGACCGAGCAGCAACTGCACGACGCGCAGGTCGGCGCCGTGATTGAGCAGATGCGTCGCGAACGCGTGCCGCAGCGTATGCGGCGAAAGCGGCGCATGCACCCCCGCAGTCGCCGCATGACGCTTGATGATGTTCCAGAATTGCTGCCGCGTCATCCCTTCGGCGCGCGCCGTGACGAACAGCGCATCGGTCGCGCGCGCGCCGAGCAGCGCGGGCCGCGCGTCGCGCAGATAGCGCTCGATCCAGCCGTGCGCCTCCTCGCCGAACGGAATCAGCCGCTCTTTCGAGCCCTTGCCCATCACCCGCACGACCCCTTCGTTAAGCCCGACCTCCACCGTCTTCAGCGTGACGAGTTCGGTCACACGCAGGCCGCTCGCATACATCAACTCCAGCATCGTGCGGTCGCGCAGACCGAGCGGCGTATCGATATCGGGCGCGCCCAGCAACGCTTCGACCTGCGCTTCGGTCAGCGTCGACGGGAAGCGCGGCGGCTGCTTCGCGGAACGGATGCGCAACGTCGGGTCGGCCGCAGCGCGATGCTCGCGCACGGCCCACGCGTAGTAGCGTCGGAAAACCGACAGACGGCGGTTCGCGGAGGTCGATTTGTCTTTCCGGCGTACGGCGCTATACGCATTCAAATCCGCTTCGCCGGCTGTATCCAGCGATGCATTGCGTGTCGTTGCAAGCCACTCGGAGAAGAGCCGCAGGTCGCGCCGGTACGCATCGAGTGTATTGCGCGACAGGCCGTGCTCGAGCCACAGCGCATCGCAGAATGCGTCGATCGATGCGCTGCTTGTCTGGAAGAACGGGGACGCGGCGTGCGCGTCGATTGTGACGGCGTCGCTCATGCAGCCGCTGCGTAACGCACGCCCTCGTGCGCAAGCAACCACCGCTTGACCGTGCGGTAGTAGCCGTCGCCACCATGATGAGCAAACCCGCCGATGCCGCTCGAAGCGACCACCCGATGGCAGGGAATCACAATCGGGAAGTAGTTCGAGCCGCACGCCTGGCCGACCGCGCGCGGGTGAGAGCCGATCTGCTTCGCGAGTTGCCCGTAAGTCAATACGACGCCGGGCGGAATGTCGCTGATCGCCCGCCAGACGCGGCGCTGAAACGCCGTGCCGACGTCGGCGAGCGGCAAGTCGAAAGTGGCCGATGCGCGTTCGAGATAGCGCTCGATCTGCGCGATGGTTTCCTTCGCAAGCGGCGTGTCGGGTGCGATGTTGCGCACCGATTCCGGCAGATAGACGATCTCGCGCACGCTTTCACCTTCGACGCGTAAGCCGATCTTGCCGAACGGCGCGTCGATCACTGCGTTGAACATGATGTGCCTGTCCTTTTCAAAACCAAAGTCGCTAAACCCAGTTGCTAGCCGTTCGGTAGCGCGCTGCCGCGTTGTGCGGGCGCGCGGAATTCCGCCACTCTACGCCGCTTCGAGTGCCCATTCCACATGCTCGCGCACGAGCGGCGACGGATCGTCGGCGCGGCGTCGCAACGCATCGACGATAGCCGTCCGCGCATCGGCGGCGAGACTTGCCGGATCCGCGCGCAACGCATTGCCCATGCCGACTGCAAGATTGCGCAGCCAGCACTCGTAACCGATACGGCGAATGGCGCTGCCTTGCATCCGCGTGTCGAAGTCATCCAGGCTCCAGCCGAATAGTTCGGTTAACGATGCGCGGTCGAGCCCATGGCGCACATCGAAATCCGCGACCGGCGCAGTCTGCGCGAACTTGTTCCATGGGCACACCAGCTGGCAATCGTCGCAACCATATACGCGATTGCCGATCAACGGCCGCAAATCTTCGGGAATGCTGCCTTTCAGTTCGATGGTCAGATACGAGATGCAGAGCCGCGCATCGACCTTGTAAGGCGCAACGATCGCACGCGTCGGGCAAGCGTCGATGCAGCGCGTGCAACTGCCGCAATGCGCACCGGCCGTTTCGGGCACCCGATTGGGTGTGCTTTGTGCGTCGCTTTGTGCGTCGCTTTGTGCGTCGGTAGGCAACGGCAAATCGACGTAGATCTCACCGAGAAAAAAGAGCGACCCCGCGTCGCGCTGCAGCAGCAGCGTGTGCTTGCCACGCCAGCCGACACCCGCCTTCTGCGCCAGTTCCACCTCGAGCACCGGCGCGGAATCGGCAAACACGCGATAACCGTACGCGCCGACT
>DASXXR010000119.1:0-6727 GCA_036502945.1 Paraburkholderia sp. | reverse complement strand
GGTAGGGCTCGCTCGACAGCAGCACGCGGTCGACATCGGCGAGCCACGGTGCGGCGAAATCGAACGAAGGATAGCGCGCAGCGCCTTTCTGGCCACCTTCGATGGCCGGCAGCGTTTGCCAGTTCACGAGCCGCAGCATCGCGGCGATGTACGTATCGCGCGCGACGGTCATCCACGGGTCGCGCCAGATCACATACAGCACCTGCTGCAGCGGCCAGCTGTGCGATGCGGCTGCGCTCAACTGCTGCGCGAGCGCGGTGCTCAGGCGCCGCGCTTCGTCGTGCCGGTCAAAGATCGCGCCGAGAAGCGCGTACAGCGCGAAGTTGTCTTCAGGCGTCAGCGGATGCGTGACGACGATATGTGAACCGAAAGCGCGCAGCGCATCGACCGCGCCCTGTTCGTTCTCGTCGATATTGACGATTACGTGGGTGGGACGCAATGCGCGAATCGCGTCGAGTTGCACGGACTTCGTGCCGCCGACCTTCGGCACATCGCGCACCCGCTCGCGCGGATGCACGCAAAACCCGGTGCGCCCTACGATCTGCCGGTCGAGTCCGAGTGAGAACAGCAATTCGGTGATGCTCGGCACGAGCGAGACGATGCGCGCGTCTTCGCCCGCGCTTTCGTGTTCGACACCTGCCGCATCGATTGCACGCTCGCTCATCGCTTGTCTCACTGTGGCGGGGGTCGCCTATTGTGACGGTTTTTCCGGTCGGGCTTTCAGCCGCTTACTCCGTGGCCGGCGGTTTGCGCGGGGCCTTCTCGAACACCGCATCGTAGAGCCCGCGCGGTGCGATCTGCAACAGCATGCCCGCAATGCGCATCTGCCACGGAAACACGGCGAAGCGCGTCTTACGCGCGATCGCATCGGCGGCCTTGGTGGCGAAACGGTCGACGTCCATCAGGAACGGCATACGGTACGGATTGTGCGCGGTCATCGGCGTGCGGATATAGCCGGGCGCGATCGTGACGACCGCGACGCCATAAGGCCGCATTTCAACGCGCAACGCTTCGAGATACGTGCGCACCGCCGCTTTCGCCGCGCTATACGCGCCCGAGCCCGGCAATCCGCGCACGCCCGCGACACTCGACACGCCGACCAGCGTGCCCCGGCGCGCAGCCACCATGGCGGCTGCAAACGGCTCGAAGGTGGCCACCGTGCCGTAGTAGCTGATGTCCATCACGTCGCGGAACGTGTTGAGGTTGCCGTGCCCGGTGACCGCGCCGCGGCTGATGCCGGCATTCGCAATCACGATATCCGGGCAACCATGCTGCGCGATGAACTGCTGTGCCGCTGCTGCGAGCGCATCGGCATCGCGTACGTCGACCGGATAGATGGAGATGGGGTGCTGCGGAAGAGACTGCTGGAAACTGGCGAGCGCGTCGCCGCGCCGTGCGGCGAGCCCGAGAATCGCGCCGCGCCGCGCATATTCAGCAGCGAGCGCGAGACCGATGCCGCTCGATGCGCCGGTAATGAAAACCTTTAGCGGTGAACTCATAAACCGGCGCGGGCGCGCTTACATCTTCTTCGCGCGAACCTGGCCGACGAGATAGTCGAGCACCTGAATCGTGCCCGGCAGGCTGTTCGTCGCGGCGGGGCCCGTTTCATACTTGCCCTGTACCACAAGCGTCGGCACGCCGTCGATCTTGTAGTCGTCGAGCAGCTTCTTGTCGCGCTGCAGTGCCGTTTGCGTCGAGAACGAGTTGTACGCGTCCATGAACTTCTTCGGATCGACGCCGTTCTTCGCGAGGAATTTGGCCTGCTCTTCGGGCGTCAGCAAATAGTCTTTGTTGACGTGGATCTCGTGAAAGATCTTCGGCGTCAGCTCTTGCGCGAGACCGAGCGCGTCGATCGCGTGGTACAGCTTCGAGTGCGGGATGAAGTCGTCGCGGAAGGCGACCGGCACGCGCTTGAACACGACGTCGGGACCTTGCTTCTTCACCCAGTCTTCAAGAAACGGATCGAACTCGTTGCAGTGCGGGCAGCCGTACCACATGAATTCGATGACTTCGATCTTGCCGGCCGGCGCTTCGACCGGCTGCGGCGTCGACAGCACGGTGTAGTCCTTGCCTGCGACCGGCGCAGCCGGAGCCGCCTGGGACGCGGCGGCAACGAGACCGAGCGAGAGGAAAAGAATGCTAAGCAGCTTTTTCATGTCTTTTGAACCCATTCAGGGAGGTAGCGGTGACGGAAGACTGGCGTCATAGGCCTGTCACCGTTACGGCTTCGACGGCAGGCTTTTGCCGTGCGTGAGACTCGCGCCGCGCGCCGAAGGTTCAGCGGCGACGCATGGCAGTCCCGGCCGGCAGCCAACTATTGCTTGGTAAAACGGATCACAGCGGTATCGATGCCGGCGTCCGACAGACGCTGACGCGTTGTGTTCATGTCCTCGAACTTCGCGAACGGTCCGATCCGGACGCGATAATACGTGACGCCGCCCGCATCGCGCTGCGTGACCTTCGATTCGAAGCCTTGAAAGGCGAGGCGCGCGCGCTGCTGTTCGGCATCGGCTGACGTTTTGTATGCGCCGACCTGCAGCAGGTAGCCGGTGTTCGCGTCGGCGGCGGAGGGGGCAGCCGCCGCGCCTGGTTTCGAGGCGGGCGCAACGTTGGCCACCGCGGTGCCGCTCGTCGGCTGCGGTTTCTTTGCGCCGGCGGCCGGCGTGGAAGCCGCACCGTTGTCCTGAGCCGGCTTTGGCGCGACGGCGACGCCGTTGGCGCTGCCGCCCGCGTTCCCCGACGGCGGTACTTCGACGATCTGCGGCTCTTCGAGCATGCCCGACGATTGTGTCTGATTGTTCGTCTGCCCCGGCGCGGTATTCGGCGGCGCCGGCTGGGCGGCCTGCGGCACCGGCTGACCCGGGCTCTTGCCCTGCAGTGGGCGGTTCGGGTCGTATTGCGGCTGGCTCGCGCTGGCGTCCGACGCGGCGGGCGGCGCGACCTTTGCGACGAACGGCGTGGGCGCGCGCGTGATGTACAGCGCCACCACCACCGCGATTGCAAGGCCGACGATCAGGCCCAGCACGATGCCGAGAAACGTCCCCCCGGTTTGCTTCGACTGCTTCGTTGTGCGGCGTGGCTTTGCCATTGTCTGAATCACCTGCAAAAGGAAATCTTGAGTGACCGTCGATTATAGCGACGGTGCTGGGCCTGGCGTCGCGGGGCTTGGTGGGCAAACTCGGTTGACGAACTCACCTGCCAAACCGGGCAGGCAAATACAGCCGCACCTGCACCGCCGCCCCCGCGCGCCGAAACCTTACATCTTCGCCGGTGCGGAGACGCCGATCATCGCGAGGCCGTTCGCCAGCACCTGGCGCGTCGCCGCGAGCAGTGCGATGCGCGCGTTGCGTTGCGCTTCGTCGTCGACCAGAACGCGTTCGGCATTGTAGAACGAGTGGAATTCGCCCGCGAGGTCGCGCAGATAGAAGGCGACGGCGTGTGGCGCGAGTTCTTCGGCGGCGTGCGCAAGCATGTCGGGGAACTCTGCCAGCTTTTGCAGCAGCGCCATGGCGCGTTCGCTCGACAGCGGCGCCAGATCGACTGAAGGCAGCACCGCCTCGTCCGCGTTGAAGCGCGACTTCCACTCGTTCAACACCGAGCAGATCCGGGCGTGCGCGTACTGCACGTAGTACACGGGGTTTTCGTCGTTCTGCTTCAGCGCGAGGTCGATGTCGAACACGAATTCCGTATCGGCCTTGCGCGAGATCAGGAAGAAGCGCACAGCGTCGCGGCCGCGGCGAATCGTCTCCTCGTCGAGCAGATCGGGTGCGATTTCCGAGCCTGGCGCAGCGCCGCCCGACCATTCGATCAGGTCGCGCACCGTCACATAGCTGCCCGCGCGCTTCGAAATCTTGACCTCCTCGCCGTCGCGCATCACGGTGACCATCTTGTGCAGCACGTAGTCGGGATAGCCCTTCGGAATGCCGATGCCGAGCCCCTGCAAGCCGGCGCGCACGCGCGCCACCGTGCCGTGGTGGTCCGAGCCCTGGATGTTGATGACCTTCGTGAAGCTGCGCTGCCACTTCGCCACGTGGTACGCGACGTCCGGCACGAAGTACGTGTACGTGCCGTCTGTCTTGCGCATCACGCGGTCTTTGTCGTCGCCGTCGTCGGTCGTGCGCAGCCACAGCGCGCCGTCCCGCTCGTAGGTCTTGCCGGCGGCGACGAGCGCCGCGACCGTCTGCTCGACACGGCCTTCCTTGTATAGCGACGACTCGAGGTAATACTGGTCGAATTCGACGCCGAACGCCTGCAGATCCATATCCTGTTCGTGGCGCAGATACGCGACAGCAAAGCGGCGGATCGCGTCGAGATTGTCGATGTCCGCTGCGCCTTTCACCGGCTCGCCGTCGCGCGCCGACACGGTGGCGCCGTTCAGGTAATCGTGCGCGATGTCGGCGATGTACTCGCCGTTGTACGCGGCCTCGGGCCAGCCTGCGTCGCCCGGCTTCAGGCCGCGCGCGCGGGCCTGGGTGGAAACGGCGAGGGTCTGGATCTGCACGCCGGCGTCGTTGTAGTAGAACTCGCGATGCACGTCGTAGCCCTGCGACGCCAGCACGTTCGACAGCGCATCGCCCAACGCGGCCTGACGGCCGTGGCCGACATGCAGCGGCCCGGTGGGGTTCGCCGACACGAATTCGACCAGCACGTGCTTGCCTGCTTCGCGCTGCGAGCGGCCGAAGGCGTCCGTCTGCGTGAATACCGCGCCGATCACGGCCTGCTTCGCGGCCGGCGCAATGCGTAGATTGATGAAGCCGGGGCCCGCGACTTCGGCGCCATCGACAAGGCCTTTGGCCAGCGGATGGGTGAGCACCGCGTCGACGATCTGCTGCGCGAGCTGGCGTGGATTCGCGCGCAGCGGCTTGGCGAGCTGCATCGCGACGTTGCACGCGATGTCGCCGTGCGCGGCGACTTTCGGGCGTTCGAGGGTGATCGTCGGGAGCACGAACGCGGCTTCGGTCGCGCCCTGGGTTGCCGTGGCGATCTGCTTCACGGTGTCGGCGAGCAGGGTTTCGAGGGTTTGTTTATGTGCAGGCAGCATGCTTGTTGCGATTCCAGTGAAGGCAGTCCGGGTGAAACGGGGCGGCGCGCTATGCGGTGTCTTAAAGCCGGTCTTGCGACGGGCGCGGAAGGCGGCGATGCGGCGGGCGTCGCAAGACCGGCGCTTGCTGCGAATCGGCAGCAGCCGGCCGCGTGCTAAATGCACGGAGCGCGGCACAGAACGCCGCACGGAGCGCAAGCTGCGGTTTGCCTCGCGCCCCCCGGCGAGTTGAAGCGGCGCTGACTGAGCGGGCGCACCACGGCGAGCTTTTTCCGTCAAATCGGATTTTAGCAGGTGCTAATATGTCCAATGAGATGTCCCACGAGAGATGTCCAGCAGGGGCCGGGGCCGCCGGTAGCGCCGGTGCGCCGACGAAAGCCGGGCGGCGCGTGGTGGGTCGGCTGGCCGCGCGAGACGCCAACATAATGAAAAGGGAACTGTCATGCTGATTACGTTTAAATGCCGCGCCGCGCCGGACGTGGTGATGTTGGAGAACCTGGCTCAGTATCTGGTCGGCATTGTCGGTAAGCGGCTCGGTCAGCGCGGCGTCATCACGCACGACGAACTGGGCGATGCGATCAAGAAGCTCGAAGCGGCCATCGTCACGGACAAGCAGGAACGCGCGGAACACGACGGCCATTTTCACGAAGGCGAGGAAGGCCGCGAACACCACGAAATCCCGATCGGACTCGCCCAGCGCGCGTACCCGTTCCTCGACATGATGCGTGAAGCCCAGAAGGGAAACGCGGACATCATGTGGGGCATTTGAGTCGCGGCGCGTTATGTCGCGACGACGCGCATAGTGCGTTTGCCGTCGGTAGAAAAGAGCCCGCTTTGCGACTCATGCAAAGCGGGTTCTTTTTTTGAAGACCTGCGCGGCGTTGCAACTGCCTTCGGAAACCCGCGGTGCGCAACAGCGCATCACAGCAGCGGCGCCAGCGCCCGCTCGGCGTCCTTCTTCGAAAGCGCCATCCGCTGCGCGTAGTCTTCCAGCTGATCCTGGCCGATCTTGCCAACCGAAAAGTACGTGCTGTCCGGATGTGCGACGTAGAAGCCCGATACGCTCGCGGCCGGCAGCATTGCGAGCGATTCGGTCACGCTCATGCCGATCTCTTCAGCTTGCAGCGTGGTGAACATGTCGCGCTTGACGAGGTGGTCCGGGCACGCAGGGTAGCCCGGCGCCGGACGGATGCCGCGATACTTTTCGGCGATCAGGGCGTCGTTCGGCAGCGATTCGTCGGCGGCATAACCCCACAGGTCGCGCCGCACGCGTGCGTGCAGCGCTTCGGCGAAGGCCTCCGCGAAGCGGTCGGCGAGCGCCTTCAGCATGATCGCGCTGTAGTCGTCGTTGTCCTTCTCGAACTGTTTTTCCTTCACGTCGACGCCGAGGCCCGCCGTCACCGCAAACATACCGATGTAGTCCGCGACCCCTGAGTCCTTCGGTGCGATGAAATCGGCCAGCGACCGGTTCGGCCGCATCACGCCGTCGACCACCGGTCGCACGCTCTGCTGGCGCAGATTGCGCCACGTCAGCGCCACTTCGCTGCGCGATTCGTCGGTATAGATTTCGATGTCGTCGTCGTTGACGGTGTTCGCCGGCAGCAGCGCGATCACGCCGTTTGCCGTCAGCCAGCGGCCCTGGATCAGCCGCGCGAGCATCGACTTCGCATCGGAAAACACGCGCCG
>DASXXR010000118.1:0-2843 GCA_036502945.1 Paraburkholderia sp. | reverse complement strand
CGCCCGAACGGTCGCGCGGCATCGTCATTTCAGGGATTATCTATTGCTCAAGCCTGACTCGTCGGCGTATCCAGACGCGACTATCGATGCACCGCTCCGCCGTATTATCGACGACCTCCACGATCGCGGCTGGTCGGAGCAGGACGGCTTCCTGTCGCCGGCTCTGATGCACGCACTGGAAACGGAATGCATGGCGTCGGCGAAGAACGGCATGCTCGCCATGGCGCGCGTCGGCCTGGGGGCCACGTCTTCGCTTCAGCCTGCCGTGCGCGGCGATCGGATTCAATGGCTGGAAGCGGGACAATCCGAAGCGTGCAGCCAGTTCCTTGCAATCATCGAGGCGCTGCGAACCGCGCTGAACCGCGAGCTCTTTCTGGGCCTTCACGATTACGAAGGCCATTTCGCATTCTATGCGCCGGGTATGTCGTATCAGCCGCACCTCGACCGGTTTCGCGGCGACGACAGCCGTACGGTCACGATCACCGTCTACCTGAATCCGGCGTGGCTTCCCGAGCACGGCGGCGCGTTGCGGCTGCATCCCGAAGGTGCCGCGACGCGAGACATCCTGCCGATCGGCGGCCGCACCGTGGTGTTTCTGTCGGCCGACATGTTGCATGAGGTGTTGCCCGCCACGCGCGACCGGATTGCGATCACGGGCTGGTTCCGGCGCCGCGCCATGCGTGCGCCGCTCGCAGGCGCACGCAACCATCCCGCCTAAGCGAATCCCGGGGCGCCGGCCCGTCACTCGTAGCGACGCTTCCGGTTGTCCCATTGACCGCATTCAGATGCAGAGCGCAACTCATGCCCAACGCGTTCGCGAACCCGTTTAAATTGACGTGGGGCTCCGCTCAATCGCGATGTCTTATCATGTTCGCTCCTACACCCTGACGCCCACAAGGCAGATCGAGATGACCGACCACAGCAATCCGCTGTTGCAGGACTGGCAAACGCCCTATCAGTTGCCGCCCTTTGCGCAGATCAAGCCCGAGCACTTCAGCCCCGCCTTCGCCACGCTGTTTGACGAGCATCTGGCGGAAATCGACGCGCTGGCCGCCAATCCGGCCGCCCCCACATTCGACAACACCGCAGCCGCATTCGACGCCGCCGGCGCGAGGCTCGAGCGAGTGCGCCTGACCTTTGAAAACCTGTGTGCTTCCGAATCGCCGCCCGCCCTGCAGGCTGTAGAGCGTGAGATGGCGCCGCTGCTGGCCGCGCACGACAGCAAGGTCTCAATGCACGCCGCGTTCTTTGCGAGGCTGGATGCGCTCTACCAGCAAGCGTCGGCGCTCGAGTTGAATGAAGAACAGCGCCGCTTGCTGCAACGCCTGCACACCGCTTTTGTGCGTACGGGCGCCATGCTTGAAGGCGCCGCGCGTGAGCGCTTCGCGGGCATCGCCGAGCGGCTGGCTCATCTGCATACCCAGTTCGCGCAGAACGTGCTGGCCGATGAAGCCAGCTACCAGTTGCCGTTGAAAACCGAAGCCGATCTCGCTGGCCTTCCCGATTTTCTGCGTGAGGCCGCACAGAGCGCGGCGCGGGAACGCGGCGTGGATGGTTGCGTGATCACCTTGTCGCGCTCGCTGGTGCAACCGTTCCTGACCTGGTCCACGCGTCGCGATCTGCGCGAAAACGCGTGGCATGCGTGGACCACCCGTGGCGAGACGCCGGAGCGCGACAACCGCCCGCTAGCACGCGAGATACTGGCGCTGCGCCAGGAGCAGGCACGCTTGCTGGGGTATGAAAGCTTTGCCGACTACGCGCTGGCCGACCGCATGGCCGGCAAACCCTCGGCCGTGTATGAGTTGTTCAGCCAGGTGTGGGAACCCGCCAAGGCGAGCGCCGAACAGGAACGGCAAGCGCTGGTCGCGCAAGCCGCCGCGCTGGGCGAACCCACTGACATCGAACCATGGGACTGGTATTACCTCGCCGAGAAAGTACGCGTAGCCCGCTATGCGCTAGACGACGCAGAGGTGAAACCGTATTTCGGCCTTGAAGCGATGCTGGGCGCGATGTTCGATTGCGCGAGCCGCCTCTTCGGCGTGCAGTTCGTCGAGCAAACCGGCATCACGCTGTATCACCCGGACGTTCGTCTGTGGGAAGTGCGCCGCGGCAATGAACTTGCGGGCGTGTTCATCGGCGATAACTTCGCGCGGCCCAACAAGCAGGGCGGCGCCTGGATGAGCGTTTATCGCAAGCAGACGCGCAACGGCGGCAAGGCGATCCCGGTCGTGGTGAACAACAACAACTTCGCACGTGGCGGCGATGGCCCGACCTTGCTCAGCTTCGATGACGTGCGTACGCTGTTCCACGAATTCGGCCACGGCTTGCATGGCTTGTTGTCCAGCGTGAGTTACGGCCGCCTGTCCGGCACGGATGTGCCGCAAGACTATGTGGAACTGCCCTCGCAACTGATGGAAAACTGGGCCACGGTGCCTGAAGTGCTGGCAAAACACGCCCGCCATGCGACCACCGGCGAGCCGATCTCAGCCGCGCTGATCGAGCGCATCCGGGCTTCGCAAACCTTCAACCAGGGTTTCGACACGGTGGCCTATACGTCGTCCGCGCTGATCGACATGGCGCTGCACTTGCAGCACGACCCGGCAGGTATCGACATCGCCAGCTTCGAAGCGCAAGAGCGCCAGCGCCTCGGTGTGCCGCGCGAAGTGAGTCTGCGTCACCGCTTGCCGCACTTCGCCCACATTTTTGGCGGCGCTAGTTACGCCGCCGGCTACTACGTCTACATGTGGGCGGAAGTGCTGGAGGCCGAGGCGTTCGACGCGTTCGAAGAAGCCGGCAACGCATTCGACCCCATCCTGGCCGACAAGCTGCAACGCTACATTTAC
>DASXXR010000117.1:0-17192 GCA_036502945.1 Paraburkholderia sp. | reverse complement strand
CCGGCTTGACCCGGTAGAGGAAATTCAATGTTCGTGACGCGGTGCAAATGCAAAGAGAGGCGATGTTGCTGTCGACGATTCCGTTCGACGGCGGCGGCCATGCGCTGTTTGGCCATCGCGTGGGTGGCGTTGCATGCGTCGACCGGGTGCACAGCGGAGCCGTCGTGGCGGAGCGCGCCAATGCACTACTTCGCGCGCAATTCGCAACTGGCGGATGTGCTACGAGATGTGGCCACCGCAGGCGGTCTGCCGGTCGATATCGCGCGGGACGTGAGGGGAACCGTCAACGGCGCGTTCGACGAACCGCCGGCGCGTGTCTTCGCGAAGCTAACCGAGGCGTATGGGCTCGCGTGGTATTTTGACGGGCGGACGATTCACGTCAGCTCCGGATCGGACGTCAGAAGCAGAGCGATTGCCTTTGCGCCGATGACGCGGGACGCAGTAGCCGGTCTTCTGCGTAGCCTCGATCTCGACGATGCACATCTGCCGGTGCGTTACTCCGATACGACCGCAAAGGTCACAGGACCGTCGCGTTTCGTCGATGCAATCGCGGACGCAATTGAGAAGGCGCGGCAACAGACCACCGTCGAACCGCAACTGGATCAAACGCAGATTCGCGTTTTCCCGCTGCGTTACGCGCAGGCGCAGGACATCACATACACGACCGCCAACCGGTCACAGACCGTACCCGGCATCGCATCGCTGTTGCGCCGCTTGATGGGCGATACCCATGTGATTCCCCGCGACCGCCGTGCGGGACCTTCAAAAGAAGCTCGCACACCACGTGCCGGCCCGCCGCCGCTGCCGAGCCTGCGCGGGCTCGGACTGGCCGACACAGCTCAGTCGGCCGATGCGCCGCCGCCCGACGAAGTCGTGCAATCCGACGTGACGCCCGCGCGCCGCAACATCGTTGCGGATGCAAGGACCAACTCGGTTGTGGTCTACGACGTGCCTTCGATGATGCCCAACTATGAACGCGCGATCGCGATGCTCGACCGTCCTCAGGATCTCGTGGAAATTACTGCCCTCGTCATCGATGTGTCGACGGACGCGATTCAGGAACTCGGCATTCGATGGGGCGGTGGCGCGCGAGGGCGCGATGGTTCCGCCTACGCCACCGTGAATGCGAATCCGCAAGGGGATCAAGGCCTCTTCCCGGCGCTGCAAAGCGCGGCGCCGGGTCTTAACCTCGCGACGCTGATCGGCAATTCGGCGCATTACCTGTTCGGACAGATTCAGGCGCTCGAGGAAACCGGCAAGGCGCGCATTCTGTCGCGCCCGCAAGTGTTGACGCTCAACAATTCCGAGGCTGTGCTTTCGTCGCGCAATTCGGTCTATGTGCGCGTTGCGGGCAATCAGGATGTCGATCTGTTCAACGTCGATACAGGGCTCACATTGAGGGTCACGCCGACCGTCGAATCGACGGGCGACAAGCCGCGAAACATCTTGTTGAGCGTCCAGATCGAGGACGGCGGATTTGACTCCAGCCTGTCGGTCGACGGTATTCCGAAGGTGAACAATCATTCGATCGTCACGCAAGCCGTCGTGTCAGACGGAGAAAGCCTGCTGATCGGCGGCTATGAATACGATCGCAGCGAGACCTCGAGGTCGCAGGTGCCCTTCCTCGGCGACATTCCTTATGTCGGTGCGCTGTTCAGCAACAAACAAACGACGACGCAGCGTCTTGAGCGGCTCATTCTGATCACGCCGCGGCTGAAGTCCATGACCGGAGACGGCTCGCGTGCCGTATCGGGCCGAAGCGCCGGCGCAGCGGCGCCTGCTGCGCTCGAGTCGCCGGCCAACGTCACGGGCGCGTTGCTGGCGCTCTCGCAAAGCGGCTCGACAGGCAAGCCCCGCGTTGGTTCGGCGGGACTCAAGCCGCCGACGCTGGAGCAAATGCGATGAGCGCGGGCGCAGTCATCGTCGTGACAGGCGGCGTGCATGCGGGCGCGAACGTTCTGCTGTCCGACGGCCATGACCTGACCATCGGCAGCGGCGACGGTGCGGATCTGGTTCTCGTCGACGAGCATGTCGAACCACACCACGCAACGATTCGCGTCGCCGGCGACGTGCTGAGCGTTGTCGCGCTGCATGACGGCGTATCGGTGTTCGGCTATCCGCTACGACCTGGCAAGCCTACGGCGTTGCGATATGGCGCTTGGTTTGCCGTCGGCGGCGCCACGCTGCAGTTCAGCGGGCGGGATGCGCTGATGCCGGCCACGGTGCAAGTGGCCGAGCTGTCATGGCTGTTGACGCACGCTCCGCTCGCCTATGCAGCGAGGCGCTGGGCAACGTTGCGACGCGGATGGAAGCTGGTTATCGCGCTGGCCCCGTTGGCCGTTGCGGCCGGATGCGGATGGCAACTTCTGGCGCCGTACCTCATGCCTCGCGATACACCGCACGCCGCAAACCCCGCGTTCCGGCTGGTGCGCATCCATGTGGACGCGAAGAGCGGCGTGCCTGTGTACGAAGGCTATGTCGAGACGTACGCGGACCTGACCGCGCTTGCGATCGCCGCGCGCAGTGCGGCGCGCTCGCCGGTGCTGCGCGTCTTTGTGGTGAGCCAGTTGAAGGAGCAACTGCAGGAGTTCCTCGACAAGTACTACCGGGGCGCGGCGATTCGTCCGGGGCAAGCCGGCGCGTTCTCCATCGTTGTGCCTGCAACCGATGCCTACCTGCAGCCGGAATCGTGGGACTACCCGCGCGTTGCGCGTCTTGCGCGTGCCGGAATCGATGGTCTGGGTGAACTGAGTTTCGACGGGCATCCCGCATCGGACGGATCGGTGCGCATTCCGCTCGAAGCGATCGGGATGAACCTCACGCAGTCGCCGAATGCGATCTGGCTCACGGACCGTCAGGGGCAACGCTATTTCGCGGGTGCGCGGCTGCCGCTCGGCAAGGTGCTTCGCCTGTCGGGTTGCGTCGCCGTCATTGCTCGAGACGACGACGGAACGGCCTACGAATTCTTCTCGAAAGACGCTCATGACAAAAAGGACTGCTAGCAGCAGCGCGGCCGTATGGCTGGCCGGGCCGCTAGAAGCGCGGATGTCTGCCGATCATGGGGCGGGACGTGCCGGGGTGATTGAGCGGCTGGCACATGAAATCGCGCGCGCAAACAGCGATTGGCGCACATCGGGCGCGTCGGCGGCCGTCGCGCCGGACACGCGCCGCGAACGGGTTCTGCTTGTCGAGTGTTTGCGCATGGCTCGACAAGTGGTGGAGCGAGGCGATGGCCTCGTGAATGCGCAGTCAAACGTTAAGGAAAACACATCATGAACGGAATCAACCAGGTGAACCCGCAGGCGGCCATGTATTCGCCGACCGTCGGGAATTTCGGCAATACCGGTGGCATGGGCAGCACGCTCAGTCCGGATGGCGGTGCGGGATCCGACGACCTGCTTAATGTCTTGCTGTCGCTGATGAAGCGCGCCAACCAGGACGTGGACGGCGCGATGCAGGAAGCCAAGGCCACGGGCCAGGGCGGTGGTGGTGGCCAGGCGCAACAGGCAGGCGGCAAGCAGGGTGACGACACGAACACGGCTGGGCTGAAGTTGCAGCAAAAAGTCGGCAAGCAGAGTTCGACTGACCAGATGTCCACGCAGACGCTGTCGAAACGCCAGGAATCGGAATCGACGATCGCACGCAACATGAAGTAACCGTTATGGGTGACGGGGCGCCCGCAAGGGCGTCCCGACGAAAGACAGAACGATGGAAGAGATGTTCGAACTGCTGATCGCGATCGGCCACTACGCAAGAGTGCAGCGGCGCTTCGACGACGCCCGCTATCTATTCGAAAGGCTGGCACGGCTCTACCCGGCGCAGGCCTCCCCGCACCTCGGTCTGGGACTCGTCGAGGTGGACCGCGCGAACTATGGGAAGGCGGTGCTGCTGTGCCGGCGCGCCGTCGATATGCAGCCGGACTATGCACTTGCCCGCGCATGGCTCGGTGCCTGTTTGCTATTCGAAGAAAAGTACGCGTCGGGCGCAAGGATGCTGATGTCCGTGTCGAACTCCGACGATCCGGCCGCCAGCAGGACCGCGAGGGCTTTTCTGGATCTGCCGCAGTGCGCACCGTACAGGAGCGCATACAGGGAGACGGCCGCGACGTCGCGGTCCGTTCCCATCCTTTACCAACTGACCATTCGAGAAAGCCAATAACATGATGTTGCAACCTCCTGTCATCAGCTTGATGACCGCGGACCGCGTGCCGGCCACGCCGTCCGTGCCGCCTGTCGAACCGCTGAACCTGGCCGTGCCCGATCGCCCGGCCATCGTGCCGCCTGCGGCGCAATTCGATATCGTGACCGCCGACACCGCGCCGTCGCGTGCGGAACGCCTGTTCGCGCATGTCGAGGACACACAGGCGGCGTCTCACGCGCAGATCGACAGGCAGCTCAGGCAGATTGCATCGGGCCACATGACGACTTCGGATCTGCTGCGTCTGCAATACGAGTTCGGCGAACGCAACGTGAAGCTGACGCTTTACAAGAGCATCGCAGACGGATTCGTCCAGGGCATGCAGACCATGGTGAAGGGCTGATGCGCCGCGCGCTGATCCTGCTGCCGCTTCTTCTCCTCGTCGGCTGCAGAACCTCGCTATTTGAAGGCCTGGACGAGGACCAGGCCAACCGGATCATCGCCGTTCTCAGTCATCACGGCATCGACGGCGTCAAGGAACGCAATACCGACAAGACGTGGACCGTGTCCGTCGACGGCGACGATGCGGTCGCCGCAACCGAACTGACAAGCGCCTACGCGTTGCCGCGCGGCGGACATGCAAACCTCGGCGAGCTGTTCAGCCGCCAGGGGCTGATCTCGAATCCCGAGGAAGACCGCGTGCGCTATATCTACGGGCTCACGCAGGAGTTGTCGGAGACGCTCGAGAAGATCGATGGCGTACTGGTCGCGCGCGTGCATATCGTGCAGCCGGAGCGCGATCCGGTGACGGGGCCGGTTGCCGTGCCGTCCGCGTCGGTGATGTTGCGCTATCGCACGGACTACAACCTCGAACTGATGCGCGACAAGATTCGCGGAATCGTCGCGGGCAGCGTCGAGGGACTGACGGCCGACCGCGTCTTCCTGACGCTCGTGCCGGTGACGCCGGTTCTCGCTGCCGGCGACGTCTGCCGCGACAGCAACGCGTGCTTCGCAGGGCGAGAGCCGCCCGAGCGCCGCAGCACGGCATTCGTGCTGATCCTGGCGGCCGTGATGGTGATGCTGCTGAGCGTGTCGGCATGGGTATGGACGAAGAGCGTGCGGTCGTTTTCGCCAACCTTCTTCAGACGCAGGGGGCGCAGCCGCGCGCGTGCCGCGCCGGATCCGGCGGCCGGCGCCGGCACCCGACCGCTTTCGTCCGCGGACGAAGGAGAAGCGTCATGACGCGTCACTCTATTCTCGCCGCGGCGAAATGGGCACATCACAGCTGGTTGATGCGAAGCCAACCGGTCCGCAACGAGCGCGCCGAAGCGGAGGCGAATGCCTTTCTGCTTGCGCGGTATCCGCACCTCGTCGAGATGAACTTCACGCGAGCGTTGCCGTTTGTCGGCGAATTGCCGCGCCCGGCCTGCGCGCGATTGTTCCGAATCGGCGCCGCGCTCGCGTGCTCGCGTTCGCTGCGCCGCGTGGTAACGGGTTCGGCCCATGTGGCCTTCGCAAGGAATGTCGCGCCCCATGTGCTGCGCGCCGTGCAATTGCAGACGAGCACCGAGCAGGACGATCTGGAGCTCGGCGCGTCGCTCAACCTGTTCGATCGGCGAAGCATGACCGCCGCGGGGCTCGCGTTGTCGTTGCGCGCACTTGCCGATGGCGACGCGGCTCAATACCTGTGGCTGCAGTTGCGCATGCCGCGCGACGTCGCGGATGACGCGGCACGTTTCAACGCGAGGAGCGTGAGTCCCGCGGCTGCTCGCGAATTGATCGGCAACGCATGGAAGCTCTTGCGAGGCGAACCATGTTGATCTGCCGGCGTGGAAACTGGCGAATCGAATCGGACGGTTATGTGTCGTCGATGGATCTCGCCGAGCTGGACGATCTGCGGGCGCTCGAAGCGGCACGCGCGCAGGATGCCGCACACGAGGCGTCCCGGCTTGCCGCACGCGTGCGCGCACTGAAGCGGCGCGCATGGCGGCGCGCGTACGACGCGGGGCGCGAAGCCGCGCTGCGCGACTTCGTTGCGCCCGGGACGGCGACGTCGTTTGTCGCGCGCTGCCTCGAAGACCGGCTTACGCGCGTCGCGACGGACGCGCTCGTAGCGATCATCGGCGAGTTGCCGCCCGGCGCGGTGTTGCCCAACCAGCTGCGGCGCTGCATGTCGGTGTCACGCTCGCAGCGCGTGATGTCGCTGCGCGTCTCGCCCGGCGACTACAGCGAAGCGAAGCGGCTGATCGCGACGCTCGAACGGGACCTCGCAGCACCGCTCTTCACGGTGCTCGCCGATGCGGGGCTGCCGCCGCATTCGTGTGTCGTCGAAACGGAACAAGGGGTGATAGACGGCAGCGTGAAACTGCAATTGCGCGCGCTGGAACGCGGCATCAAGGACGCGGTGAGCGCGGTGCTGAACGAGTACCGGTATATCGACGACGAAGCCGCCAGGCAGTTCACCGTCGTCGAGCAAGGTTTGCGCGACGTGATCGATGCGCTGGCTTTGGGCTCCTCGCGAAACGCGAACGACGGAGAACCGGCATGAACCCGTGGATGGGCATCGAGCGGCTTTCGCTCGCGCATGCGGAGCGCCAGAACGTCGCGGCGCTGCATTTCGGCACGCCGTACCCGGTCAGCGTCGGTGTGCGTCGCTATGCGTTGCAGTTCGAACCGTGCCGCACACGCTATCCGCTGCGTATCGCCGGCACGGCATCGGGGCAGCCTTTCACGCTTGACTGCGATGCGCGGGCGCTGTGTCCGGAGCTGCCGTGGCAGGCGATGCATCAGCTCGGCGACGCGGTGCCGCGTCTGATCGCCGATACGTTGACGGAATGGTTGTCCGCGCTCGAAGGCGCGTTCGGCTTTGCTATCCAGTTAGGCAGCGCTTCATTCGACGCGGCGCCCGAGCCCGGCGCCTACGGCATGTCGTTGACCCACACGCAAAGCGGACGCACGGCTCATTTTTCGTTTCACAGCGAAGCGGTCGATCAGTATCTCAGGCGGCGGCCTGTGCCGGCGTTCAATGCGATCGGACGGGTGCGGCAACTCGTCGTCGCGGTGCCGGTATGCATGGCCGGACCTTCGCTGTCGTTTGCGCGTTTGCGCAAGATCAAACCAGGCGATGCGTTGCTGCTCGACCGCGCCTCTTATCACTTGCGCGTGCCGCTTCGCTACGGAGCGCGCCGCATTCTGCTGAACCTGTCTGGAGAGCAAATCTTGGTAGACCGCCCACTCGTCGACGACGAGACAAAGCAGCCGGAAATGACGAGCGAATTTATCTCCGTCGACGCGCTTACGTTCGCTTTCGATGCCGTGCTCGGCACGGTGTCGCTGAGCGTCCACGAACTGGCGCATCTGCGGACCGGATCGATTCTTTCGCTGCAACTACCGGTGCGGGAACGCGCCGTCACGTTGCTATGCCAGGGCGTGCCGTTCGCGCGCGGCGAACTGGTCGACATCGACGATGCGCTCGGCGTGCGCATTACCGACATGATGCAGGTGGCCCGAACGGGCACATCGACATGAGTCAGCCGTTCGAGCAGGTGCAGGTCATCGGTCTGCTGGCGATGGTCGGTCTCGTGCCGATCATGGTGGTGATGGTGACCTCGTTCACGAAGTTCAGCATCGTGCTGACGTTGCTGCGCTCGGCGCTCGGCGTGCAGCAGGCGCCGAGCAACATGGCGATCTCCGGTCTTGCGCTCGCCGCGACGCTGGTCGTGATGGCGCCCACCGTGTCGAAGATCGAAGCCGACTTGTCGCTCGACGAGCGGCTCGAAAGCGGCAGTCTGCCCGGTCCTGTGGAAACGCTGAAGGCCGTGCGCGGTCCGCTCGGCGAGTTTCTGTTCGCCCATTCGCGGCCGGCGGAACGCGCATTTCTGCTGAATGCAGTCAAGCGGGTCGATCCCGGGCGAGAAGCGCAGGAAACCGATTTTTCTCTGTTGATACCGGCGTTCCTGATCAGCGAGATATCGAGCGGTTTCGAGGCAGGTTTTCTGCTTTACATCGCTTTTCTTGTCGTCGATCTCGTCGTTGCCAATGTGCTGACCGCGATGGGCATGGTGATGCTGTCGCCCAGCACCGTCTCGATTCCCCTCAAGCTGTTCGTGCTGGTGTCGGTATCGGGCGTCTCGCGGCTGGTTCACGGGCTGATTGTCAGCTACATCAAATGAATGCGCTTCCTTCTCTTTCATCGCTTTCGAGCGAAGCCCTGTTACTGGTGTTCTGGCTTTCATTGCCGGCACTCGTCGTGGCGACGGGCGTGGGTCTGCTGCTCGGTTTGCTGCAGTCGATCCTGCAGATTCAGGATCAAAGCCTGCCATACGGCGCGAAGATCATCTGCGTCGGCGCCGTGCTGATCGTTGCCGCGCCGTGGGCGAGCCGTGAGGTCGCGCGCTTCCTCGAGCATGCATTCACATTTATCGCAGCGGGGCGTTTGCACTGACGATGGACTATTTCGGCTATCTGGAGGGGCTCATATTTTGCTCGATTCGCCCGGCTATCGCGCTGAGCCTCATTCCGTTCGGTTTTAACGATTCACTAGGCGTCGCGTTGCGCGTTCCGCTCGTGCTGGTGTTCGCGATACTGCCGCTGCAGGTCGGCTGGCCGGCGGCGCTCGTCACGGGCGTCGCGGTGGAGGTTCTCGCGGGCATCGCGCTGGGTCTGCTGATCGGCGTGGTGTTTCACGTCGCGTCGAGCGCGGGCGCGCTGCTGGATCAGCAGGGCGGCTACACGGTCGCCGCGGTCTACGATCCGAATTTCCAGCAGGAAGCCGCGCTTTTCGAAACGCTTTTTACGCAGTTCGCCGCGGTGACGTTCTTTACCGGCGCGGGCTTGCGGCTGGTGTGCGGGTTTTTCGCCGACGCGTGGGCGCTGTGTCCGCCGGGTGCGCGGCACGTGGACCTTGCGCGGCTATTCCAGCCGTTGTCGCACGAGCGCTTCGCCACCGCGTTAGCGGAGGGCGTGCGGCTTGCGATGCCGTTGATCGGGTTGATGCTGCTGATCGAGGTTTCGTTCGGCTTGATGTCGCGGCACGCGAAACGGCTTAATCCGTTCACGACGGCCAGAACGGTCAAGGTGATGGTCCTGTCGTTTGTCGCCGTGTCGTGCGTGCCTGTGCTGTTCGAGCGCCTGACGGCGATCTTCATGCAAAGCCTGGTGTTGCGATGAGCGATAAGACCGAAGCTGCCACTCCCGAGCGATTGCGCCGCGCCCGCAAGGACGGCGACATCGCGAAGAGTACGCACCTCACCGTGGCGGCGAGCGGCTTGATCTGGTGGCTGTTTCTGCTGATCGAAGGCCCTCACGTTTACACCGTCTGCGAGACGCTCATTCGCGAGGTGACGCAGCTTGACGACACGCGCAGCTTTGCGCAGCGGTTTGCAGACGTGTGGTCGGCGCTCCTGGCATTTGTGCCGCTCGCGCTCGTCACGCTGGCTGCCGGCGCGCTCGCGGTCGCGGTGCCCGAATTGGCGCAGACGCGTGGCGGGCTCGCGTGGAAGCGCGTGGCGCCTGACCTGAAGCGTTTGAACCCGGTGTCCGGCCTGAAGAACCTCTTCGGCCTGAAGGTCCTGTTCGACGCACTGATCACGCTCGTGCAGTTTGTCATTCTGCTATTCATCTTCTGGCAGGTATTCGTCGCGTGGTGCGAGCGGCTCGTGCCGTCGTTCACGCTGTCGCTGCCGATGCAACTGGCGCAAATCAGCATGTCGCATGCGAGTTTGCTCGCCATGATGGCGGCGTCGCAATTGGCGCCCGCACTGGCCGACTTTGCACTCCAGCGCTTTTTATGGCGCCGCCGCTTGCGCATGGACAAGAACGAAATCAAACGCGAATACCGCGACAGCGAGGGCGACCCGCACGTCAAAGGGCGGCGCCGCGCACTTCATAGGGAATTGAGCCGATAACATGCAAAAATTTTCGATGTTCAATCGCCTCGATGTGCCGGCGTTTCTCGCGCGGCACTCGGACGTGGCCGTCGGCTTGGGCATTCTGAGCGTGCTCGTGCTGTTGATTCTGCCGGTTCCGGCATTCGTGCTCGACTTGTTTATCTGCGTCAGCTTTTCGGCAAGCTTCGTGATGCTGAGTGCGACGATCTACGTGGCAAAGCCCGCTGAGCTGTCGAGCTTTCCATCGCTGCTGCTTGTGACGACGCTGCTGCGGCTCGCGCTCGCGATTGCTTCGACGAAGATGATTCTGCTGTACGCGCACGCGGGCGAAATCATCGGCGCGTTCGGGGAGATGGTGGTCGGGGGCAGCGTTGCGGTCGGGATCGTCGTGTTTGTCGTGCTGTCCGCGATTCAGTTCATTGTCGTCGCCAAGGGGGCGGACCGCGTCGCGGAGGTGTCGGCGCGCTTTACGCTGGATGGCATTCCCGGCCGGCAGATGAGCATCGATGCCGATCTGCGCAGCGGCTTGATTGCGCCCGCGGAGGCCGGCAGACTGCGCGGCGAGCTCGAACGCGAAACGTATTTTTATGGCTCGCTCGACGGCGCGATGAAGTTCGTCAAGGGCGATGCGATCGCGGGCCTCGTCGTCGCGCTCGTCAATATTGCGGGCGGGCTTGCGATCGGCATCGCGCAACGCGGCATGTCGTTCAGCGACGCGCTGCATACGTACACGATACTCACCGTGGGCGACGGTCTGGTCTCACAGATTCCTTCGCTGATCGTTTCGGTCGCAGCGGGCTTGCTGGTGACCCGCGTGTCGTCGGGCGGCGGCGCCACGCATCTGGGCGGCGATATCTTTCGCCAGTTGTCGCTGCATCCCAAAGCGCTCGGGATGGCGAGCGTGGGCTGTTTCGCACTTGGCGCGGTGCCGGGTTTCCCGCACATTCAGTTCGCGCTGGCCGGCGGCGCGTTGATCGGGCTTTCGGTGCTTCTGATGCGTCAGTCGGCTGCCCACGCGCGTTCGCAGCGCGCGCTGATGCCGGCAATGACGCGCGACGGCGGCAACTACGTGCAGCGGATTCTCGACGACGTGGAACTGGGCACGAGTGCCGCGCTGCGCTTGCGGCTCGGAAAAGCCGCCTGCGAAGCGTTGCGCCCGCAACTATTGAACAGCCAGCTGGCCCGCTTGCGCCGCGATTTGACGGTGCGTCTGGGGGTGCCTTTTCCGGGGCTCGCGTTGCTGCGCGATACGCGCCTCGACGAAGGGCGCTATATCGTCGACATCGAAGACGTGCCGTTCGCGAGCGGCACGCTCATCAAGGATCATGTGCTGGTAAGCGGCAGCGCGGCCCGCGTGTCGATGGAAGGCATCGAGGGCTACCGGCCGCGCATGGAAAAGTCGGTATGGGTGCAGGCGAGCGTCGCTTCGGCAATCGACGACCCCGAGGTTTTCAAGGCTAGCGTCGAAGAGGCGTTGTGCGATCACGTCGCCGAAGTGTGCGAGCAGGCGGCGCCGGACTTCATGGGCACGCAGGAAGCACGCTTCATGCTGAACCAGATCGGCATCGAGTTTCGCGAGCTCGCGGCCCAGGTCGATCAGTCGATCGGTACCGTGCAGCTCGCGAGCGTGCTGCGCACGCTGCTCGAGCAACGCGTGCCGATCCGCAATCTGCGCGCAATCCTGGAGGCGATCATCCGGGTGCCGGAGGGCGACCGGACGCTCGACAGAATGGTGCGCGAATCCCGCATCGAACTCGGGCCGCAACTGGTTCGGCGTTATGCGGATCTCGATACCTGGGAAGTCCACGCGGCGATACTCGACCCGTTGTGGGAAACGGAACTCGAAGAACAGATTCGCAGCGGACCGGATGGAGAGCCGCATTGCATGCTCGATGTCGATCAGCTCGAAGGCTTGCAGCAGATCGTCGGCGGCGCGTATGAGGAAGGCGTGCGGCTGCTGGTGACGACGGCGGTTCTGCGCCCGCATCTTGGCGGATTCCTGCGCACGTTCGGGGTGCGCATCGAAGTCCTCGCTATCGATGAAATTCCGCAGAACACCTATCGCGTGCGGACGGTTGCGACGCTCGAACCCGCATGAAGACCTTCCAGCAAAATGCACCCGCGCTCGCCGGCGAGCCGGTGCTGGCGGGCAGAGTGGCGGAAGCGCGCGGCGTCGTGGTGCGCGCGGTGGGCGTGTCGTTGCGTATCGGCGAGAGGGTGCGCCTCGTGCGTCCCGATACACTCGATTCGCAAATGGGCGAAGTGGTCGGCTTCACCGAAGATGGCGCGCTCGTGATGCCGCTCGACGGCCTTGCTGGTTTGTCGAATATCACGCAAGTGCACGGCTGCGGGCTCGACTGGGGGAACTTCGATGCATTGGATTTGCAAGGGCGTGTGGTCGACGGTCTGGGCCGGCCGCTGGACGGCGGCGCCGAACTGCGCCGGGTGAGCGCCGCGGAGTGCGCGGCGCCGCTGGCCAGTATCAATCCGCTGGAGCGGCCGGTGATCGCGCAGCCGTTCGCCACCGGCGTGCGCGCGATCGACGGCCTTCTCACGTGCGGGGTCGGGCAGCGTGTCGGGATCTTCGCGCCGGCCGGCGGCGGCAAGAGCACGATCATGGGCATGATCGCCAATGGCGCCCACGCGGACGCGATCGTCGTCGCGCTGATCGGCGAGCGCGGCCGCGAGGTCTCCGAGTTCATTCACGACCATCTGGCCGGCAGACGGAGTTCGTCGGTGGTGGTGGCGTCGACGTCCGAGCGGCCGGCTGCGGAACGCATCAAGGCCGCCGAACTGGCGTGCCAGATCGCGAGCGACCTGCGCGCGAAAGGGCGCCAGGTGCTGCTGTTGTTCGATTCGCTGACCCGCTACGCGCGTGCGCTGCGCGAAGTCGGGCTGGCGGTCGGCGAACCGCCGGTGCGCCGCGGCTATCCGCCTCGCGTGTTTGCGGAGCTGCCGCGGCTGATCGAGTCGGCGGGGCTCACGCACGCAGGCGGCGTCACCGCGTTCTTCACGGTGCTTGCCGAAGACGAAGAGTTGTCGGACCCGATCGCCGAAGAAGCGCGCTCGCTGCTGGACGGCCATATCCAGCTTTCAAGCCGGCTCGGCGCGGCGGGCCACTATCCCGCCATCGACATTCTGAAAAGCAAGAGCCGTGTGATGACGCGCGTCACGGATGCCGCGCATCGCGCCGAGGCCGACCGCGTGCGCGGTTGGCTGAGCCGCTATCAGGAGGTGGAGCTGCTCTTGCAGATCGGCGAATACCAGCGCGGCAGCGATCCCGCAAGCGACGAGGCGATCGAACGGCACGCGGCCATCGGCCGTTTCTTGCGGCAGCCATACGACGAACAATGCAACTGGGAACGCACGCGCGCATCGATGCGCGCGCTGTGTGGCGCAACGGCCCGATGAACGATGCGAAAGCGGGCTTGAAGCTTTGGCGATTGCTTGTCCGTGTCCGGCAGCTGAGAGTCGAGCGTAAGCGGCGTGCGTTAGCGGATGCACAGCGCGCGGCGCAACGGGCGGACGAGGACGCCATGCAGCGCCGTGCGGCGTTGCAATTGCACGAGGCGCAGCGGAGCAGGATTCTGGAATCGTGCGGTCACGACAAACAGGCGGCGCGGTTGTGGCGGGACGCATTGCGCGGGCACGATGCGCGTAAGGACGCGCTTTATCGCGCGTTGGTGGGCGCGATGCAGGGCCAGCGGGCGGCGGCGGCGGACGTGTCGCGCGCGTCGACGAGTCTGCAACGGGAAATGATGGGGCAACAGGACGCGCAAACCCGCGTGCGCCGGCTCAACGCCGCGTTGCGCGACGATTGACGGTTGAGCGCGCGCCGGGTCGCTACGCGGGTTCGACGAGCGCTGCGAGTGCGGGTCGACGCAGGAAAAATCGAGGCCCGGCGTCATGCGGTCGCCGGGCGGCCCACCCAGCGCTAGCCGGCTTTTACGTGAATGTGCATCGTGCCGCGTGGTCATGAGCCGTGGCGAACGGGTAGCCGAAGCGGCACCGGTTCGCCACGGCGCCTCGTCAAACCAGCTTGAAATCCGCAGCAGTCGGTTCTTTACCGGTGGCCGGGTCGATCCAGCCTTTGCCGTTGCGGTTCGCGACGAGCGAATAGCCGTCCGGTGTGGCGGCATCTAGCGCGCGGCCATCGCGGCTGCGGTCCACCGTCAGTCCGCTGCTGTTCTTCTCGCTCAGGCCGTTGACCTGGTACGCGTCTTTGCCTCGCGTGATCGTCACCTGGTCCGCGTAGCTGACGGCGGCATTGCCGGACGACTTCGTGCCGACCGTGACTTTCGTGTTGTCCGGCAGATTGAAGGTCAGCGGGCCGTTGAACATCCCGCTCTTCTTGTCCGCTGTGCCGTTGTGCATATCGATGTGCGGATCGCCCCAGATTTTCGTCGTGTCGCCGGTTGCCTTGTCACGCATGTTGATCGACGAATCTTTCTTGTCGAAGTCCAGCTGATATTGGCCGAGGTCGACCGTAGCCTTATTGCCGTTGACCGGCGTGTTGCTCCAGTTCGTGCGGGAGTCGCAGTTTGAGTTGTGCGCTGGAGGCGGCGGGGTGCGCTGAGGGAATCTGCATGAGTTATCGTTGCGGCCGTTGAAGCGATTGTCCTGTGCCTGACCGTATTGCCCGCCCGGTTGACGAATGGTCGTCATCGACGTCTTGATCGTCGAACCATTCGGTGTTCGCGTGATCTGTTCGAAATGCGTGGAGACCGGTCGCGATTGCGGATTGCCATACTGCCTGGAGTCGTAGAAGGCGTTGCTTGCCGGCTGTGCCGTGCTGTATGACCGCTGTGTCTGCGCGCCGAATGGGTTGTACGACTGGCCGTAGGACGTAAATGAACGGCTATCGAATGTTGCTTGCATAGGTGAATCCTCTGATGTTGATGCGTTGGTCGGAATCGTGATTTGCAGCGATCGGCAAAACAGGCTCTGCCCGCGCCGACACCGCATACGCAGTCTAGGATGCTACGGAATCCGAATGGCACTACATAGATACGTCCGGCGACAGGTACGCGTTCCCGTGCAGGATGAACACGAGCACAAAATGAAACAGGCCCGCGTTTGGCACGCGGGCCTGTTCCTGGCGCAGCTAAATGGCGGGAGCCGCGCTACTGTACCGACACCGTCGTGAAGTCCTGCCGGCCGAACGGACTCACGTGATAGCCGCTGACATTCTTGCGCGTGATCGCCGCCGCGGTCGGATAACCGAGCGGGATCCATAGCGCCTCGTCGTGGATGATCTGCTGCGCGGCTTCATAGGCTTTCGTGCGCTTTGCCTGGTCGGTGGTCTCTTTGCCTTGAGCGATCAGTTTGTCGAGTTCCGGGTTGCAATAGCGTGCGAAGTTGATGCCCGATTTCACCGCGTTGCAGCTGAAAAGCGGCGACAGGTAATCGTCTGGTTCGCCGTTGTCGCCGGCCCAGCCCATGAACAGCGTGTCATGCTGCCCTTGCTTCGCTTCCTTGATCAGTTCGCCCCATTCGACCACCTTCACGTCAGCCTTGACGCCGATCTGCGCGAAGTCCGCCTGCAGCAACTCCGCGCCGGCCTTCGGATTCGGATTCAGCACGCTACCCGTTGGGCGCACCCAGATCGTCGTCGAGAAGCCGTTCGGAAAGCCTGCGTCGGACAGCAGTTTCTTCGCCTTCGCGATGTTGTAGGGCCACGGTTTGACCGCCTTGTTATAGCTCCATGTATTCGGCGGATAGGGATTGGTCGCCGGCGTAGCGGTGTCGTCGAATACGACTTTCAGGTACGTCGCGCGGTCGAACGCCATGTTCAGCGCGGCGCGCACCTTCTGGTTGTCGAGCGGCTTTTTCTCGGTGTTCAGCGCGACGAAAGCGGTCATGAACGCCGGCGTCTGCACGACGTTCAGCGCCTTGTCGGTCTTCGCTTCGGCGACGTCCTGCGGTTTTGGCGACAGCGCGATCTGGCATTCGCCGGCCTTGACCTTTTGTGCGCGCACGGCGGCGTCCGGCGTGATGGCGTAGATCAGCCGGTCGATCTTCGGCTTCGCGCCCCAGTACGCGGGGTTCACGTCGTAGCGGTTCACCGCGTCTTTTGTATAGCTCTTCAGCATGAACGGACCCGTGCCGATCGGCTTCGCGTTCAGGTCGTTCGGTTTGCCCGCCTTCAGCAACTGCTCTGCGTATTCGGCGGAATAGATCGACGCGAAGCCCATCGTCATGGTCGACATGAAGGTCGCGTTCGGCTCGCCCAATTCGAACCTGACCGTCTGGTCGTCGACCTTCGAGACCGTCTTGACCAGCTTCGCAAGCCCTGTCGACTGCGCATGCGGAAAGCCATTCGCGCCGACAATCTTGTGCCATGGATTGCTTTCGTCGAACATGCGGCTGAACGTGAAGACGACGTCGTCGGCGTTGAGCGGCCGGGTTGGCTTGAAGTAGTCGGTGGTCTGGAACTGCACGTTCGGGCGCAGATGGAACGTGTACGTGAGGCCGTCGGCGCTGACATCCCACTTGTCGGCGAGCGACGGGACGATTTTCCTTGCAGCTTCGTCGTAAGAGACAAGCGAATTGAAAATCACGTCAGCCGAAGCGTTGGTCGTGACCAGCGAATTGAACTGGACGACGTCGAACCCATCGGGGCTCGCTTCGGTGCAGACGGTCAGCGGTTTGGCCAGCGCGAGCGCGGGCGCGGCGGCGAGCAAGGCGGCAAGCAGGGTGAAGCGCATAACATCTCCCAGAACATACGTGATCAGGCAATGCGGCTCATGCGTGGAAGAGCGAGGCAAAAACCGGGGCGGAAACCGGCGCCGCTGTGTTGGCGAAAGCTTAGCGAACGGTCGTTGCATCGACAACAAGATAATGTGCGTATTGATATCGTCACACGACGCGTCGGTCAATGCCGCAATGCATAGCGCCGCAGGTAGCCGATGGCTTCGATTGCACGCGAGCCGTACCACGACACCCGCTCGCCGTCGATCAACCCGATGTGCTTGCCGGCGAGCCGCGCATCGCGGTTGAGCGCGTCGCAGTGCGCCTGCGTGAAACGGTAGGGCTCGCTCGACAGCAGCACGCGGTCGACATCGGCGAGCCACGGTGCGGCGAAATCGAACGAAGGATAGCGCGCAGCGCCTTTCTGGCCACCTTCGATGGCCGGCAGCGTTTGCCAGTTCACGAGCCGCAGCATCG
>DASXXR010000116.1:0-22995 GCA_036502945.1 Paraburkholderia sp. | reverse complement strand
AGGATACCGCTGATACGTCCCCCGAGGGCGCCGAAACCGCGCCGTTGCCGGACACCTACGAGGGGGCGCTCGCGGAGCTTGAAGGGCTCGTCGGGCGCATGGAGGGCGGCAGCCTGAGCCTTGAGGAATCGCTTGCCGCGTACCGGCGCGGTGCCGCGCTCGTCGCATTTTGCCAGCAGCAGTTAGAAAAAGTTGAACAGCAGGTGCGCGTTCTCGATGGCGAGACGCTCAAGCCGCTCCCCACAACCGCCGCTGACAGCGGAGACGACGATCTATGAATTTCGAAGTATGGATGCGCTCGGTGCTCGATCGTGTCGAACAGGCTCTCGAGCATTACCTGCCGCCTGAATCCGCCGCACCGGCGCAATTGCACGGGGCGATGCGCTACGCGGTTCTTGGCGGGGGCAAACGGGTACGTCCATTGCTGTGCCATGCAGCGGGCGAACTGACCGGCGCGCGCGCCGAAAGCCTCGATGCTGCAGCTGCCGCGCTCGAAATGGTTCATGTGTACTCGCTGGTGCACGACGACATGCCGTGTATGGACGACGACGCGCTGCGTCGCGGCAAACCGACAGTCCATGTCAAATATGACGAAGCGACGGCGCTGCTGGTGGGCGACGCGCTGCAATCGCAGGCGTTTGTCGCGCTGACTTCGGAGGTGCTCGCACCCGCCCGGCAGGCCGCGCTGACGCGCGAACTGGCGCTGGGTATCGGCTCCGTCGGCATGGCGGGTGGCCAGGCGATCGATCTGGCGAGCGTCGGCCTTGCGCTCACACGAACGCAGCTCGAAACGATGCATCGGATGAAAACCGGCGCGCTGCTGCGCGCCGCGGTGCGCATGGGCGCGCTCGCAGGCGAAACCCCCAATGCCGCTGGACTGCGTTCGCTCGACGCCTACGCGGCCGCGGTGGGCCTCGCGTTTCAGGTCGTCGACGACATTCTCGACGTGACGACCGATTCCGCCACGCTCGGCAAGACTGCAGGTAAGGACGCGAAGGACGGCAAACCGACCTACGTGTCGATCATCGGGCTCGACGCGTCGCGCGTGCTGGCCGCGCAATTGCGCAGCGACGCACACGCAGCGCTCCAGCCCTTCGGCGCACGCGCGCAGCGGCTCGCCGAACTGGCTGACCTGGTGGTGAACCGGGTCAGCTGAAGAAGAACCAACGCGAAGTCCGCTGCCACGCGAGAGACCAAGGGGTAAGCGCGAATGAAGTGCGGACGCGTATGTTTTCCTACAATGGAACGACGATGTACGACTTGCTGAAAACCATTGACGAACCGGCTGCCCTGCGCCGCCTCGATCGTCGCCAGTTGCACCCGCTCGCTGACGAGCTGCGGGCTTTTGTGCTCGACAGCGTCTCGCAGACCGGCGGACATCTGTCGTCCAACCTCGGCACGGTCGAACTGACGATCGCGCTGCACTATGTGTTCGAGACGCCGCACGACCGCATCGTCTGGGACGTGGGCCACCAGACCTATCCGCACAAGATCCTGACCGGCCGCCGCGACCAGATGCATACGCTGCGGCAACTGGGCGGCATCTCGGGCTTCCCGCGCCGCTCGGAATCGCCGTACGACACCTTCGGCACCGCGCATTCGAGCACGTCGATTTCCGCCGCGCTCGGCATGGCGATCGCGAGCAAGCTGCAAGGCGACGACCGCTTCGCGATTGCGGTGATCGGCGACGGCGCGATGACGGCCGGCATGGCGTTCGAGGCAATGAACAACGCGGGCGTTGCCGATGACGTGCCGTTACTTGTCATTCTCAACGACAACGACATGTCGATCTCGCCGCCGGTGGGCGCGCTGAATCGCCACCTCGCGCGCTTGATGTCGGGTCGTTTCTATGCGGCCGCGCGCGCCGGCGTCGAGCGCGTGCTGCGCGTCGCGCCGCCGATGCTCGATCTTGCCCGCAAGCTCGAAGAGCACGCGAAAGGGATGATCGTTCCGGCTACGCTGTTCGAAGAGTTCGGCTTCAACTATATCGGCCCGATCGACGGACACGACCTCGATTCGCTGATCCCGACGCTGCAGAACATCAAGGAATTGCGGGGTCCGCAGTTCCTGCACGTCGTGACGAAGAAGGGTCAGGGCTACAAGCTTGCTGAAGCCGATCCGGTGCTGTACCACGGTCCGGGCAAGTTCAATCCGGCTGAGGGCATCAAGCCGTCCACCGCGCCCAGCAAGAAGACCTACACGCAGGTGTTCGGCGAGTGGCTGTGCGACGCAGCCGAACTCGATGCGCGCGTGGTCGGCATTACGCCGGCGATGCGTGAAGGCTCGGGCATGGTCGAGTTCGAAAAGCGTTTCCCGGATCGTTACTTCGACGTGGGCATCGCCGAACAGCATGCGGTGACGTTCGCGGGCGGTCTGGCGGCCGATGGCATGAAGCCGGTCGTCGCGATCTATTCGACCTTCCTGCAACGTGCTTACGACCAGTTGATCCACGACGTCGCCCTGCAGAACCTGCCGGTCGTGTTCGCCATCGACCGCGCGGGTCTCGTCGGTGCGGACGGCGCCACGCATGCGGGCGCGTACGACCTCGCATTCCTGCGCTGCATCCCGAACATGACGGTGATGGCGGCCTCCGACGAAAACGAATGCCGTCAGATGCTGTACACGGCGCTGCAGCAGCCGAACCCGTCGGCCGTCCGCTATCCGCGCGGCGCGGGTACCGGGGTCGCCACCATCAAGCAGATGGCCGTACTGCCGCTCGGCAAGGGCGAAGTCCGCCGCGAAACGTCGCAGCCGGTCGGCAAGCGCATCGCGATTCTCGCGTTCGGCACGATGGTCGCGCCCGCGCTCGCCGCAGCGGAGCAACTCGATGCGACGGTGGCCAACATGCGCTTCGTGAAGCCGGTCGATGCCGAACTCATCCGGGAACTGGCAGAAACGCACGACGCGATCGTCACGGTCGAAGAAAGCTGTGTGATGGGCGGCGCGGGTTCAGCCTGTGTGGAAGCCCTGGTGGCCAGCGGGGTTATCCGGCCCGTACTACAATTGGGCCTTCCCGATCGCTTCGTCGATCATGGGGATCCGGCCAAGCTGCTTGCCGAGTGCGGTCTGGACAGCGCGGGCATTGCCAAGTCGATCCGCGAACGCTTCATCGAGCATGTCAACGCGGCTGCGGCCGGGAAATCGGTGAAGCGCGTCGCCTGACGCGCGGCGAGCGGGTCCTGGTCTGCGCGTGGTACTTCAGCGTGCCTGTCGGGCACTCTCCAATTTGAATCGATGGGCCGAAGAGTCCGTCATGAACCGCCGGCCCATGCCGGCGGTTGCCATTGCACGCGCGAATTCGCGCGGCCCATGAGGATAAGAAGATGAACCAGATGAACCCTGCCTTCGTCATGCCCGACGTGCAGAGCACGGTCGACACCCGCCAGATTCCGATTCAGCGGGTGGGCGTCAAGGCAGTGCGTCATCCATTGACGGTTCGCACGCAAGATGGCGGCGCGCAGCCGACCGTCGGCACCTGGAACCTCGACGTGCATCTGCCGGCGGAAATGAAAGGCACGCACATGTCGCGGTTCGTCGCGCTGCTCGAAGAACATCAGGCGCCGCTCGAACCCGCCACGTTCCGCACGATGCTGGCCGAGATGCTTGAAAAGCTCGAGGCGCGCGCGGGCCGCATCGAAGTGTCGTTTCCTTATTTCGTCAACAAGACCGCGCCGGTGTCGGGCGTGCAAAGCCTGCTGGACTATGAAGTGACGCTGACGGGCGATGCGCGCGGCGGTGTGACCCGCGTGTTTCTGAAGGTGACCGTGCCGGTTACGAGCCTGTGCCCGTGTTCGAAGAAGATCTCGCAGTACGGCGCGCATAACCAGCGTTCGCACGTGACGATCGATGCGGAGCTAGTGGGCGACGTGCCGGTGGAAGAGTTGATCCGTATCGCCGAAGAAGAGGCGTCGTGCGAACTGTGGGGTTTGTTGAAGCGGCCGGACGAGAAGTACGTGACCGAGCGTGCGTATGAAAACCCGAAGTTCGTCGAGGACCTCGTGCGCGATGTGGCGCAGCGGCTGAACGAGGATGAGCGGATCGTCGCGTATGTGCTCGAAGCGGAAAACTTCGAGTCGATTCACAACCACAGCGCGTATGCGCTGATCGAAAACGATAAACGGATCATCGCGCGATAGGGCGAAGGTGTTGTTGTTCTGGAAGGCAAACGGTCGCTTCCATGCGGCCGTTTTGTTTGGGGCGCTGCCGGCCCCTCTGACGAAGACTCGCCGCCGCCGGCTCAGCGCGCGAGCGACGCCAGATCCCAGCGTGGCTTGACCGTGAACGCATAGTTGCTGGTTGCCTGTGCCGGCCAGCGCTGCAGTCGCAAAGCACCGGCGAGCGCGATCATCGCGCCGTTATCGGTGCACAGCGACAAGTCCGGGTAATGCACGTCGAAGCCGCGCTTTTGCGCAGCCGCCGACAATGCGTCGCGCAGTTGCCGGTTGGCGCCCACCCCCCCTGCCACGACGAGCCGCTTCAACTTCGTGCGCTTGAGCGCCGCCAGCGATTTTGCTACCAGCACGTCGACAGCCGCGTCAACGAAGCCGCGCGCCAGATCCGCCTTGCTTTGCTCGCATACGTTTGTGCCCAGCTTTTTCGTCTGCGTCAGTACGGCCGTTTTCAGGCCGCTGAAGCTGAAGTCGAGGTCGCCGGAATGCAGCATCGGGCGCGGCAGCACGAAGGTGCCCGGTACGCCGAATTCGGCCAGCCGCGACACTTCCGGGCCGCCCGGATAGCCGAGGCCGAGCAGTTTCGCAGTTTTGTCGAAGGCTTCGCCAGCGGCGTCGTCGAGCGTTTCACCGAGGGTTTCGTAGACGCCGACGTCGGTCACGCGCATCAACTGCGTATGCCCGCCCGACACGAGCAGCGCAACGAACGGAAACGGCGGCGGCGCGTCGACGAGAAGCGGCGACAGCAAGTGCCCTTCGAGATGATGGATGCCGATGGTCGGCTTGCCCCAGGCCATCGCGAGCGCATTCGCGATGCTCGCGCCGACCAGCAGCGCACCGGCGAGCCCCGGCCCTTGGGTGTAGGCGATCGCGTCGATGTCGCCATGTGCGGCGCCGGCGTGTTCCAGCACCTCTTCCAGCAGCGGCAACGCGCGCCGGATATGGTCGCGCGACGCCAGTTCCGGCACCACGCCGCCATACTCGCGATGCATCGCGATCTGCGAGTGCAGCGCGTGCGCGAGCAGGCCGCGCCCGGTGTCGTAGAGCGCGAGGCCGGTTTCGTCGCAGGAGCTTTCTATGCCGAGAACGAGCATGGTGCAAGGGCGGGCGGGCCGCGAGAGGCGCCGCATTCCACGCCCAGATCCGTCAAAAGGTGAACCTCAAAGTATAGCAGTGCGACGCCTCACCCGCCGGTTACAATGCGCGCCATGGAATCCTTCGATATCGCGGTGATCGGCGCGGGGGCGGCCGGCATGATGTGCGCGGCGGTCGCCGGACAGCTTGGACGGCGCGTCGCGCTGATCGATCACGCGCCCCGGCTTGCCGAGAAAATCCGCATCTCGGGCGGCGGACGCTGCAATTTCACGAATCTGTATGCGGGGCCCGCGAACTACCTGTCGGCGAATCCGCACTTTTGCCGGTCGGCGCTTGCGCGCTATACGCCGCGCGACTTCATCGCGCTGTTGAAGCGTCATCGGGTGACGTGGCACGAAAAGCATAAGGGGCAGCTCTTTTGCGACCACTCGAGCGACGCCGTCATCGACCTCCTGAAAAACGAGTGCGACGCGGGCAACGTCGCGTGGCGCCGGCCGCTGGTCGTCGAACAGGTGAGCCGCGCGGCCGACGGCGGCTTCACCCTCGACACGCGCTCCGGCCCGATCGCCGCCCGCGCGCTCGTGATCGCGACGGGCGGATTATCGATTCCGAAGATCGGCGCGACGGATTTTGCCTACCGCCTCGCGAAGCAGTTCGGTCACAAACTGATCGATACGCGCCCGGCGCTCGTTCCGCTGACGTTCGCGGCGGACGACTGGGCCCCGTTCTCGGCGTTGGCGGGCGTGTCGCTGGAGGTCCGCGTCGCGACCGGCGACAAGAAGGCGGGCGGTGAGTTCGTCGAAGATCTGCTGCTCACGCATCGCGGGTTGTCGGGACCGGGCGTGCTGCAGATTTCGAGCTACTGGCAGCCGGGCGAGCCGATTCATATCAACCTGTTGTCCGACCGCGATGCGGCCGCGGCGCTGCTCGAAGCAAAAGCGGGCACGAAGCGGCAGATCGCGAATCTGCTGGCGGAATGGGTGCCGGCACGGCTCGCGCACGTATGGCTCGACACCCACGGCGTGCCGGCCGACGCGCGGGTTGCCGATCTCCCCGACAAGACGCTGCGCAGGATCGGCGAGGCGCTGACGCGCTGGACGCTCATTCCGAACGGCACCGAGGGCTACCGGAAGGCCGAAGTGACGCGCGGCGGGGTGGATACGCGCGAATTGTCGTCGTCGACGATGATGAGCGCGCGCGCGCCGGGGCTGTATTTCATTGGCGAGGCGGTCGACGTGACCGGATGGCTCGGCGGCTACAATTTTCAGTGGGCGTGGGCATCGGGGGTCGCGGCGGGTCAGGCGGCGGCGGATTACGCGCGGGGGGCTTGACGCTGACGTGTCTTTGTGCAGAACGTCTGCTATAATCCCAACCCTTTGCCAAGATCCGTTATTGAAAGATGACGACTATCCGCGTAAAAGAAAACGAGCCCTTCGAAGTTGCGATGCGCCGCTTCAAGCGCACGATCGAGAAGAACGGTATGTTGACCGAGCTTCGTGCGCGCGAATTTTACGAAAAGCCTACATCCGAGCGCAAACGCAAGAGGGCAGCCGCGGTGAAGCGGCACTTCAAACGGCTGCGCAGCCAGATGCTGCCAAAGAAGTTGTACTGATTCCGGCGTGATTGCCGGTCTCGTTGAAACGGCGGCTTGCAAACGGGCTTGCAAACGGCGAGGTGGAATGAGTCTCTCGTGTTTTCCGGCTGCGAACGCGGAGCACCTGGCAGGCGAGGCCACACCGATCGGGCTGCATCCATTGCGAATTCGTGCAAGACTGCTTGAGAAACCCGCCTTTAGCGGGTTTTTGTGTTAACGCGCAACGCCTTGACGGGCCCATTAAACCCCAACGTATGCAGGTGAACGATGAGTCTCAAGGTTCGGATCAACGACGACATGAAAGCCGCGATGCGCGCTCGCGAAACAGAGCGTTTGGGCACCATTCGTCTGCTGCTCGCAGCGATCAAGCAACGTGAAGTCGACGAGCGCATCGAGCTCGACGACGCGGGCATCACCGCCGCCATAGACAAAATGATCAAGCAGCGCAAAGACTCGATCAGCCAGTTCGAAGCTGCCGGGCGCGCGGATCTCGTCGCGAAAGAAAGCGCTGAACTCGCGGTGCTGTTGGCCTACATGCCCGCGCAGCTGTCGGATGCGGAAGTCGCCGCTGAAGTGCAGGCCGCCGTCGCGCAAACCGGTGCCGCCGGCCCACAGGACATGGGCAAAGTGATGGGCGTGCTGAAGCCGAAACTCGCCGGCCGGGCCGACATGACCGCGGTTTCCGCGCAGGTCAAGGCGGCGCTGTCGAAGTAACGTCGGCGAGTGGCGCCGGCGACGTAACGCCGGTTACGTCAGGTTCGCTTTTCGCTCGTGCGTTCTATGCTGTTCAGAGCGCACGACTGCAGTACCCACCGCTTTCCAGGGCCGCGCATCCATAGTGATTCCGCATTCTTTCCTGCAGGATCTGCTGAACCGCGTCGATATCGTCGACGTGGTCGGTCGCTACGTGCAGTTGAAGAAGGGCGGTGCGAATTTTATGGGTCTCTGCCCGTTTCACAACGAAAAGAGCCCTTCTTTTACCGTTAGTCCGACTAAGCAGTTCTATCATTGCTTCGGATGCGGCGCGCATGGCACGGCCATCGGCTTTCTGATGGAGCACGCGGGACTGACGTTTCCCGAGGCGGTCAACGAGCTTGCGCAATCGGTGGGCCTGACCGTGCCGCAGGAGCCGTCGATGCGTGGCGGCAGCGAGGGTTACGCGCCGGCGGTATCGAAAGCGGTCACGACGGCGCTGTCGGACGTCATGCAGATCGCGTGCGATTTCTACCGCAAGCAGTTGCGCGGTGCGCCGAACGCGATCCAGTATCTGAAGAAACGCGGGCTGACCGGCGAGATTGCGGCCCGCTTTGGCCTCGGCTACGCGCAGGACGGCTGGCAGAACCTCGAAGCGGCTTTCCCCAACTATCGGGACGACGCGCTGGTGGATTCGGGGCTCGTGATTGTCAGTGAAAAGTCGGATGCCCAGGGCCAGAACCGCCGCTATGACCGGTTTCGCGAGCGGGTCATGTTTCCGATCCGTAATGTGAAAGGGCAGGTCATCGGCTTTGGCGGCCGTGTGCTCGACGGCGGCGAACCGAAATATTTGAATTCGCCGGAAACGCCACTATTTAGCAAGGGTAGCGAGCTATACGGGCTTTTCGAAGCAAGGCTCGCGATTCGTGAACTGCGGTATGTGCTGGTAGTGGAAGGTTATATGGACGTCGTCGCGCTGGCCCAACTAGGGTTCCCGAATGCCGTCGCCACGCTGGGTACGGCATGCACGGCGATTCATGTGCAGAAACTGATGCGTCAGACTGACACGGTGGTTTTCAGCTTCGACGGCGACGCGGCGGGCCGGCGGGCGGCGCGCCGCGCGTTGGATGCCTGCCTGCCGCACGCGGCGGACAACCGGACGATCCGGTTCCTGTTTCTGCCGACCGAGCACGATCCCGACAGCTACGTGCGCGAATTCGGCACCGACGGGTTTGCCGAACAGGTAGAACGGGCCATGCCGCTATCGCAGTTCATGCTGAACGAAGTGCTGGCCGGCAAGGAACTGGACCAGCCGGAAGGCCGGGCCCGCGCGCTGTTCGACGCCAAGCCGTTGTTGCAGGCGTTGCCGGCCAACGCACTGCGTGCGCAGATCATGCATATGTTCGCGGACCGGCTCGACATCCCGTTCGACGAAGTGGCCGCGCTTTGCGAGGTCGATGGGCGGCTCGCCGAGGCGGCTCGCAGGGCGCCCGCCCGCAAGGATCGACGCAGCGTGACCGGCATCGAACAACGGGCGCTGCGCAATCTGGTGATGCATCCGCGAATTGTCGCGGTGCTCGATGAAGAGGCTGAACATGCCCTGCTCACCGTGACCCGGCACGGCGAATTGTTTGAGGAAGTGACGACGCATGCACGAGGATTGGGCGAGGCGGCTGAGTTCCAGTTGCTGTCCGATTTGTTGCGCAACGGCGCGAATGCGCCAACTTTCGAGGAAATTTTTCGCGAAATTCTGGACTATGATGAAAACGTTCGGGATTTGTTGCTCAAAAATCCTGAAGACGCGGCGGTCGCCGAGGAACGCCGCGAGCACGAGCGGCTCGCCGGCGAAGAATTGAAGGCGGCGATCCTCAGAATGCGGTACGACGCGTGCCGCGAGCGCCTCGATCAGTTGGCGCGTCAATCCAGACATACTCCCGAGGAGTTGGCGGAATTTAACGGCCTGAGCCAGAGGTGCGCTGATATGAAACGTCAGCTCGGGCTGTAAAAAAGAAGGGCTGAAAACGCAGGTGCTATAATAATAGGTTTTCAGCGGGTTTATTTTCCAGGCAAAGGCGAAAGGCGATTGCAATGGTAAAGACTACAGGCGGAAAGAATGCGACAGGCAAAGGCTCGGAGCAGCCGACCAGCAAGGTCACACAGGCCAAGTCAGTTTCTTCTGCGAGAAAAGCGTCTGCCCAAAGCGTTACCTCTGGCGTCATGCCAGCCCGGAAGAGGGCCCCGACTGCTTCTGCCGCGCGAGCGGCTCCGGTGACGGTGGCGAAAGCCGTTGCGCCGGCCACGAAGCGGCCGGGTGTCAGAAGCACAAAGGAAGGCGTAAGGGAAGCGGCTGCCGCGCAGGACGATGCGGTGGTGCGCGAAGCTCCAGTATCCACGGTTCAATCGGCTGTCGTCCAGCAGCCGCGAGTCGAGACTACAGCCGGTACGGCGAACTCCATGACGAAAAAGCTGAACGAAGTATCCGTCGATGACGACGCAACCCAGAGCGAAGAAGCAGTAGCAGCACCCGCTCCGGGCAAAGGCGAAAAGGCCAAGGCACGCGACCGCCGAGCGAAGGAAAAGGCGCTGTTGAAGGACGCTTTTGCGTCCACGCAGCCCGGCACCGCCGAAGAGCTCGAAGAGCGCCGCGCGAAGCTGCGCGCGCTGATCAAGCTCGGTAAGGAGCGTGGCTTCCTGACCTATGCCGAAATCAACGACCACCTCCCAGACAATTTTGCCGAAACGGAGGCGATCGAAGGCATTATCAGCACGTTCAACGATATGGGCGTCGCCGTCTACGAGCAGGCGCCCGATGCCGAAACGCTGCTGTTGAACGACAACGCGCCGGCGGCTTCGTCTGACGACGAAGTGGAAGAGGAAGCGGAAGTAGCGCTGTCCACGGTCGATTCCGAATTCGGCCGCACGACCGACCCGGTCCGCATGTACATGCGCGAGATGGGCACGGTCGAACTGCTGACGCGTGAAGGCGAAATCGAAATCGCGAAGCGGATCGAAGACGGTCTGAAGCACATGGTGATGGCGATTTCCGCGTGCCCGACCACGATCGCCGACATCCTCGCGATGGCCGAGCGTGTCGCGAATGAGGAAATCCGTATCGATGAACTCGTCGACGGCCTGATCGACGCGGACGCCGAAGATGCCGACGGCTTCTCCGAGCAGGAAGCGGAAGCGATCGAGAACGAAGACGAGGAAGCCGAAGAGGGCGAAGAAGAAGAGGAAGAAGAAGACGACGGCACCGCGCAGGCCACAGCCAATGCGGCTCAGCTCGAGGCGTTGAAGCGTATGTCGCTCGAGAAATTCGCGTCGATCAGCGAATGGTTCGACAAGATGCGCCGCGCGTTCGAGAAGGAAGGCTACAAGTCGAAGTCGTATCTGAAGGCGCAGGAAACGATCCAGAACGAACTGATGACGATCCGCTTCACCGCGCGGACCGTCGAGCGTCTGTGCGATACGTTGCGCGCGCAAGTAGATGAGGTGCGTCAGGTCGAGCGTCAGATTCTGCATACCGTCGTCGACAAGTGCGGGATGCCGCGCGCCGAGTTTATCGCGCGTTTCCCGGGCAGCGAGACGGACCTCGAATGGTCGGAAAAGATCGTAGCCGAAGGCCATGCGTATAGCGCCATTCTTACGCGTAACATTCCGGCGATTCGCGAACAGCAGCAACGTCTGCTGGATTTGCAGGCGCGCGTCGTGTTGCCGCTGAAGGACCTGAAGGAAACCAACCGCCAGATGGCGGCTGGCGAACTGAAGGCGCGTCAGGCCAAGCGCGAGATGACGGAGGCGAACCTGCGTCTTGTGATCTCGATTGCGAAGAAGTACACGAACCGCGGGCTGCAGTTCCTCGACCTGATTCAGGAAGGCAACATCGGCTTGATGAAGGCGGTGGACAAGTTCGAATATCGTCGCGGCTACAAGTTCTCGACGTACGCAACGTGGTGGATCCGTCAGGCGATCACGCGTTCGATCGCGGACCAGGCTCGCACGATCCGGATTCCGGTTCACATGATCGAAACGATCAACAAGATGAACCGTATCTCGCGTCAGATTCTGCAGGAAACCGGTCTCGAGCCGGATCCGGCAACGCTGGCCGAGAAGATGGAAATGCCGGAAGACAAGATCCGCAAGATCATGAAGATCGCGAAAGAGCCGATCTCGATGGAAACGCCGATCGGCGACGACGACGATTCACATCTGGGCGACTTCATCGAAGATACGAACACGGTCGCGCCGGCTGATGCGGCGTTGCATGCGAGCATGCGCGATGTCGTGAAGGACGTGCTCGACTCGCTGACGCCGCGTGAAGCGAAGGTGCTGCGCATGCGTTTCGGTATCGAAATGAGCACGGACCACACGCTTGAAGAAGTCGGCAAGCAGTTCGATGTTACGCGTGAGCGGATCCGTCAGATCGAGGCTAAGGCGCTGCGCAAGCTGCGTCACCCGAGCCGTTCCGACAAGCTGAAGTCGTTCCTCGAAGGGAACTGATCGAGGCGCTTCGGCCGTCGTGCTCCGCGCGGGGCTTCCAGGTTGTTTTGCGTATGCGAAGCGGTCCGGGAAGCCCCGATTTCGTGTAGTATGTCGGCCAATCAGCGATCAGGCCCGGCCTTATGACCGGGTCTTTTTTCTTTGGGCCGGACGCCGTGCTGGTTGCAGGCAGTGGACTCATAATCCACCTCCGAAAGGACATCGTGGGTTCGACTCCCACCCGGCCCACCAAGGGTTTTCTTTATATCGGCCTAGTATCGTTCTACGCTGAGCAGAAGCCCGATGCGCCAGCAGTATCTGCCGGATCGATGATCCCCTTGCCTCTGCTTCATTGACCGCTGCTGTCAGGTTCGCCTTCAAATCACCTCGCCAACAAATTCATCGAGTACGAGGCTTAGATGAGCAGCACCCACGATTGCGCATGGCTTTTAGCCGACCCCGGCAACCGACAGGCGCAAGCCGACATGCGACTGGTAATCGACGGAAGCCGCATCGAAGCGATCCTACCCGCGCTGGAGTCACCGCTTCACATTCCCCGCCCGCGTCACCTTGCCTTGCCCGCATTAACAAACGCGCACGACCACGGCAGGTTCTTCCGCAGCGCCACGATAGGCGCATTTGAAAAGCCCCTGGAAAGCTGGCTGCCATTCATGGGCCTCCCCCCCGGCACTGATCCCTACTTAAACGCAGCAACAGCTTTCGCACGTTCAGTGCGCCATGGCGTCGCAAACCTGATGGTTCACTACACCCGCGTGCAGGGCGGCATGCCCTACGTCGACGAAGCGCGCGCAGTAGCCCGCGCCGCACGCGACGTCGGCAACCGCATCGGCTTCGCGATTGCGATGCGCGACCGGCACGGCATCGGTTACAGCGACGACGCCACAGTGCTGGCAGCACTACGCCCCGAAATCCGCGACGCGGTTGCGACTCGCCTGAGCGTCAAACCCGTATCTCCGGCACAGCAACTTGCCGTCGTCGACGAGGTTGCCCGCATGGTCGAAGAGGAGGGCTACGCGGAACATGCGACTGTGCAATACGGCCCTACCGGCGTGCAGTGGTGTTCCACGCCGCTACTGGAAGCGATTGCGCGGGCCTCGGCGGACCATGCCCGGCCCATCCACATGCATCTGCTCGAGACGCGCTACCAGCGAGAATGGGCCGACCGGACTCACCCGAACGGAATCATCCGGTTTCTCGACGACCTCGGCATGCTAAGTCCCAGGCTGACCTTGGCGCATTGCGTTTGGGCTCGCCCTGATGAGTTGGCGCTACTCGCCGAGCGAGGCGTGACGATCGCCGTGAACACGAGTTCCAACCTTTACCTGAAGTCCGGCATCGCACCGGTGCCGGACATGCTCCGGCACGGTTGCCGCATTGCGCTGGGCCTTGACTGCACCGGTGTCGACGAAGATAACGACGCGCTACGCGAGATGCGACTCGCTTACCAGCTGCACCGCGGCTGGGGATTCGACGTAACGATGGACCGCGCACAGCTTTGGACCTTTGCGGCACGCAATGGCCGGCGCAGCGTGAACGGGGCGACCGATGACGCAGCCCCAGGCGGCTTTCTAACCGCGGGCGCGCCAGCCGACGTGGTACTGCTGAACTGGGACACACTCGACGACGACAGCCTGCTGCCGGTCGATCCGCTAGACCTGTTGCTAGCGCGCGGCAGCGGCACGCACATCGATCAGGTCATCATCGGCGGCAGGACGGTAGTTGCAGAGGGACGGGCATGCGGCGTGGACGAACACGCGTTGCGTGCCGAATTGATCGCGCAGATGCGCGAACGCATCGCCGCACAGCCGTCGGTGGGCGCCTGGCACGACACACTGCGCGCGCTGGATGAAGACTTAGGCCCTTTCTACGCGAAGAGCGCATGGAACGGTTGCTGTTGATTTGCGCGTCGACGCGGACGGTCGCGGATCTTGCGGACATTCCGCGGCGCGCGCAGCATCCGGTTTTGGTCTGTTAAACCGCATGCTCCTGCAACTCCCCCGCCATCGCCCGAGCGATCGTTTGCTGGTCTGAACTCTGCGCCGGCGCATCGTACACAATGCGTCCGTCGCTCATCACCGCAATGCGGTCCGCGAGCTCGACGATTTCATCGAGGTCTTCGGAAATCAGCAGCACGGCGGCGCCGTGATTGCGCTGCTCGATGATGCGCGCGCGAATCTCGGCCGCCGATGCAAAGTCGAGGCCGAAGCAAGGATTCGCGACGATCAGCACCATCACATCGCCCGATAGCTCACGAGAGAGAATCGCGCGCTGTACGTTGCCTCCCGACAGATTGCTGATCGGTTCATCGGGCGACGCTGTCTTCACCCGGTAAGTCTCAATCAGCTTGCGTGCATGCTGCCGGATCCGCGCTGGTGAAAGCCACCCACCGAAAGAGCGGACGTGAGGCTGGTCGAACACGCGAAACGCAATGTTCTCGGCCACCGTCATATGCGCGACCGCGGCATTGCGCAGCGGTTCTTCCGGCAGACAGAAGACCTTGCACGCGTCCATCTGGCCGCGCAGCGGCAGGTAGCGGCGCCCATTCACGACAAGCCGACCGCGGGTCGGCTGGCGCTGGCCCGATAGCACTTCGACGAGTTCCGCCTGACCGTTACCGGATACCCCGGCAATGCCTAACACCTCGCCGGCGTGCACCTTCAGACTAACCTCGCGCACCGCCGGCAGACCGGCGTCACTGTCCGCACAGACGCCTTGCAGCGCAAGCGCGACCGGTTGTTCGGCCGCCGCCCACGCACGACGAGGCGCTGCGTCGCGCAACGTCGAATCGCCGACCATCATCCGGCTCATCGCATCGATCGACAACTCGCTTACCGAACCCGCACCGGCAAGCTTGCCGCGTCTTAGCACGCTGACTTCGTCGGCATACTCGACCACCTCGCGGAACTTGTGGCTGATCATGACCACCGTCAGGCCATCGGTGCGGCTCAACGTGCGTAGCAGCGAGAGCACCTGATCGGCCTCGCCCGGCGTGAGTGCCGACGTCGGCTCGTCAAGAATGAGCATGCGCCGCGCAAGATAGAGCTGCTTAAGAATTTCAAGCTTTTGACGCTCACCGGCGGCAAAGCTTGCCACCGGCCGGTCGAGCGGCAACTTGAACGGCATGCGCTCGAGGAAGGCAAGCAAGTGCTTTTTCTCGGCACGCCAATCGATCAGCGCAGGTACATCAGCGCGTGCCATCACCAGATTTTCGGCGGCCGTAAGCGATGGCACCAACGTGAAGTGCTGATAAACCATGCCCATTCCACGGCGGTGCGCATCGCGGACGCCGTCGATCGTCACCTCCCGATTGTCGAGCAGAATCTGCCCGCGGGTCGGCGTATGCTCGCCCATGATGCATTTCACAAACGTCGATTTACCCGCGCCGTTTTCGCCGAGCAACGCGTGAATCGTGCCGGCGCGGACCTTGATCGAGACGTCGTCGAGCGCGAGGTATGCGCCGAAACGCTTGGTGATGCCGACGGTTTCGAGCGCCAGTCCACCGCGTTTCTTTTCGTCGCGAGTGGGTAGCGCGCCCGGCATGGTCGATTGAAGATTCATGAATCAACACCTGGAAGCAAACAGGTCGCCAGACAGCCGACCAGGAACCGCTGCATCAATATCGCCGATGCCGTTGCGCGCAGCGCTCATTAGCGGCGCGAGATCGACAGTTCGCTGGGCACGCCTTTCAGGTTGCGCCGCGGCGACGACGACGCGATCAGAAACACCAGCGTCAACAAATACGGTGCTGCGTTGAAGAAGTAGTAACCAGCGGTGATGCCGACCGACTGCAATGCCGGTCCGATCGCGCCGGCCGCGCCGAAAAGCAGTGCTGCACCGAGACACGCTAGCGGGTTCCAGCGCGCAAAGATCACGAGCGCCACGGCCATCATTCCCTGGCCCGACGACAGCCCTTCGCTCCAGCTGCCGGGGTACGAGAGCGACAGGAACGCGCCGCCGACTCCAGCCAGAAAGCCGCCGAACGCGGTCACCGCGAGCCGCACGCCGTCCACCGAGTAACCGGCCGACCGGGTGGCAGCGGCCGAGTCGCCGCACATTCGCACGACCAGACCCCAACGGGTGCGCCGCAATGCCCACGCCAGCAGTACCGCAAGTGCGATGCCGACGAAGAACAGCGGATTGATCTGCAATGCCGTGCGCACCTGCTGCACGGTCGACCAATCGCCGAGTGCGAGCGACGGCAGCCGCGGCGCATCGGGCTGGATGTAGGGCTTGCCGAAAAAGAATGCGAGACCCGTGCCGAACAGCATGAGTGCAATGCCGATTGCGATATCGTTGACCTTCGGCAGACGGCAGATGGCGCCATGCAAAGCACCGAACGCTGCGCCGGCAAAGCCGGCACAAAGCGTCCCGAGCCACGGCGAGTGCGTATGGAAGCTCACCGCATAGGCCGCCATCGCGCCGAACACGAGCGTGCCTTCGAGGCCGAGGTTGATCCGGCCGGACTTCTCCGTCAGGCATTCCCCGAGACTCACGAAAAGAAACGGCGTGGAAACCCGGATCGCGCCAGCGAACATCGCGAGCGGGACGGTCCATGCGCCAATATCGGTAATGGCCATCGTGAGGTTCCTTCAAACGTCGGAGTGGGTAGTGGGCTTCGCGCGAAACACGGCAAACCGTCCATACAAGGTTTCGCTGACCAGCAGCACGACGAATACGGTGCCCTGTAGCAACAGCACGGTTGCATCGGGCAAGTCGAGGCGGCGCTGAATCAGGCCGCCCGCAGCCGACATGCCGCCGACGAGGATCGCCACCGGTACGATGGCGAGCGCGTTGTGGCGCGCCAGAAACGACACGAGGATGCCGGAAAAGCCATAGCCGGCCGCAAGCGATGCATTCGCGCGCCCTTGCACAGCGGCTACTTCGAAGTAACCGGCCAGCCCCGCGCACGCGCCGGCGATTGCACAGGCGGTCATGATCAGCCGGCCGACCGGCAAACCTTGCGCACGTGCCGCCCGGACATTACCGCCGGTGAGCCGCGCGGCGAAGCCGAAGGTCGTGCGGCGCATCAATACCCAGATGACGAATGCGAGCGCGATGCCGACGGCGAGTCCCCAATGCACCGACGTGCCGGGAATATTGCCGACCATGTTCGCATCGCCGATCGGCAAGGTCGACGATTTGTTCGGACTAGCCGGGTCGCGTAGCGGGCCGTCGACGAAGAAGTTCATGATCGCGATCGCGAGATATGACATGAGCAGGCTCGAGATGGTCTCGTTGGCGCCGCGATAGTGCCGCAATGCACCGACAAGGCCGATCCACATACCGCCCGCGAGAAGCGCAGCGGCCACCATCGCGGATATCACGAGCGCCGTCGGCCCGCCGCCATGAAACGGCAATGCGGCGGTGGCGGCGGCGAAGCCGCCGAGGACTAGGGCGCCCTCGCCGCCGATCACCACCAGGCCGAGCTGGGCCGGCACCGCGACGGCGAGTGCGGTAAAGATCAAGGGGACCGCGCGCACCAAGCTGTTCTGCAGCGAGAACCAGGTGCCGAAGCCGCCGCGCCAGAGCAGGGCGAAAAATTCGGTCGGCGCCGTGCCGAGCGCGAGCAGCAACAATGAAAAGAGCACCGCGGCCCCGAGCACGGCGAGCGTCGAGATCGTCAGCATCTCGGCCCACTGCCTGATTTGCACCGACCGTTCGTCACGCTCCGGGATATCGCCAGCCTCGACCGGCTGAGAAATGGATTGCGTCGAGTCGCTAGCCATAAAAACTCGCAAAGAAAAAACCGGCAGACCGGCCGAACTCAATCAGACCGGTTGCAGCCACGCCATGCTTAGGCAATTGAACCGACCACACCTTCGACGAGGTAATTGGACTGCTCGAGGAATGGGTCGTAGTTACCGTAGGTTTTGTCGATCACGAGCTTGCCGGTATTGCTGCGGATCGGACCTACGTAGATGGGTTTTCCCGCTTTCAGGTCGGCGATCGCCGCGAGTGCGGCCTTGCGCGCCGGCTCGGAAGCGCCCGCGCCGAACGGTGTGCTCGCAACGAGATCTTTGTCGTAGCCGCCATACATCACGTTAGGCTCTTTGCGGCCCGCGGCAATATCGCTTGCATAGCTCTTATAAGCGGTTTCCCACTTTGCTTCAGCGCCGGTGATAAATCCTTTGGGCGCAAGCGAGGCCTGCGATGTATTGTGGCCGCAGCTTTTTACGCCATGCTGCTCAGCGGTTTCAACCACCACCTTTGGACTGTCGACATGGCAAGCGATCACGTCGCAGCCGCCGGAGATCAGCGCATTGGTCGCTTCTGCCTCGCGCACCGGCAAGCTCCAGTCGCCGGTAAAGATCAGCCTGACAGTTGCGTTCGGATTGACCTTGCGAACCCCGAGCATGAAGGAGTTGATCGTGCGCAACACGAGGCCGATGGGCTTGGCGGCCACATAGCCGATCTTGTTGCTCTTCGTCGAGAGACCCGCGGCGATGCCGTTGACGTAGTGCCCCTGATCCCGATAGGCGAAATATCCGCCGAGGTTATTGGGGTTCTTGTTAGGGTCCCAGAGCTTGCTCGCGTGGCGAAACTGGACATTCGGATAACTCTTTGCCAAATCGATCATGTACGGATCGAAGTACCCGAATGAGGTGCCGAGAATCAGCGACGCACCATCGAGCTGGATCATCGACTCCATGGTCTTTCTTACCGCGATCGTCTCGGATACGTTTTCTTCCTCGATCACGGTGACGTTCGGCAACGTGCGCAAAGCCTGCGCGGCGACTGCGTGCGACTGGTTCCAGCCGAAATCGTCACGCGGTCCGACATAGACAATCCCGATCGTCAGCTTGTCTTTCGCGTTCGCGAGCTGCGGCATGAAGCCGGTCGTCGCAAGGCCAACTGCTCCCGCGCCCGACAGTGCCAGAAATTTGCGTCGATTCATCTGCTGCTTCATTACGTCACTCCAGGCGTTTGTTCAATAGTGTTGTTGCGAATACGATGTTCACCGCGTGGTGCTGCGAGCACGCTTGCTTGCAGCGCCGCGCGGCGCGCGAGTCTTGTGTTCGAACGGAGCCGCCGCCTTATCGGCTTGCGAAACCCCCGAAGAGTAGCGGCCGAGTATCTGGATGATGTCGGGCGGCGTAGCATCGGGGCGATCGACAAGCGCTCGCTCCTCAAGCGATTGCAGGTGTTCGTCCATCAGTTGCTGCGCAAGCGCAATGTCGCGCTTGCGCAGCGCGGCGATCAGCGCCCGATGTTCGCGGATACCGCACTCCTGCGAATGCTCATGCCCGTGCACCGCCAGAATCAGCGAGCAGCGCGACACCACTTCGGACACGTAGCGTTCCATCAACGGGTTGCCCGTCAGTTGCGCAAGCAGCAGATGGAATTCGCTGGCTATCCGCAGAGAAAACTTCGCGTTACCGGTTTGGTCCGAATGCTCTTCGCTGCGCACATGCTCTTCGAGCATCGCGACGTAGCCCGGTTGCCAGTTCTTGATCACAAGGCGCATTACCTCGACCTCGAGGCAACGGCGCACTTCGAATACCGCTTTCGCTTCCTCGCGGGTCGGCCGGGCGACGGTCGCCGTGCGCTTGTTGCCCGTATCGATCAGCCCTTCGCTGGCCAGACGTGCGAGCGCGGTGCGGATCAGCGTGCGGCTGACCGCGAAGTGCATGGCGAGCGCATCTTCGGGCAACTTCGTGCCGGGCTCTAGCGCCTGTTCGACGATGGCCTGCCGCAACGACAGATAAGCGACGTCGGCACGACGGACTGGGGTCATAAAAAGCCTGACAAAGAAAAAACCTTAAGAGAAAGGGGGCGGCGAGTGGAGACTCGCTCTTGAGCAATATGTATGCCTGATAGATGCGTTCTTGGATGCAAGAAGTGGAATCCGCGTGGCGACTTGACTTCGCTGCAAAGAAGAAGCGATTGAATTAAGGTGCTGGACGTTGCGTGTGAAGATCGCTACGCCCCTTGTTAGCGCGTCTTTGCTCCAAATTGGAGAATTCAAACCCTCTTTTGGTACGCATTATTGTCTGCTTGATGCATACAAGAAAGCCGCATATTGTCGACCAGATCAATGAAGCCAGAATACAAGGTAATCGAAAGCATTGCTGGCATCATCATCTTGAACCAGCCCTTAGAGCGCTCCTTAACCACGCTAACCACGCTAGCCAGGCCCCGCCTGTTCATACGCGTTACCTTCCGCCTCACAAGACTTTTTGCACATGAACGACACCAGGAATATCTCCGCATCGAATGACCATGCGTTCGGTCCTCTCGTCACGCACAACCGCTTTCCCTATCGCCCCATCGTCGATACCGACAACTTTCGCTGGCCTGGTGGCGCTGGGCTTGCCGTCTATCTCGGCTTCAATATCGAACACTTTGCGTTTGGCGAAGGGCTCGGCGCGGCGCTCGGCCCGGTCTCGCCGGAACCTGACGTGCTCAACTACAGTTGGCGCGAATACGGCAATCGTGTGGGTGTGTGGCGTTGTCTCGAACTGTTCGATCAGGTCGACATGCCTGCGGGCGTATTGATCAACACATCGCTCTTCGACCACTGCCCGGAAGTGATCGACGCGTGCCTTGCACGCGGCGACGAACTGATCGGGCATGGCCATTCGAACTCGCAACGGCAGAGCGATCTCGACGAAAGGGGCGAACGCGCATTGCTGGTTCATTGTCGCGACCGGATCGCGGCGCATGCCGGAACGCCGCCTTCGGGTTGGCTGTCGCCGTGGATCTCGGAGTCTCGCCTGACGCCCGATCTGCTTAGCGAAACCGGTTACGGCTATACGTTGAACTGGTGTCACGACGACCGCCCGGTGCGGATGGCGACGCGCAGCGGCTCGCTTTGGTCGATCCCCTATCCGCAGGAGCTCAATGATTTGCCGATGATCATAGGCCGCCGTCTCGACGGCCGCGCGTTCGCCGACATGATCATCGATCAGTTCGACGAGATGCTTGAGCAGGCCAACTCCAGCCGGCATCCGCAGGCGCTCGTGATGGGCATTGCACTGCATCCTTATCTCGTCGGGCAGCCGTACCGGCTGCGCCACTTGCGGCGTGCGCTACAGCACCTCGCGGCGGCCCGTGCGAACGGCGATGTCTGGCTGACGACGCCTGGCGCGATTGCGCGCCACATGGACACGATGGAAAGCATGGGGAACGTGCGGGCGTCTGCACGTTAGGCTCTTCACGCGTTCAGGCATCGTGTCATCGAAGCGACATTGCTTGCAGCAAGCTTGCGAGTGAAGTGCTTCGATGCAGAGCATTTGGCAACCTGCTACGCTTTGTACGGACCTCGTGGCTTAGGTTTACGAGGAGCCTGCACTTTGCAATGTATCTGGAGGGGTTGTGGCTTTCGAACATCGTGGTTTTCGGGTGACTGCCGACGCTGTGGCGGATGAGCTTGGCGTGCAGTGGGTATGTCACGCTGTGATTGAACGTACTGATGGAGATGAGAAGAAGGGTGCGCCTGAAGGAATCGAACTGATGATTCCCCGAGCCAAGATTGACCCACTAATGGCGCTCAGTGCGCTTGAGCATCGAGCGCGCGATGTGATCGATGACTGGCATAAAAGCGGGCACGCGTAGCGCAAAAGCGGGCACGCGTAGCGCTATTTTCAGTTGAACCGCTATCCGATCTTGCTGTTCTCGCGCAGGCCGCAACGCCGCTAGCGTCGCTAGCGTCGCTGTGGCCACGACACGGCGGGATCGAGCAGATAAGCCGGCCGCATTACATTCCGGAAGACGAAGAGCCCGGAGTCCGAACTTGTTTCGCCGCGGCTGTCGCATTCGACGAGCCCCCCGAGCATGAAATGCACGCGCGATGTGGCCCTCGCGGCGTACGCAACGGTCGTCGTGGCGTCGGGGATGGTCGAGCCATCCGGCACCGGAATCCGGTCGAAACCCGCGGTTTCGTGCGCCTGTGCCAAGGTTCGCACATAGACAGTGTCGACGGCCGGACCTGCTGGATGATGGGTCTCCGGTACCTTGCGCTGCTAGCAATGCATTGTAGAAATGCTTGTTTGCGGCTATGCGGTGCGCTCATTAGATTGGATGCAACAGCATCAAAATGACGGAGGTGCGTCATGCCCGGTCTTGTCTCGTTTTCGAGGCGCCTGCTTCACCCAATCGCAAGCGCGCGACAGCGCTGGCTGGTCCGCCGCAATGGCGGCGTCTTGCGGGAAAGCGGTGATCAAGCACGACGCAAAGAGGAGATATGGCAGGACGCCGATCGCCTCGAACGCATTGCCGTGTATGCGCGTGCCGGCTACTTCAACTTGAGCTACACATACGAAATGTTCCACCTGATGGGCGAAATGCCGCCGGAGTGACAGGGCGAATGCCCGCACGCGGCGAAGCATCGAACTGCGCTCGTTGCTGTTCTTCTGACGCGTTTCAGATCTCACCCCTCACACTCTGTTACGCAAGAACGAAACAATCGCCTCGTATACTCTCGGCTGTGCGGGCAACACCACCCATCGGCCCGCGGTCATTCTTTCGTCCATGAGGGGAGCGGCGCGATGGAAACAACGGTGATATCGAGCTGGGGCGCCTTCGTCGACCTCTGTGCCGCGCTCGACGGCTGGGCTTTTCGCGGGCAGCAGGACGCACGGTGGCATTTGCAAAGCTCGCTGTCGCGCTACTTGCTCGCTTATGTTGCGGACAGGGCAGAGTGGCCTTCGCGAGAAGCGCGCGCGATTCGCGTTTTCAGGCGCAAAGCCCACAATTACCTTTCGAATCCCGACCTGCTCAACGACGATCTGCGTTGCCTGAGCCTGATGCAGCATCACGGCGCGCCCACCCGCCTGCTTGATTTCACGAAATCGCCTTTCGTCGCAGCCTTCTTTGCGCTGGAGCGAACCACCACGGACGCGGCGATCTTCGCGCTCAACACGCCGGCGCTGTGGAGAAACACGGCGCGGCCGAAAGCCGCCCCGTCGCTGACGCGCGACGAGATCGACCCGAGAATCAAAGGCA
>DASXXR010000115.1:0-3600 GCA_036502945.1 Paraburkholderia sp. | reverse complement strand
AGTTGCCGAGCGTCAGGGCGTCGCCTTGAGCCGGCGCTTGCTCGAAAAGATCGGGAGTATTGTCGTCCATCTAGGTTCCGTATCCGTGTTGGGCGCATGCGCGGCGCCGTTTGCCTGGTGTTTTCAGGCGCATCGGCGTCGCGCTGTCACGCTCAAATATCCGCTTCGACTTCGTTGCCCTTCTCTTCGAGCCAGCTGCGGCGCTGCGCCGCTTCGCCCTTGCCCATCAGCATCGTCATGCGCGCGACGGTCGCCTCGAAGTCGAGCTCGCCGAGTGCGATCGGCGACAGGCGCCGCGTATCCGGGTTCATCGTCGTGTCCCACAGCTGCTCGGCGCTCATTTCGCCGAGGCCCTTGAAGCGGCTGATCGTCCATTGCGATTCGCGCACACCGTCTTTGCGCAGCTTGTCGAGGATCGCTTCGAGTTCGCCTTCGTCGAGCGCATAAAGCTTCTGCGCAGGCTTCTTGCCGCGCGCAGGCGCATCGACGCGAAAGAGCGGCGGACGCGCGACATACACGTTGCCGCGCTCGATCAGTTGCGGGAAATGCTTGAAGAACAGCGTGAGCAGCAACACCTGAATGTGCGCGCCGTCGACGTCCGCGTCCGACAGGATGCAGATCTTGCCGTAGCGCAGATTCGACAGGTCGACCGTGCCGTCGGGGCTATGCGGGTCGACGCCGATCGCCACCGAAATGTCGTGCACTTCGTTGTTCGCGAACAGCCGGTCGCGCTCGGTTTCCCATGTGTTCAACACCTTGCCGCGCAACGGCAGGATCGCCTGGTATTCCTTGTCGCGGCCCATCTTCGCGGAGCCGCCCGCCGAATCGCCCTCCACAAGGAACAATTCGTTGCGGCCGATTTCCGTCGATTCGCAATCGGTCAGCTTGCCGGGCAGCACGGCGACACCCGAGCTCTTGCGCTTCTCGACCTTTTGTCCGGCGCGCGTGCGCGCCTGCGCCTGCTTGATCACGAGATCGGCGAGCTTGCGGCCGTGTTCGACGTGCTGGTTAAGCCACAACTCCAGTGCGGGCCGCGCGAACGACGAGACGAGCTTGACTGCGTCGCGGCTATTCAGGCGTTCCTTGATCTGGCCTTGGAACTGCGGATCGAGCACCTTCGCGGACAGCACGAACGACACGCGCGCGAACACGTCTTCGGCAAGCAGCTTGACGCCCTTCGGCTGCAGGTTGTGCATTTCGACAAAGCTCTTCACCGCCTGAAAGAGACCGTCGCGCAAGCCCGCTTCGTGTGTGCCGCCAGCCGGCGTGGGAATCAGGTTCACGTACGACTCGCGCGTGAGCGGCCCTTCTTCGCTCCACGCGACCACCCATGCAGCGCCTTCGCCCTCGGCAAACGTCTCTTCGTTCGAGCGCGAACTTTCCGCGTAGCGCTCGCCTTCGAACAGCGGAATCAGCAGGTCGCTGCCCGCCATGCCTTCCATCAGGTAGCCGCGCAAACCGTCTTCGTATTTCCAGGTTTGACGCTCGCCAGTCTTTTCGTTGACGAACGTGACCTCGACGCCCGGCAGCAGCACCGCCTTCGAGCGCAATAGACGCAGCAATTCGCCGACCGGCAGGTTCGGCGAATCGAAGTATTTCGGATTGGCCCACGCGGTGACGCGCGTGCCGGATTTCTTCTCGCTGCGTTCGGCCGCGCGAATTTTTAGCGGCTTCACGACGTCGCCGTCCGCAAAGCCCAGTTCGGCGACTTTGCCGTCGCGCCACACGGTCACATCGAGGCGGGTGGACAGTGCGTTGGTAACCGAGACGCCGACACCGTGCAGGCCGCCCGAAAACGTGTAGGCGCCGCCCGCCGCCTTATCGAATTTGCCGCCGGCGTGCAGGCGCGTGAACACAATTTCGACGACCGGCACGCCTTCTTCAGGATGCAGGCCGAAAGGAATGCCGCGGCCGTCGTCTTCGACGGAAACCGACTGATCGGCGTGCAGCGTGACGGTGATCTGCTTACCGTGGCCGCCGAGCGCTTCGTCTGACGAGTTGTCGATGACTTCCTGGATGATGTGCAGCGGGTTCTCGGTGCGCGTGTACATGCCGGGCCGCTGCTTGACCGGCTCAAGGCCCTTCAATACCTTGATCGACGCTTCGCTATACGCAGCGTTTGGCTTTTTCGTAGACATGGCTTGCTCGGATCCGTCGGTGCATCGTTGTTGTCCACAGGTCCTGTGGACATCTGCGTGGACAACGCGTTGAGTTCTCAAAAAAATCCAAACGAAACAACGGAATGGGACGGGTGCCCGCGCCGCGGGCAGTCTGTTTTATTGCCTTGCTGCTTTTCTCGCCGCTGGAAGACCAGCGTACGCGGGCGTCGACGGCGGCGGGAAGCAGGTTCGCGGGTATTTTACTGATTTCGATGCGCGGGGCAATTTGGAATGGGCAAGGTCGGCTGTCTGGAGGGGGATTCGCACACATGAGGCGGATTATGTGCCTGGATTCGAAGCGGGATTCGATCGAGACGCATATATAATGAAAACCCCTTCTCAAGCCACCGCCGGAGTTCAGACATGAGGCCGTCCGAAGCGCTGGGCACCCATCGTGCGGAGATCAGGAAGATCGTTTCGGATCATCATGCCGCCAATGCACGCATCTTCGGCTCAGCGGTGACAGGCGAGGACGTCGAGGGCAGCGATCTGGATCTGCTCGTCGATCCCACGCCGGAAACGACATTATTCGACATTGCGCGAATCCAGCGGAATCTGGAAGCGCTGTTAGGCGTTTCCGTCGATGTGCTTACGCCGCTGGCGTTGCCGGAATCGTTCCGGGCACGGGTGATTAGCGAAGCGGTGCCGGTGTGAAAAGAAAGAGCGATCTGCGGATCGCCGACTACCCTGACCATATTGCGCAGGCGATCGGGCGCGCTCAGCGCTACACGGAAGGTATGACCGTCGAGACGTTTGCGGACAACTCTCTGGTCCAGGACGCGGTGATCCGCAACCTGGAGATCATTGGTGAAGCCGCGCGCAATATCCAGCGTGAACACCCCGACTTCGCGGCTGCGCATCCCGATGTCCCTTGGGAAGAGATGTATTTGATGAGAAACCGCGTTTCACACGGCTACTTTGCCGTTGATGCAGGCGTAGTGTGGCAAACGCTAATGCGCGATCTGCCCGCCCTTCAAACGCGGCTCGCACGCATACGCCGTCCAGAATAGGCGGGGTTTGTAGCCCGAAGCTCCACTCCCCGCCCGTCTTGACTTACTTCGTCTTACCCTCCAGCGCTTCCCAACGCTCCAGCGCGATTAGCAACGCTCCATCGATTTCCGTGTGCCGTTGAGTCAGGCGCGCGCCTTTCTCCGCATCTTTCGCGAAGATCGACCCGTCTGCCAGTTGCGCCGCGACCGTTTTCTGTTCCGCCTCGAGCGCTGCAATCTGTCCGGGCAGCGCATCCAGTTCGCGCTGATCCTTGAACGAGAGCTTCACCGACCGTTGAGCATTGCGCACCGCCGCGCGATCTTTCGGCGCGGCTCCCTTGCCGCCGTCTTTCAGCGCGTCCTGCTGGGCCAGCTGCGCCGACCGGGCGCGCTGCACCTGCCAGTCGGTAAAGCCGCCGACGTACTCGCGCCACCGGCCCTCGTCCTCCGAC
>DASXXR010000114.1:0-4593 GCA_036502945.1 Paraburkholderia sp. | reverse complement strand
TCGACCAGCACGACACCGAAGAGCGGCGCAAACACCGAACCGATCAGCAACAGAAAGTTTTGATATTTCGCCATCGGCACGAAGAGCGCGATTAGCGTGCACAACGTGCCGTATCCCGCCGACAGCATCGGCACGCTCGCGCGCGTCCAGAACGTGCCGGTGGATACCGCCGCGGAGTGGACGTCGGCGAACGCGTTGTCGGTTTCATCGATCAGCACCAGCAGCAGCGCGAGGCCGCCGCCCGCTTGAGCGAGCGCCGTGGTGAGCATTGCATCGCCGCCGCCCGCCGCGAGGCCGTAGACCGCGCCGAGCGCATAGAACCACACGTTCGCGATGCCAAAGCCGACCAGCGTGCCGCGGAAGGTTTCGCTGGCGCGTCGGCCGAAGCGTGTGTAGTCGGCGATCAGCGGCAGCCACGACAGCGGCATGGCGACCACCAGATCGATCGCGACTCCCGATGACATCTCGCCGGTCCCCGGCCGCCGCAGCAGCGCGCCCAGGTCGTGTTGCGCGAGTACGCTCCACGTGAGCCAGGCCGCGCCCGCGAGCAGCAGCCAGATGCCCCACGTGCGCAGAAAGCGCCGCACGAACGACAGCGGCCCGCTGATCGCGAGCAGCGTGGCGAGCACACCGAAGACGACGGTCCACACGAGCGGCATCGAGAGGCCGAATGCCTGTTTGGCGAGCGCATCGGCGGAATCGCGCATAACGATCACTTCGAACGCGCCCCAGCCGACCAGTTGAATGGCATTGAGCACCGCCGGCACCGACGCGCCGCGCACGCCGAGGGTCGGCCGCAGCGACGACATCGCCGCGAGCCCCGTGTCCGTGCCGATCACGCCCGCGAGCGCGAGCAGCACGACGCCGATCGCACTGCCGATCACGATCGCCGTCAATGCATGCGGCAGCGACAGCCCGGGCACGAGCAGCGCGCCCGCCTGCGCGACCAGCAGGCCGATGCCGAGCGAGAACCACAATGCGAACGCATCGCCGGTGCGAAATGCGCGGCGCGCATCGGGGACCGGGGTGAGCGGGGCGTAGGTGGAGCCGGCGTTGCCGGCGAGGGGGTCTTGTGCCATCGAGTGTCGTTCCTCTCCTTTGTCGACCAGAGTTGGCGCTTCAGCGCCTACTCTGGTCCCATGCAAGATTGCGGTCGACCAGAGTTGGCGCTTCAGCGCCTACTCTGGTCCCATGCAAGTTGCTTGCTATTAGTGTTGTCGTTGTCGTTGCCGGTGCGAAAGGCGACTCGGGTTCGCCGTCGCGCCGCGGCTGTCATAATGCATGACCATGCCGCAACGCTGGTGCCGGCCGCCCGCCAAGGCGAGCCACGCGTCGTGGCCGCTGACAGCCGACAGCCGCAGCCCGCCCGTTCGTGCCCGGAAAGCCGAGATTATCCCCAAAACGCCATGTTCGAAGAAACCCGTGCCAATGTACCGCTCGCCGAACGCCTGCGGCCTCGCACCGTCGATGAAGTGATCGGCCAGAAGCATCTGCTTGGTCCGAGCAAGCCGCTGCGCGTCGCGTTCGAGTCCGGCGAGGCGCATTCGATGATTCTGTGGGGCCCGCCGGGCGTCGGCAAGACCACGCTCGCGCGGTTGATGGCCGATGCGTTTCATGCGGAGTTCATCGCGCTGTCGGCGGTGCTGTCGGGCGTGAAGGACATTCGCGAGGCTGTCGAGATCGCGCAGGTGCATCGCGCGCACGGACGGCAGACGCTGGTGTTCGTCGATGAAGTGCATCGTTTCAACAAGAGTCAGCAGGACGCGTTCTTGCCGCACGTCGAATCGGGGCTGTTCGTGTTCGTCGGCGCGACGACGGAGAACCCGTCGTTCGAAGTGAACAGCGCGCTGCTCTCGCGCGCCGCGGTGTACGTGCTGAAGAGTCTCGACGCCGACGAACTGCGCGAGCTGCTCGAGCGCGCACAGCAGGAACTGGGCGGACTCACATTCACCGACGAAGCACGCGACGCGCTGATCGGGTCCGCCGACGGTGACGGCCGCAAGCTGCTCAACAATCTGGAGATCGTCGCGCGGGCGGCGGCGCAGCAAAAGACGACGGAGATCGACGGCGCACTGCTCGGCAGCGCGCTCGCGGAAAACCTGCGGCGCTTCGACAAAGGCGGCGACGCGTTCTACGACCAGATCAGCGCGCTGCACAAATCGGTGCGCGGCAGCAATCCGGACGGCGCGCTGTACTGGTTCTGCCGGATGCTCGACGGCGGCGCGGACCCGCGCTACCTCGCGCGCCGCATTGTGCGGATGGCATGGGAAGACATCGGGCTTGCGGACCCGCGCGCGGGGCGCATCGCGCTCGACGCCGCCGAAACGTACGAGCGCCTCGGCACGCCGGAAGGCGAACTCGCGTTGGCCCAGGCGATCATTTACATGGCGGTCGCGCCGAAATCGAATGCCGGCTATATGGCGTACAACGCGGCGCGGAGTTTTGTCGGCAAGGACCAGTCGCGCGCGGTGCCGGTGCATCTGCGCAATGCGCCGACGAAGCTGATGAAGGAACTCGGCTACGGACACGAGTACCGGTACGCGCACGATGAGCCGGACGCGTATGCGGCCGGCGAAACCTATCTGCCCGACGGCATGCGCGAGCCGCACTGGTACCAGCCGACGCCGCGCGGTCTCGAAGGCAAGATTGCCGACAAGCTCGCGCGCCTCGCCGAACTCGACGCGCAATGGCGCGACGAGCACAAGCCGAAGAAGAGCTGAGCGTTCCGCGGCCGTATCCCGCAATGCGTCGGCTATCCGCGCCGGTGCGCTAAAATCGCAGCTCCATACAACGAACACCCGCCCCCTCTCATGCTCGACACCCAGCTGCTGCGCAAAGACCTCGACGGCGTCGCGAAGCGCCTCGCCGACCGCGGCTACACCCTCGACGTCGCGGCGTTCTCCGCGCTCGAAGCGGAACGCCGCACCATCCAGACCCGCACGGAAGAGCTGCAGGCGCGCCGCAACAGCCTGTCGAAGCAGATTGGCGCGATGAAAGGGCGGGGCGAAGATACGTCGGCGGTGATGGCGGAAGTGGGTGGCTTGGGCGACGAGATGAAGGCGTCGGCCGCGCAACTCGACGATACCCAGAAGCGCCTGTCGGATCTGCTGCTCGGCGTGCCGAACCTGCCGCACGAAAGCGTGCCGGTAGGCCGTGACGAGGCCGGCAACGTCGAGGCGCGCCGCTGGGGCACGCCGCGCCAGTTCGATTTCGACGTGAAAGACCACGTGGACGTCGGCACGCCGCTCGGCCTCGATTTCGAGACCGGGGCGAAGCTGTCGGGTGCGCGTTTCACGATGCTGCGCGGACAGATTGCACGGCTGCACCGTGCGCTCGCGCAGTTGATGATCGACACGCACACGCAGCAGCATGGCTACACGGAGATCTACACGCCGTACATCGTGAACCCCGAGATTCTGTACGGCACGGGGCAGTTGCCGAAGTTCGCCGACGACATGTTCCGTGTCGAGAAGGGCGGCGGCGAGAACACGATCACGCAATACCTGATCTCGACATCGGAAATCTCGTTGACGAACACGGTGCGCGACAGCATTGTCGATGCGAATGCATTGCCGATCAAGCTGACCGCGCATTCGCCGTGCTTCCGTTCGGAAGCGGGTTCGTATGGACGCGACACGCGCGGGATGATTCGCCAGCATCAATTCGACAAGGTCGAGATGGTGCAGATCGTTGTGCCGGAAACGTCGTATGACGCGCTTGAACAGATGGTCGCGCATGCGGAGACGATTTTGCAGAAGCTCGAACTGCCGTATCGCGTGATGACGCTGTGCACCGGCGATATGGGTTTTGCCGCGACGAAAACCTACGACCTCGAAGTCTGGCTGCCGGCGCAGAACACGTATCGCGAGATTTCGAGCTGCTCGAATACCGAGGCGTTCCAGGCGCGCCGGATGCAGGCGCGCTATCGCAATGCGCAGGGCAAGCCTGAGCCCGTGCATACGTTGAACGGGTCCGGCCTCGCCGTGGGCCGCACGCTGGTGGCGGTGCTGGAGAACTTTCAGAACGCCGATGGCTCGGTGACGGTGCCTGCGGCGCTGCGTCCTTATCTCGGGGGGATCGAGCGGCTGGATGTGCCGGCGGCGGGTTGAGGTGGCCGCCGTGCGTCCCTGTGCCTTTTCGATTCTGAGAAAAAGGGGCTTGGAAAGTGGATTCGACTGTTCTATAATCTTCGCTTCGCCGAACAGCGACCCGTTCGGTGAGCACTGATGCAGTAGCGTTTATGACGTTCCAGTAACGGTCAAAACCGCATCGAGAATCCTAGGAAAGGTGGCAGAGTGGTCGAATGCGCCGGACTCGAAATCCGGTGTACAGTTTTGCTGTACCGTGGGTTCGAATCCCACCCTTTCCGCCAAGATGTCGAACGAAAACAGGCCCTTCGGGGCCTGTTTTCGTTTTTGCCGCCAAAGAACCGCCTGCGGTGACGGTCGTCGGTATGCTGCGTTTGATATCGTGCAGGTAGACGGCAATCTCTCCTTGCCTGATGGGCAAATGCTATGATCGGTGCCGTAGCCAACGCATACGTCTTAGCCTGTCCAGGCCGCTGATCTGTATGCGAATTTCCGAAACTGAGGA
>DASXXR010000113.1:0-3922 GCA_036502945.1 Paraburkholderia sp. | reverse complement strand
GCCTTCGCCGTCAATGCGATGACCGGCAGATGCGCGAAGCGCGGGTTGCTGCGGATCTGCGCGGTCGCGGTCAGGCCATCCATCTCCGGCATCATGATGTCCATCAGCACGAGGTCGACGTCCGTGCCTTTCTCCAGCAGTTCCAGCGCTTCACGGCCGTTGCGGGCGATCGCAAGCTTTGCGCCGAGCGGCTCGATCACATGCGACAGTGCGAAGATGTTGCGCACGTCGTCTTCCGCAAGCAAGATCGTGCGCCCTTCGAACGCATTGTCGCGCTGACGGACGGTGCGCAGCATGCGTTGCTGCTCCGGCGCAAGCGACGATTCAACGCTGTGCAGAAAGAGCGTCACTTCGTCGAGCAGACGTTCGGGCGACTTCGCGCCCTTGATGATGATCGACTTCGAATAGCGGCGCAGACGGTGTTCCTCATCGCCGGACAGCATGCGGCCGGTGTAGACGATCACGGGCAGCGTTTGATGAGCGGTGTCGGCCGCCATCCGCTCAAGCAGGTCGTAGCCGGTGCCGTCCGGCAGCGCGAGGTCCGTCACGACGCAGTCGAACTGCGTGCTGGCCAGTTGCTCGAGCGCGCCGGCGAGCGTCGCCACGGCGACGATATCCGTGCTGTCGCTTTGCAATAGCGCGCGGATGCTTTCGCGCATCGCGGGGTCGTCCTCGATGACGAGCACGCGCTTCATACGTTGTTGCAGCCGGGTTTCAACGCGGCGGATCGCGGCTTCGAGCGTCGTGCGTGCGGTGGGCTTCAGCGTATAACCGACGGCGCCGAGATGCAGCGCTTTTTCGGCGTGATCCGTGGCCGACACGATGTGGATCGGGATGTGCCGCGTGGCTGGGTCGTTTTTCAGCCATTCGAGCACGGTCATGCCCGAGCGGTCCGGCAGGCCGACGTCGAGCAGCACCGCGGTCGGCTGCATGTCGCGCACAAGGGCGACGCCGGTGGCCGCGTCGGTCGCGTGCACGAAGTCGAAATCGAGTTCGTGCGCGAGGTCGCGCAGGATTTCCGCGAACGCGGGTTCGTCTTCTATCGCAAGGATGAGGCGAGTGCCGTGCTGGCGATGGTGACGGTCGTCGTCGATCGGCTGGGGGATGGTTTCCGACGAAAGACCGCCCGTGCGTCCGGTTGCCGGTCGCACGGAGGGTTTGGATTGCGGCCTTGCCTGAGGGGGTCTCGCGGCTTCAACGGGAGCGGCGGCAGCAATGGTTCCGGTGGTCGCGGTGGATTGCGCCGCCATGCGCGCGCGCGTATCGAACGTATCGGCCGCGGCTGCTCGGGTTGCTGAATACTCGGTCGGCAACCACAGCGTAAACACGCTGCCTTTGCCCGGTTCGCTGACGACGCTAATCCGGCCGCCCAGCAGGCGCGCAAATTCACGCGAAATCGACAGGCCGAGACCGCTGCCGCCGTAGTGCCGGCTGGTCGATCCATCCGCCTGCTGGAATGCCTCGAAAATCAGTTCCAGCTTATCCGCTGCGATACCGATGCCCGAATCGCGCACGTCGATGCGCAACACACCCGCTTCCGTGGTGGCGACACTCAGCGCGACCTCGCCGTGCCCGGTGAACTTCAGCGCGTTCGACAACAGATTGCGCAGAATCTGCGTGACCCGCTGGCCGTCTGTGATGATCGTGTCCGGCACGCCGGGCGCGCATTCGGCCGAAAACTGCAGATGCTTCGCGACGGCCATCGGCTCGAACATTTCGCGCAGCGAGCGAAGCGTCGAATCGATCGAAACGGCGGCCGCCTCGATCGTGATCTGGCCGGCTTCGACCTTCGATAGATCGAGAATGTCGTTGATCAGCACCAGCAAGTCGCTATTGGACGCATGGATCGTTTCGGCGTATCGCACCTGTTCTTCGCTCAGGTTGCCGTTGCGGTTTTCCTGCAGCAATCGCGCGAGAATCAATGAGCTATTAAGCGGCGTGCGCAGTTCATGCGACATGTTCGCGAGGAATTCCGACTTGTAACGGCTCGACTGTTCGAGCCGTGCTGCATTCGCGGCGAGTTCGTCTTGCGCCGTGAGCAGATCCGCCTTCTGGCGTTCGAGCCGTTGCGCATATTCTTCGAGCTGCACGTTGGTCTGCTCGAGTTCGGCCTGCTGCGCTTCAAGCCTCGTTTGCGAATCGAGCAGCGCGCGGCCGCGCTCCTCGAGCCCTTCATTCGATACGCGCAGCTCTTCCTGCTGCACCTGCAGTTCTTCGTTCAACTGCTGGGTTTCGGCCAGCGCGTCCTGCAGGCGCTCGCGATACAGCGCGGCCTCGATGAAGTCGCCCATGCTGTTTGCGACCAGTTGCAGGAATTCCTGGTCGCGCGCGGCGGCGGGGCGCATGAAGCCTAGTTCGACGACGCCGTTCACGACGCCGTCGTTCAGCACCGGCTGCACGATCAGGCTTCTCGGCGCGCTCATGCCGGTGCCGGATACGACCTTCACGTAGTTGTCAGGCACCTCTTCCAGCACGATGGTCCGGTGCGAGGCGGCGGCCTGACCGACGAGACTCTCGGCGTCGCGGAAGCTCTGCGCGCCCTGTTCGCTCGCGGCGCTGAAGCCGTACGTTGCGATGCGCCGCAGGTCGCCGTTCACCTTGTCGCGCACATAGAGGGCGGCGACCACGACGTCCATGTACTGCCCGAGAAACTCGAGCATGGCGCGCCCGACAAGCGGCGGCGTGGACTGCCCGACGACCTTCTCCGCGAGCAGGCGCTGCCCGGAGCGCAGCCACACTTGCTGCTGCAGCATCTCTGTGTGCTCCAGCTGCTGTTCCAGAACGGCATCGTAGTTTTCGGAAAGATTCAGCAGATCGCGGCGGCCGCGATAGGCGAGCAAGCCGCTGATGCACAGGCTGAACACGAGAAATACACCGACGACCGTGTTCGTCAGGCTTCGGGCGGCACTGGAACGCTGCTGCCTGAGGGCTTGCTCGACGTCGAGGAACCCGGAAAAGAGGCGGCGCGTTTCGTCGAATTCGACCTTGCCGCGCCCGCTGGCAATCGGCGCAGTGATGTCCTGATGCTTGCGCCGCGCGTCGATCATCTGCTGAGCGAAGCTGTCCCATCTGGCCTGAACGGCCTCGATACGCCTCAACTGCTCGACTTGCGACGGATTGTCGGATACGAGGGTCATCAGCTCGGCGAGTTGAGTTTGAAACCGCGGCTGACCGACCTGGTACGGCGCGAGGAAGGTTTCGTCGCCGGTGATCAGGAAGCCGCGCACCGCAGATTCGCGGTCCACCGCGAGCCGCAGCATTTCATTCGCATCGCCGATCACGCGCTCCGAATGTTCAACCCAGTTCATCGTCGAGACGAGGTACGCGATCAACGCGACGAATACGGCAACCGTCGCTAGCCCCACCGCAAGCGGAAGCGCGATATTGCGCCGGATGATGCGCCGAAAATTGGCCCGGTCGACGGTGGCGACGGTAGCCGGTTTTTCTGTCGTCCCGTCGGTTTGTTGTAGTTGAGTCGGCATTTTTGACTGGAATGAACGGTGCGTGATGGATTGTCGTTCGATCCGACTGCATGTCGCAATGCAGTGGAAAGAATTGGCCTGGCAAGCGCCGGAAGAAGTATCACATGGACGCCTGCCTCGCGTGTACACGGAGCGCAGCGTACGCGACCCTTACGGGTTGAAATGTGGGTGGGCGGCGTGCGCGACGGACTGCACGGAACAGCGGCGAATGCTCGATGGATGCCGGCGGCGGCCCACGCGGCCCACGCCGTCCACGCAGCACGAAGCCCGGCCACGGCCAGGCGGGTGCTTGTGTTTCCGCTTGTTTCATCTGGCAAGCCTTAGGCGTTCACGCGCCTGCCGGTTCCCTTCTACTGGCTCGCGCCTTGACCAATGCCGGCCTTTTTCTGCGCGTTCTGCAAGTCTTGCGGGTAGTGCGGATTGTTGTGCGAAGAGGGCTG
>DASXXR010000112.1:0-7970 GCA_036502945.1 Paraburkholderia sp. | reverse complement strand
GTGCGGCGCGAGCGCTCCGACAATGTCGTCGTGCGCTTTCGTGACGCGCTGGTTTATGTCGACGGCGAACGCGTCACCGATCTGATGAACGGCGAATACGTCGTGTTCTACCTGAGCCCGGGCCTGCACCGGCTCGCCGTGTCGACGCAGTTCGATCCGGTGATCGAGTTGCCGTTCTTCGTCACTGCCGACCCCCGCTATACGAACCGCGCGAGCGTCGGATTCAACGACGACCACCGGATCATGCTGCGGCGCGTGGCGCAATGAAGGCCACTCGCGGCCCCGACCGTTCAGCCATTCGACAGATGGCCCCGAAGCGCCCTAACATCGCGCGTACCGTTTATTTGCAGGGCAGTGCCGGCAGTGTCCAGCTTGTCATGGGCCGCCGCGGCTCCCGCATTCGTTTTCAAGGGATCCAATCATGCTGATCAATTGCGCCGCGTATCAGGACGGCCGGAAGCTCGCCGACATCGAGATCGACGACATCAGTGTCTATGTCGCGAAGCCTGAGTGCTTTGTTTGGGTGGCGCTGAAAGACCCGGGCCCGGGCGAACTGGACGTGATGAAACACGAGTTCGGGCTGCACGAACTCGCTGTCGAAGACGTTCGCAACGGTCACCAGCGGCCCAAGATCGAGGAGTACGGCGAATCGCTGTTCGCGGTGCTGCACACGGTCGAGATGGATGAAGACGGCGAACTGATGATCGGCGAAGTAGATGTGTTCGTCGGCAGCAACTACGTGCTTTCGGTGCGCAACCGCACGCAGCACGGCTTCCAGGAAGTCCGCGCGCGTTGCGAGCGCGAACCGCAGTTGCTGAGGCAGGGCGCCGCGTTCGTGCTGTACGCGCTCGCGGACAACATCGTCGACCGCTACTTTCCGATTCTCGAGGCGCTCGGCACCGAGATCGAGGGGATCGAAGACCGCATCTTCGACAAGCACACCCCTGCCGCGTCGCGCGCGATCATCGAAGACCTCTATTCGCTCAAGCGCCGCCTCGTGATGCTCGAGCATCACATCGCGCCACTGCTCGAAGGCATCAGCAAGTTGACCGGCGGGCGCATTCCGCAGATCTGCGCCGGCATGCAGGCCTACTTTCGCGACGTCTACGACCATCTCGACCGCATCGTCCGCACCATCGACGGACGCCGCGAAATGATCGTGACGGCGATTCAGGTGAATCTCGGGATGATCACGCTGTCGGAGAACGAGGTGACCAAGCGGCTCGGCTCGTTCGCGGCGCTGTTTGCGGTGCCGACGATGATCGCCGGCATCTATGGGATGAACTTCGAAAAGATTCCCGAACTGCACTATGTGTACGGCTATCCTGTCTGTATCGGCGCGATGGCGGCGGTGGATGTTTTTCTGTGGTGGCGCTTCAAGCGTGCCGGCTGGCTATAGTGCGATTCATCGCGGGTTCGAACCGGATCCAGTGTGCAGCGCAGCACTATCAATCGTTGACATGGTGAAGCGGCACCGTTGAGAATAGGCCCCGCAAACGTTTGCGCTCAATGATAAATAAGGCTTCTCGCGAAGCCTGCCAACAACAGGAGATAAACGGATGAACCAACGCATTCGCCGCCGCTTTCTTGCCGCCGCTGTCGCATTGACCGCCGCCGTTGCCGCCATCACCCTGCCTCTGTCGCCGGCGCACGCCGAGACTCCCAAGAAACCCAAAGTCGCGCTGGTCATGAAGTCGCTCGCCAACGAGTTCTTCCTCACCATGGAAACCGGCGCGAAAGACTATCAAAAGCACAACGCGGGCACGTTCGATCTGATCACGAACGGCATCAAGGATGAAACCGACACGGCTAACCAGATCCGCATCGTCGAGCAGATGATCGTGTCGAAGGTCGATGCGATCGTGCTGGCGCCGGCCGATTCGAAGGCGCTGGTGCCGGTCGTCAAGAAAGCGGTCGACGCCGGCATCATCGTCGTCAACATCGACAACCGGCTCGACCCGGAGGTGTTGAAGTCGAAAGATCTAAACGTGCCGTTCGTCGGCCCCGACAACCGCAAAGGTGCCGAGAAGGTCGGCGACTATCTCGCGGCGAAACTGAAGTCGGGCGACGAAGTGGGCATCATCGAAGGCGTGTCCACCACCACCAACGCGCAACAGCGCACCGCGGGTTTCAAGGACGCGATGCAGAAGGTCGGCGCGAAGGTGGTCTCCGTGCAGTCCGGCGACTGGGAAATCGACAAGGGTAATGCGGTTGCTTCTGCGATGCTCAACGAGTATCCGAACCTGAAAGCGCTGCTGGCCGGCAACGACAACATGGCGATCGGCGCGGTGTCGGCGGTGCGCGCGGCCGGCAAGCAAGGCAAGATCTACGTGGTCGGCTACGACAACATCAACGCGATCAAACCGATGCTGAAGGACGGTCGCGTGCTCGCGACGGCCGACCAGTACGCGGCGAAACAGGCGGTGTTCGGCATCGATACCGCGTTGAAGGCATTGAGCGAGCACAAGAAGCAGTCGCAGTTGTCGGGTGTCGTCGAGACACCGGTCGACCTTGTGACGAAGTAGCCGCAGCGATCGAGGCGGACGGGCCGAGGCGGACCGGACCCAAGCGGTTTTCGCCGGTTCCGAGACATTGTTCGGGTATTCAATAAACGCTCAAGAAATCCGCCGCGCAGCCGTTATCGGAGTTAAGCGTCATGACGGCCAGCGCGGCGCAGCAGATGCGCCCAGCATGATTTCGCGTACCGTGTGCATCGAGCGGCAGGTTCGAAGGGTCCTTCGAATCTCCGTTCGACAGGCACACGAAACCGCGCAGCATGCCGGCATGACACGCATGGCTGCCCGGCGCCGCTTCGTCCGTTGCAGGTTGTCGACTGGACGAAGCCCGGCGCGGCGGCCCGGAACCTGGATCACGATGGATTCGACCGACGACGACGCACACGACGCCCTGCCTGCCGTTTTGTCCGTGACCGGAATCGGCAAGACCTACGCCGAACCGGTGCTGGCCGACATCGCGCTTACGCTGCGGGCGGGCGAAGTACTGGCGCTGACCGGCGAAAACGGAGCCGGCAAGAGCACGCTGTCGAAAATTATCGGCGGGCTTGTTACGCCGACCACTGGTTCGATGCAGCTGGCGGGCGCGCCTTACGCGCCGGCGAGCCGCAAAGAGGCCGAGGCGCTTGGCATCCGGATGGTGATGCAGGAGCTGAATCTGCTGCCAACGCTTTCGGTCGCAGAGAACCTGTTCCTCAACCGGCTGCCGCAAACCGGTCTGCGGATCGGCTGGATCGACCGCCGCCGTCTGCGTGAAGACGCGCGTCACGCGATGTCGCAGGTCGGGCTCGACGCGATCGACCCCGACACCCTCGTCGGCGAACTGGGCATCGGGCATCAGCAGATGGTGGAGATCGCGCGCAATCTGATCGACGATTGCCGTGTGCTGATTCTCGACGAGCCGACCGCCATGCTGACCGCACGCGAAGTCGACTTGCTGTTCGAGCAGATCGACGGGCTGAAGTCGCGCGGCGTCGCGCTGGTCTATATCTCGCACCGGCTCGAGGAACTGGCGCGCGTCGCCGGGCGTGTCGCGGTGCTGCGCGACGGCAGGCTGGTGCGGATCGACGCGATGGCGAACCTGACGAGCGACCAGATCGTCACGCTGATGGTGGGCCGCGAACTCGGCGAACGGATCGATCTGGGCGCACGCACGATCGGTGCGCCGCTGCTGAAAATAGACGGCATCGGCCGCGCCGATGTCGTGCGCGATGTGTCGTTCGAGGTGCGCGCGGGCGAGATCTTCGGCATTAGCGGGCTGATCGGCGCTGGCCGCACCGAACTGATGCGGCTCATCTTCGGTGCGGACAGGAAGGATCGCGGAACGGTGGCGCTTGCGGCCACGCCGGGTGCGGTGCCCGAACCGGTGCGGATCGACTCGCCTTCGGATGCGGTGCGGCACGGTCTCGCGCTGATCACGGAAGATCGCAAGGGTGAAGGACTGTTGCTGCCGCAACCGATCGCGGCGAACGTATCGCTCGGCAATATCGGCCGGGTCGCGCGGCATGGGGTCATTGATGCGAAGCGCGAGAACGCGCTCGCGCAGAAGCAGATCGACGCGATGCGCATTCGCACGTCGGGTCCGGCGCAGCCGGTCAGCGAACTATCAGGCGGCAACCAGCAGAAGGTCGTGATAGGCCGTTGGCTCGCGCGCGACTGCAAGATTCTGCTGTTCGACGAACCGACGCGCGGCATCGACGTCGGCGCGAAGTTCGACATCTACCGGTTAATGGGCGCGCTGGCGCGCGAGGGTCGCGCGCTCATCGTCGTGTCGAGCGACCTGCGCGAATTGATGCTGATCTGCGACCGGATCGGGGTGATGTCGGCGGGCCGCATGAACGACATCTTCGAGCGCGACGACTGGTCGCAGGACGCGTTGCTCGCGGCGGCCTTCGCGGGCTACCGGAGCCGTGATGCATTGCTGCAGACCCACGCCGCGCCCGAAACACACCAAGCGGAAGGCCGGCCATGACTGAGCGACCGCAGCCGAACGAAGCGGCGAACGGTGCAGCAGGCACACCCGCAAGCGACCCTTCGGCGCCGCTCGCGAGCGGCAAGCCCGCGGGCACGCGGCTCGGGTTCTCGAATTACCTCGGTCTGGCAGGCGCGCTGATCGCGATGATTGCGTTGTTCTCGATGTTGAGTTCGCATTTTCTGACGTACGACACGTTCAGCACGATCGCGAACCAGATTCCCGACCTTGTCGTGATGTCGGTCGGCATGACGTTCGTGCTGATCATCGCGGGAATCGATTTGTCGGTCGGCTCGGTGCTGGCGCTCGGTGCATCGGTGGTCAGCGTGGCGGCGCTGAAATGGCACGTCGGGCCGTTGCCCGCGGCGGCGCTAGGCCTTGCCGCGGCCGCGCTGACCGGCACGATTACCGGCGCGGTAACGGTGGGCTGGCGGATTCCGTCGTTCATCGTGTCGCTCGGCGTGCTGGAAGCCGCGCGCGGGCTCGCCTACCAGATGACGAACTCGCGCACCGCGTATATCGGCGATGCGTTCGACTTCCTGTCGAACCCGATCGCCGTCGGCATTTCGCCGGCGTTCCTGATCGCAGTCGCGGTGATGATCGTCGCGCAGTGGGTGCTGACGCGCACGGTGTTCGGCCGCTATCTGGTCGGTATCGGCACGAATGAAGAAGCCGTGCGCCTCGCGGGCGTCAATCCGCGGCCGTACAAGGTGATCGTGTTCGCGTTGATGGGCGCGCTGTCGGGGCTTGCCGCGCTGTTCCAGATCTCGCGCCTCGAAGCCGCCGATCCGAACGCGGGCGGCGGCGTCGAGCTGCAGGTGATCGCAGCGGTCGTGATAGGCGGCACGAGCCTGATGGGTGGGCGCGGCTCGGTCATCAGCACTTTTTTTGGTGTGTTGATCATCTCTGTATTGGCGGCGGGTCTCGCGCAAATCGGCGCAAACGAGCCAACCAAGCGCATCATTACGGGCGCAGTAATCGTGGTGGCGGTCGTCCTCGACACTTATCGCGGCCGCAGCAGGCGCAGTTGAAAACGAAGATGGAAGCTGGATCGAATGGTGGGCATTCTCCGCTGCGGCGCGAGAGGGACGCGAAGAGCGGGCCGCTATAAGCGCGAGCGAAACCGCGGGTGCGCAACGGCGCGCATCGGCTAGCAGTAAAAACAGGCAGGGGAGCAACAGGTTATGGCGACGATCAAGGATGTAGCGGCTGCGGCTGGCGTGTCGTTCACGACGGTGTCGCATGTCGTCAACAATTCGCGGCCGGTCTCGGCGGATGTGCGCTCGAAGGTCGAGCACGCGATCCGCCAGCTGAACTACGTGCCGTCGGCGGTAGCGCGGTCGCTGAAGGCCCGCTCGACAGCGACGATCGGCCTCGTGGTGCCGAACAGCACGAATCCGTATTTCGCGGAACTCGCGCGCGGCATCGAGGACGGTTGCGCGCGCAATGGTTACTGTGTGTTCTTCTGCAACTCCGACGACGACCCCGCGAAGCAACGCAGCTATTTGCGCGTGCTGCAGGAAAAGCGGATCGACGGCTTGATCGTCGCGTCGGCGGGCGACGATGCGGTGCTCGCGAAGTCGCTCGCCGATTCGCCCGTGCCGCTCGTGATCGTCGATCGCAATATTGAAGGCGTGAACGCCGACCTCGTGCAGATCGACCATGAAAAGGGCGCGTATCTGGCCACCCGCCACTTGCTGCAACTGGGGCACGTGAAGATCGGCTGTATTACCGGGCCGATCGAGACCGCGGTCAGCGCGATGCGCGTGCACGGTTTCATTCGCGCGATGGCCGAGCGGGGTATCGAAATCGTGCCGAATGCGATTGTGGAGAGCGATTTTTCAGGGCTCGGCGGCCATTGGGCGGCCAGCAAGCTGTTCGACTCGATCGAGCCGTCGGCGATCTTCGCGTGCAACGACATGATGGGCATCGGCGCGCTGCGCGCCGCGGCCGAGCGCGGCATCAGCGTGCCGCGCGATTGCTCGATCATCGGCTTCGACGATATCGAGCTGGGCCGGTTTACTTATCCGGCGCTGTCGACAGTCGGGCAATCGGTGCGCGCGCTCGGCGACATGGCGGCGCAAACGCTGATCGAACGGGTGACGGGCACGTCGTCGAGCGCGCCCGGACGCCGCCGCGTCATCGCGCCGCGGCTCGTGCTGCGCGAGTCGACCGCCGCGTGGGCGGGGGCGCGCCGCAGCAAGGACGTCGCGGCTTAAGAGGCATGGCAGGAACACAGCGGGGACCGTCCAGAGAGACGGCCGGACGCGATGGAAACCGGCGCGCCAGCCCAATAGCAGGCCCGCGCCGCAATAAAGAACCAGGAGACAAGCAGTGACAATGAATGACGCACGCGGCCGGGTGGCCGTCGTCGGCAGCCTGAACATGGACCTCGTCGCGCGCGCGCCGCGTTTGCCGCAGCCCGGCGAAACGCTCGCGGGCCACACGTTCGCACAGGTGCCAGGCGGTAAGGGCGGCAATCAGGCCGTCGCGGCCGCGCGGCTCGGCGCGCAGGTGGCGATGCTCGGCTGCGTCGGCGCCGACGCGAACGGCGCGCAGTTGCGCGCGGGGCTCGAAGCGGAACACATCGATTGCGCTGCGCTTGAAGCAAGCGCGTCCGCGCCGACCGGCGTCGCGCTGATCATCGTCGACGACAGCAGCCAGAACGCGATCGTGATCGTCGCGGGCAGCAACGGCGAAGTGACGCCGGCGAGCGTCGCGCGCCACGAAGCCGTGCTCGCCGCAGCGGAAGTGGTCGTCTGCCAGCTCGAGACGCCGCCTGACGCGGTGCATGCGGCGCTCGCCGCGGCTCGCCGGCTCGGCAAGACCGTCGTGCTGAACCCCGCGCCCGCCACCGGAGCGCTGCCGGCGCACTGGCTGCCGCTCGTCGATTATCTGATTCCAAATGAACTCGAGGCGGCCACGCTGACTGGCTTGCCGGTGCGTACGCCCGACGATGCGGCGGCCGCCGCTGCCGCGCTGCGCCGCGCGGGCGCGCGCAATGTCATCGTGACGCTCGGCGCGCAGGGCGTGCTGGCTGCGCTCGGCGACGCGGACGCCGAAGCCGTCCACTTCGCCGTGCCGCCGGTCAATGCCGTCGATACGACGGCTGCGGGCGACACCTTCATCGGTGGCTTTGCGGCGCAACTCGCACAAGGGGCGCCCGTCGCCGACGCGATCCGGTTTGCGCAGCGTGCCGCGGCGATCTCGGTGACCCGAGCCGGTGCGCAGCCATCGATCCCGACGCGCGCGGAAGTCGACGCGCAGGGCCCTCCGATCTGATCCGATCGGCAGCTAGTCGTTGTAATTGTTACCGCGGTTTGTCGCTGCTGCGCTCTGTAAGTGATTTCGAACCCTCGGTGAACTACCGTTAGCGTCCTCGATCCGGCTGAGAAATATTGAGACTTTTCCGGTCTCCCGGCGCAAAAAATCCCCAAGGTGTCAGTACCGCCCAATCGCGCCGATGCCGCGGTCAGATAACCGGG
>DASXXR010000111.1:0-6849 GCA_036502945.1 Paraburkholderia sp. | reverse complement strand
CGAATCCGCGTTGAGGTACAAAAGGGGAGGCTCGTCATCACGCCCGTTTAATTGACAGGGAATAGAACAAACCCGGCGGTGCTGCAATGCCGGGTTTGTCGCATTCTGGGGCGGCTCAATGAAGTCACTCGCCGCGCAACTGCGTCCTTGTTCCCTGATCTGCTCCAGCGTCGCGCCCGGCGTACTGGCTTCTTGGGGCATCCGGATTTCGATCAACGCTACCCGCTTCGCGGCTACCGCATTCTCGAATGCCATCCGCGCTGATAGGCAGCGGTAGACGCGCTAAACCGTCAGCAACCCCTTCTTCTCGATAAACACCACCACCTGATCGAGCCCATCGAGCGTCTTCAGGTTGCTCATCACGAACGGCCGCTCGCCGCGCATCTTCTTCGCGTCCGACGCCATCACATCGAGATTCGCGCCGACCATCGGTGCAAGGTCCGTCTTGTTGATCACGAGCAGATCCGACTTTGTGATGCCCGGGCCACCCTTGCGCGGAATTTTTTCACCGCCGGCCACGTCGATCACATAGATCGTCAGATCCGACAGTTCCGGGCTGAAGGTCGCCGCTAGATTGTCGCCGCCCGATTCGATAAACACGATGTCGGCATCGGGAAAGCGCGTCAGCATCCGGTCGACGGCTTCGAGGTTGATCGACGCGTCTTCGCGGATCGCCGTATGCGGACAGCCGCCCGTCTCGACGCCCATGATCCGCTCGGCCGGCAACGCGCCCGCCACAGTCAACAGCCGCTGGTCTTCCTTTGTATAGATGTCGTTCGTGATCGCGACAAGGTCGTAACGGTCGCGCATCGCCTTGCAGAGCATCTCGAGCAGCGTGGTCTTGCCCGAGCCGACCGGGCCGCCTACGCCCACGCGCAGCGGCGGCAATTTCTTGGTTCGATGAGCGGATGCATTCATGATGGAAAAGCCTATGAGCGAAAGAGCCGCGAATACTGCGACTCGTGGCGCGCCGACAAGATGCCGAGTTGTGGCGCGAACGTATTGATGTCGTCGGGCGAAGTGGCAAGCGCGCGTGTCACCGCGTCGTCGATCGCTGCGCGCAACGCGACGATGATCCGCTGTCCGGCAAGCTGGCCGAGCGGCACCGCCTTTAGCGCGGCGGACGCCTGATTCTCGACCCAACTGAACGCATAGGCGGCCAGCGCGGCGTCTGCCGGCACGTCGTGCGCGAACGCGGCGAACGCGAAAGCGGTAGGCTGCGCGACCGGCGTCATCGCGGCGAGCGTGGCGCGCCGTGTCGTGTCGCCCCATTCGAGCGACGCACACAACTGTCGCAGCGACCAGCCCATTTGCTCCGTTTCGCGGCGCAGTTCCGCTGATTCGCGGCTCGCGAGAAATTCACCGTTGGCCTGCGCGAGCATGTCGGCGTCATGCAGCCGCCAGCGTTCGATCTGATGCGCGAGAAACGGTAGCTCGCCGAGCGCGAGCACATTGGTCAAACCGCTAGCGATCCAGTTGCGCGTGCTGTCGGCGTCGGTGATCAGTTGCGCTTCGAGCGCGGCTTCGAGCCCTTGCGAATAGCTGAATGCGCCGATCGGCAAAGCCGGTGACGCGAGATGCAGCAACGCAGTGAGTTCAGCGATGCGCATGATGGTGATGATCATGCCCGCACGACGCATCGCCGTCATGGTGATCGTGACTGTGCGCGTGTTTCTCCGAGTGCTCGTGGCCGTGATCATGCGAATGCGCATGACCGTGATGCTCATCGAACACCTGCTGCGCAAGCGCATAGTCTTCGGCAAACGTCTCGTCGTGGCCGTGCCGGTGGCCGCCGCCATACGCGCCCGTTTCCGGCTGGAACGGCAGCGAAACCTGTTCGACCGATGCGCCGAGCCGTTTCAGCATGTCCGCAAGCACCGGATCGTATTCGAGCTTCAGATAATCGGCGCCGACTTCGACTGGCGTATGCCGGTTGCCGAGATGGTAAGCGGCGCGCGTCAGCGTTAGCACATCCGGTGCGCGCACAACCAGCACGGACTCCGGCGCAGCGATAACGCGCACCAGGCCGCCGTCCTGCGCGACCAGCACATCGCCGTCGCGCAGCACTGTGCCGCGCGGCAGCAGCAACGCCACTTCCTCGCCGTTGTCGAGGGTCGCGGCGAGCCGGCTCTTGCAGCGCGCATCGAACGCGAGCGTCAGGCTCGGTGCGCGCGCAACCAGAACACGGGCGAGCTTCACGTGCGGATCGATGCGTTTGTCGATGGTTCTCATGTCAGAACAGGAAATAGCGTTGCGCCATCGGCAGCACCTTCGCCGGTTCGCAGGTCAACAACTCGCCGTTGGCGATGACCTGATACGTTTCCGGGTCGACGGTGATGGTGGGACGCCACGCGTTGTGAATCATATCGGCCTTCGTGATGGTGCGGCAGTTCTTCACCCCGACCACGCGCTTCGATAACCCGTAACGTTCCGCGACACCCGCGGCGGCCGCCATTTGCGACACGAACGTCAACGACGTGCGCCCCAACGCGCCGCCGCGCGTAGCGAACATCTCGCGGTAGTGCACCGGCTGCGGCGTTGGAATCGATGCATTCGGGTCGCCCATCTGCGCGAGCGCAATCATGCCGCCTTTCAGGATCATCGCGGGTTTGATGCCGAAGAACGCCGGCTCCCACAGCACGATGTCGGCCCACAAGCCCGGCTCGATCGCACCGACCTCGTGCGAGATGCCGTGCGTGATCGCCGGGTTGATCGTGTACTTCGCGACGTAGCGTTTCGCACGGAAGTTGTCGTTGCGCGCCGTGTCTTCGGGCAGCGCGCCGCGCTGAACCTTCATCTTGTGCGCGGTCTGCCACGTGCGGATGATGACCTCGCCGACCCGCCCCATCGCCTGCGAATCCGACGACAGCATCGAAAGCGCGCCGAGGTCGTGCAGGATATCTTCCGCGGCGATCGTCTCGCGGCGAATCCGCGATTCGGCGAACGCGATGTCTTCCGCAATCGACGGGTCGAGGTGATGGCACACCATCAGCATGTCGAGATGTTCGTCGAGCGTGTTGACGGTGTACGGCCGCGTTGGATTGGTCGACGACGGCAGCACGTTCGGCTCGCCGCATACCTTGATGATGTCCGGTGCATGGCCGCCGCCCGCGCCTTCGGTGTGGTACGTGTGGATCGTGCGGCCCTTGAACGCTGCGACCGTCGCTTCGACGAAGCCTGATTCGTTCAGCGTATCGGTGTGAATCGCAACCTGCGTGTCGGTTTCGTCGGCGACGCTCAACGCGTTGTCGATCGCAGCCGGCGTCGTGCCCCAGTCTTCGTGCAGCTTCAGGCCGATCGCGCCCGCCGCGATCTGCTCGAGCGCCGGCGCGGGCAGGCTCACGTTGCCCTTGCCGAGAAAGCCGAGATTCATCGGGTAGCCGTCGGCGGCCTGCAGCATGCGTTCGAGGTGCCAGGGCCCCGGCGTGCAGGTGGTGGCGTTGGTGCCGGTCGCGGGGCCCGTGCCGCCGCCCAGCATCGTCGTCACGCCGCTCGCGAGCGCTTCGTCGATCTGCTGCGGGCTGATGAAGTGAATGTGCGTATCGATGCCGCCCGCCGTCACGATCATCCCTTCGCCGGCGATCACTTCGGTGGCGGCGCCGATCGGAATCGTCACGCCAGGCTGGATGTCCGGGTTGCCCGCCTTGCCGATGGCGGCGATGCGCCCGCCCTTGATGCCGATGTCGGCTTTGACGATGCCCCAGTGATCGAGAATCACCGCGTTCGTGATGACCGTATCGACGACGTCGGCCGCGACGCGCTGCGACTGGCCCATGCCGTCGCGGATCACCTTGCCGCCGCCGAACTTGACTTCCTCGCCGTAGACCGTGAGGTCGCGTTCCACTTCAATGATGAGCTCGGTATCGGCGAGACGGAAACGGTCGCCGGTGGTGGGGCCGTACATCTCGGCGTAGGCACGGCGGCCAATGCGTAAGGTCATGGTGTGGGATCCGTTGGGGCAGGGTGACGGGTCAGCCCGTCACGGGCACAGGAACGCTGACTTCGAGCTCGCCCATGACCTTGCCGTTAAAGCCGTATACGACGCGCTCGCCCGCCAGTTCGACCAGTTCGACGGTGCGTTCCTGGCCAGGCTCGAAGCGCACGGCGGTGCTGGCCGCGATATTCAAACGAAAGCCGCGCGCCGCTGCGCGGTCGAACGCCAGCGCCGGATTGACCTCGTAAAAGTGGTAGTGCGAGCCGACCTGAACCGGCCGGTCGCCGGTGTTCGACACGGTGAGCGTGATCGTTGTGCGGCCAACGTTCAGTTCGTGTTCGCCGTCGTCGGTAATGAGTTCGCCGGGGATCATCGCGCGCTCCTTCAGGGAATCGGATGGTGAACGGTCACGAGCTTTGTGCCGTCGGGAAAGGTGGCTTCGACCTGGATGTCGGGAATCATCTCGGGCACGCCTTCCATCACGTCGTCACGCGTGAGCAGCGTGGTGCCGTAGTGCATCACTTCGGCGACCGTGCGGCCGTCGCGCGCGGCTTCCATCAACGCCGCGCTGATGAACGCCACGGCTTCCGGGTAGTTCAGCTTCAGGCCGCGCGCCCGGCGGCGCTCCGCGACCAGTGCCGCGGTGAAGATCAGGAGCTTGTCTCGCTCACGGGGTGTCAGCTTCATTGGGCTTGTTGTAGTGCTTCTGTAGGGGAGGCAGACCGGCTAGGGCCATTTTAACGTGCCGCTTTTCGTACGCTGCGCTTTATTCGCTGCGTGCGGTGTGCGCAGTGGTGCAGCGCGGCGGCATCGAATGGCATCGGCCGCGCATTTACAGATCGGCGGGCAACGCCGCGCCGAACCACTTCTTCGACATCGCATTGAGCGTGCCGTCCTGCTTCGCCTGTGCGAGCGCTGCATCGACCTTGCCGAGCAGCCGCGGCTCGTTTTTGTTCAACCCGATAAAGCATGGCGAATTCTTGATGATGAACTTCGGCTCCGGGCGGCGCGGCGGGTTCCTCGCGAGGATCGCCGCCGCGACGATGTTGCCGGCCGCGATCAACTGCACCTGGCCTGACAGGAACGCGGAGATCGTCGCGTTGTTGTCCTCGAAACGTTTGATCGTTGCGTTGGGCGCCATCTGCGTGAGCGCGATTTCTTCGAGTGCGCCGCGCGTCGCGCCGATAGTCTTGCCGGTGAGATCGGCGGGGCCGGTCACCTTGATATCGGCCGGGCCGAACACGCCCTGGTAGTACGGTGCATAAGCGGTTGAAAAATCCAGCACCTTCTCGCGTTCGGGGGTCTTGCCGAGCGACGAGATCACGAGATCGACCTTGTTCGTTTGCAGATACGGAATGCGGTTCGCGCTGTTCACCGGCACCAGTTCGAGCTTCACGTGCAGCGCTTTTGCAAGCAGCGCGGCGGTGTCGATGTCGTAGCCTTGCGGCTTCAGGTCCGGCCCGACCCCGCCGAACGGCGGATAGTCCTCCGGCACCGCGACCTTCAGCACGCCTGTTTTGGTGATGTTGTCGAGCGCGTCGGCGTGCGCCTGCGGTGCGGCGAACGTGACAAGCGGAGCAACCAGCAGCGCGGCGAGCCAGACGCGGCGCGCAGGACGAGTGAAGGTGTGAGTCATCGTGTTGGTATGGGTTGAGCGGTGGTTTTAGCGGGCTCGTCGTCTGCCCCGGCATGCAGCAGCGTCCGGACACTACAGCGAGCAAGCGCTATGCCATGCCGGTGCGCCGGGCGCCGCAGCGGTGACGGGGCGGGGGTGCACCATCAGCGCGCGTGAGAGGGTATGAGCGCGCTCGATACTGGTGCAATCGTAATGTACGTTCTATGCGCGGGGATTCACGTCGACCACAGACGCAGCGGCACCGCATCGACACCATGCACGACCGGCCGCAATTGCATCCAGCATTGCGTGAGTGCGCGTTGCAGCGGCTCCATCGAGCGCGCAATGGCCCGCACCAGCAGCACGCCGGGACACACGCACGACGCGGCTGCGCGCAACGTATCGTCGAATGGAAGCCGCGCGGTGAGGGATTCGGCGAGCGCGTCGTCGCAGGCGGCGCCGACGGCCCATAGCGTACCGAATGCCGGAAAGCCCGCGAGCCCTTGCGGCGCGTCGCGCAGCGGATCGTTCGCGTGCAGGCGCGCGCGTTCGAGCCACAACGGCTGGCCCGTCGGCCCGACGATGCGCGACACCGAGCCGAAGCTGCCTGCCGACCAGCGTTCGCCGGCTGCCTGCCTACCCAGTTGCGCCGCGTCCCAGCCGAGTGCGGTGGCGCCGTCAGCGAGCGTCAACGTGAAACCGAGCGACGCATGGGCGTGATCGAACACGATGTTGTTTTGCGGCAGCCAGTCGAGCTTCGCGTGTGCACCGACGCGAATGCCGATGTGTTGCCGCGCGCTGCGCCCGTTCGACTTGTACCACTTGGTCGCGCCGGGCGTGGTCAGGACTGCGTGCGTTTCGCCGGCGAGCGAGATGTCGATATCGAGTTGATCGCCGCCCGCGATGCCGCCGGGCGGGTGCACGATCACCGCGTGGCAGATCGCGTCGCCTTCCGGGTACAGCGGGCGTTGGACGCGCAACGGCCCTTCATGCAGCCGGTGCGAGAGTGTCGTGCGCGCGTCGTGTTGAGTGAAACCGAGTTCGAGCCGCGCGCGCCATTGTGCGTGCGCACTATCGTGAGCGGAGGCGAGGGTGGCGCGAGGTTCATGCAGCGACATGCGGCGAGAATAGCATGCAGCCGCTAGACGGCAATGAGTGCGCGCACGCCGTCGTTATCCATGTCGGCGCCTGCGCCGCCCGCGACGATTTCACCGCGGCTCATCACCCAGTAGCGGTCCGCGATGGCTTTGGCGAAGTCGTAATACTGCTCGACGAGCAGCACGGTCAGGCCCATCTCTTC
>DASXXR010000110.1:0-4690 GCA_036502945.1 Paraburkholderia sp. | reverse complement strand
CACGCGCCTGCCGGTTCCCTTCTACTGGCTCGCGCCTTGACCAATGCCGGCCTTTTTCTGCGCGTTCTGCAAGTCTTGCGGGTAGTGCGGATTGTTGTGCGAAGAGGGCTGATAACCGGCGTCTTCGAGTTGCTTCAGTTCGGCGTTTTTCTTTGCGCGCGCTTCCTTCCGGGCTGCTTTGCGCTGTTCTTTGGTGGAACTTGCAGCTACGGCGCCAGGGCTGATCGGTTGGGTCGCGTTAGCGCTTGTCGAGCCGTCTGTCGAAGTGTTTTGAGCGGAGACGGGCAAGGCCATGCTCATCATCGTCAGCGCGGCCGACGCGAACAGTACGGCCAGTTTGCGGATAGACAGAGACATCATGGTTTTCCTCCATGCGGATGGCGACACGTGCCGACGCCGGCGGACCCGCAAGCGCCGCGCGCGACAGTCCGATAGGCCGGACGTTTCCTTTAAAAGGCTCGGGCAGTCATCCTGACTGTAGACGACGGCGCGGCGTTTCGCCGAAAGAGGGCGTTAGCGCCGATGCGCGGTCTGAGCCATACCGATGCGGATTCACTGACTGTCGGCGGCGGAAGGTTGGAACATCTTCTTGCACGGCGGCGACAACTGATCAATATGCTCCTTCATACAGGCCTCGATCTTGTCCTTGTTCGGAATCTCGGCCGAGCACAGGCGCATCGCGTCGGCCTTGCACGCTTTGGTTTGTTCGTCGCGCGAGGCCGCCACGGCGGTGCTGCTCCCGGCCATTAGGAGCGCAAGCATGATGGCGAAGGATGGCAGTTTCATTGTCTTGTCCTCACAAGAAAATGCGGCTCGTCTTCCGCCACTGCCTATCAGCAAGAAATGAACCTGCAAGATTGGGGAACGCAAAGAACCGAATCCGCCGGCATCCAGCGGCGCTGCTATCGTGCCGGCGCAGCCCGGCCCCCATGCTATGCTTGCACAGCCCCGGCGGGCAGCCGCCGCGGGTCCGGAGACGACACGCTGCCGCGCACACGCGGCCTCAAACCAAGACGGCAATGGACTATCGGCACCTCCAGAAACGCAAGAGCCTGCACGCGAGAATTGTCCAGGAACTCGGCATCGAGATCGTCAGCGGCCGACTCTCGCCGGGTGAACGGCTGCCGGCCGAAGCCACCCTGTGCGAGTCGTATGGAGTAAGCCGCCCGGTCTTGCGCGAAGCGACACGCGTGCTGGTGGCGAAAGGTCTGGTGATTTCAAAGCCGCGCGTGGGCAGCATCGTGCGCCCGCGCGAAGAGTGGCACATGCTCGATCCGGATGTGCTGTACTGGACGCTCAACAATATTCCGGAAGGCGAGTTTTTTCGCTCGCTGATGACGGTGCGCCGCATTATCGAGCCGGCTGCCGCCGCGCTTGCCGCCAGCGCCGCCAGCGACGAAGACCTCGCGCGGATCCGCTCCGCCTATGACCGCATGGAGCGCGCGCAGAGCGCAGGCGCGCTGCTCGCGCCCGACATCGAGTTTCACCGCGCGATCATGGCCGCGACGCACAACGATATGCTCGCGTACATCGGCAACATGATGTCGCTTGCGCTATCCGAATCGATCAAGCTGACGAGCCGCCACCCGGACACGCATGCGCTGTCGTTGCCACGCCATAAGGCGATTCTCACCGCGATTCTGAATCGCGATGCGCTGGCTGCGCGGCAAGCGAGCCTCGTACAGCTGGAAAACGCGCGGGCCGATGCCGATTCGATTCTGGGGCTCGGCAACCGCGGCCTCGGTTGAGCGTTCGGTTAAACGCCCAGCCACATACGGAGTTGGTTGCCGGCGCAACGACCGCGCCGGCGCATCGGGCACGGACCCGACGCGGCGACGCTCCGGTGCTCAGTGCGAATGCGACGGCACCTCGGCGCCGCGGCAGCCGACGAGGAAATCGAAGTCGCACCCTTCATCCGCCTGCAGCACATGTTCGACGTACAGGTTGCGATAGCCGCTCGCGTCCGCCGGATTGACCTTCTGTGTTTCTTTCCACTCGGCGAGCCGCGCCACCATTTCCTTTTCGTCGATCTCGACATGCAGCCGGCCGGTTTCGCAGTCGAGCTCGATCCAGTCGCCGTTGCGCACCACCGCCAGCGGTCCGCCCGCGCGCGCTTCGGGCGCGACGTGCAATACCACCGTACCGTATGCAGTGCCGCTCATCCGTGCGTCGGACACGCGCACCATATCGGTCACGCCTTGCGCGAGCAGCTTCGGCGGCAGGCCCATGTTGCCGACTTCGGCCATGCCCGGGTAACCCTTGGGCCCGCAGTTCTTCATCACCAGCACGGAATCCGCGGTGACGTCGAGGTCCGGGTCGGCGATGCGCGCTTTGTAGTCGTTGAAGTTCTCGAAGACCACTGCGCGGCCGCGGTGCTTGAGCAGCGCAGGCGTGGCCGCCGAGGGTTTCAGCACCGCGCCGTTCGGCGCGAGGTTGCCGCGCAGCACGCACAGGCCGCCGTCCGCGACGAGCGGCGTGCCGAGCGGACGGATCACCTCGTCGTTGTAAATCGGCGCGTCCTTGACGTTTTCCCACAGCGAGTGGCCGTTCGCCGTCAGCGCATCGGGATGCGGCAGCAGGCCCGCTTCGCCGAGGCGTCGCAGCACGCCGGGCAGGCCGCCTGCGTAATAGAACTCTTCCATCAGGAAACGGCCCGACGGCTGCAGGTCGACGAGCGTCGGCGTGCCGCGGCCAATGCGCGTCCAGTCGTCGAGCGCAAGGTCGACGCCGATGCGGCCCGCGATCGCCTTCAGGTGAATCGCCGCGTTAGTCGAGCCGCCGATTGCCGCGTTCGCGCGGATCGCGTTTTCGAACGCCTCGCGGGTCAGCAGCTTCGACAGACGCAGATCTTCCAGCGCCATTTCGACGATCCGCATGCCGGACATATGCGCGAGCACGTAGCGGCGCGCATCGACAGCGGGAATCGCCGCGTTGTGCGGCAGCGAGACGCCGAGCGCTTCGGCCATGCAGGCCATGGTCGAAGCGGTGCCCATCGTGTTGCAGGTGCCCGCCGAACGGGACATGCCCGCTTCGGCAGACATGAACTCGTGCATCGAGATCTTGCCGGCCTTCACCTGCTCGCTCAGTTGCCACACGACCGTGCCGGAGCCGATGTCGCGGCCCTGGTGCTTGCCGTTCAGCATCGGGCCGCCGGTGACGACGATTGCCGGCACATCGCAGCTTGCCGCGCCCATCAGCAGCGCGGGCGTGGTCTTGTCGCAGCCGACCAGCAGCACGACCGCATCGATCGGATTGCCGCGAATCGATTCTTCGACGTCCATGCTGGCGAGGTTGCGCGTGAACATCGCCGTGGGGCGCAGGTTGGACTCGCCGTTCGAGAACACCGGAAACTCGACCGGAAAGCCGCCGGCTTCGAAGACGCCGCGCTTCACATGCTCAGCGAGCTTGCGAAAGTGCGCATTGCACGGCGTGAGTTCGGACCACGTATTACAGATGCCGATGATCGGTTTACCGTTGAACTCATGATCCGGGATGCCCTGGTTCTTCATCCAGCTGCGGTACATGAAGCCGTTCTTGTCGGCCGTCCCGAACCACTGGGCCGAGCGAAGTTTGCGAGGTTGATCAGTCATGTTGTTCCAGTCGAATTTGGCAATATAGTAAGACTATATGCGAGATTGTCGTGCGGTTCCCAAGATAGTGGTAGCCAGACTTTTGGATCCGGTGCGGGCGCGCGATTCTGCGTGATGACAGCATTGTTACGCGCGACATAATGGGAATTTACTCGCTGTCGCGGACAAATAGAATGACTTTTTATGCCTGGAGAATGAGGGAAAACACTAATCACTGGCGCGATCTCTCGCGCATATAGTTTGGCTATTCACAAATGTGCCCGCATTGCGCATAGCAGAAAACAGGAGTCTCAAATAGTGGTCAATTCGCCCGCCTTCTCCGGCTTGTTTCCCGTTGCGCCGACGCCGTTCACGGCGTCGGGCGAAGTCGACCTGGACGGCCAGCGCCGCGTGATCGACTGCATGGTCGACCAGCAGGTCGACGGTATCTGCATACTTGCTAACTACTCGGAGCAGTTCGTGCTGACCGACGCGGAACGCGACACGCTCGTCGATCTGTGCCTGTCTCATACGGCGGGGCGCGTGCCGGTGATGGCGACCTGCAGCCATTTCAGCACGCGCATCGCGAGCGAGCGCGCGAAGCGCGCCGTCGCCGCGGGCGCGCGCATGGTGATGCTGATGCCGCCGTATCACGGCGCGACGCTGCGGGTCGACGAAAACGCGATGTTCGAACACTTCGCGCGGGTGGCCGAGGCCGCCCAGGTGCCGGTGATGGTGCAGGACGCGCCGTTGAGCGGCGTCGGACTCAGCGTGCCGTTTCTCGCGCGGCTCGCGCGGGAATTGCCGCTCGTGCGTTACTTCAAGATCGAAGTGGCAGGCGCGGCCGCGAAACTGCGCGCGCTGATCGCAGCAGGCGGTGACACGATCGAAGGGCCGTTCGACGGCGAGGAAGCGATCACGCTGATGCCGGATCTCGATGCGGGCGCAACCGGTACGATGTCGAGCGCGCTGCTGCCCGATCTGATTCGTCCGGTGTTCGACGCGTTCCGCGCCGGGCGCCGCGACGAAGCGCGTGCTGGTTATGCGAGCATCCTCCCGCTCATCAACTACGAGAACCGCCAGTGCGGTTTGCGCGCGACCAAGACGGTCATGATGGAAGG
>DASXXR010000109.1:0-7346 GCA_036502945.1 Paraburkholderia sp. | reverse complement strand
TCCGGATGCGTCTGCTGCCATGCGTAGTACGACGGAAGATCGAACTTGCAGGTGCCACCCGGAATGATGGTGCGGCTGCGAATGCTGGCAAGCCATTCATTGTCCGCCAGATGTTGGCCCGTTTTGCCCTGCATTTGCGAGAGCCCGGCCAGCGTTTGCTCGATTTCGCCGAGAACGGCTTCGAGCGCGCTTTGCTCGATGCCCGGATTGCCGCGAAACGGTGCGAGGGTTTGGCGCTGCCGCTCGAGTTCCTTCATCAAATCCGACTTCAGATCCGCACGGCCGGCCACTTCCGAGATTTCGAACAGCGTTGTCAGCGCGACGTGGTGTTCCCTGGCGTCTTCCTGAGTCAAAAAGAACGTGAAACGCTCGAACAGATCTTCGAGGCGCAATAGCGTCCTGATTCGCTCGTTGAACGGATACTCGTAAAGAATCAAGCGGGCTCGCCTCGGGCGTGGTCGGTGACGGGATTGCAGGACATTCTAATGCTGTGACTCTACCCTAGCAATCAAACACTGTTTCCATCCAGTTCGCAAAATTTTTGCTTTGGTTACTGCAAAATCTCAGCACACTGCCCGCTTTCTCCGCGGATCGACGGCCGTTGCCGTTGCGCCGGCGGCTGGTCTGCATCAATGGCCGGCGTGCGACAGGTATGCGCGGTGCAACTGTTCGACATGGATGTCGAGTGCTTCGGCCGACAGGTTGTCGTTGACGATGACGTCGTCGGCGGCCGCGAGGCGGGCATCGCGGGTAGCTTGATGGGCGATGATCGCAAGCACCTGCTCGCGTGTGAATGCATTGCGGCGCATGACGCGGTCGATCTGCGTTTCGACGCTGCAATCCACGGTCAATACGCGGTCCACTCGGGTTTTCCATGTACCGGATTCAACGAGAAGCGGCACGACGACAATCACATACGGGCCGCCTGCCTGCTGTCTTTCGCGCTCGGTTTCCGCGCGGATCAGCGGGTGCGTGATCGCTTCGAGACGCCGCCGAGCGTTCTCTTCGCTAAAGACCAGCGCGCGCATGCGGGTGCGATCGAGCGAACCGTCCGGGGTAACGAACGCTGCGCCGAACTCGGTTGCGATCGCCGGCATCGCGATGCCGTGCGGCGCGGTGATGCGATGTGCGATTGCGTCGGTGTCGACGATCGTCACGCCGCGTGCAGCGAATCGATCCGCGACGAACGATTTGCCGCTGCCGATGCCGCCCGTCAGTCCCACAGCAAACATGCGTCAGCCTCCCAGTGCCAGGTAAAGCGGCGTGCCGAGGAACAGCGTGAGCGCGCCGCCGGCTGCGAGGAATGGGCCGAACGGCAGCGGTTCTTCGAAGCGCATCCGGCCGCGCCATGTGGCGATAAGTCCGACCAGCGCGCCCGTGACTGCGGCGATCAGGACGATTTGCGGCAGCGCGGCCCAGCCGAGCCATGCGCCCAACGCGGCGAGCAGTTTGAAGTCGCCGTAGCCCATCCCTTCGACGCCACGTACGAGCTTGAACAGCCAGTGTACGCACCACAGCGCGAGATAGCCTGCAATTGCGCCGAGCACGGCGTCGTGAAGGCTGGCGAACACGCCGTCGAAGTTGACGATGAGACCGGCCCACAACAGCGGCAGCGTCAGCGAATCGGGCAGCAGGTGCGTGTCGATGTCGATTGCACTCATCACGAGCAGCGCCGCGCACAAACCGAATGCCGCGATTGCCGTGCCGGTCGGGCCGAAGAGGATCAGCGCCGCTGCCGCACAGCCCGCGCTGGCGATTTCGATCAGCGGATAGCGCAGGCTCACGTGAGCTTTACAGTGCGAACACCGGCCGCGCAGCAGCAGATAGCTGACGACGGGGAGGTTTTCCCACGCGCGCAGCGCATGGCCGCAGTGCGGGCATGCGCTGCGCGGCAGCCACAGGTTGTAGCGCGCAGGCAGGCCGTCGTCTTCGAAGAGCTGGCCGGTGGCGTCGGCGACTTCGGTGCGCCATGCGCGCTCGAGCATGATCGGCAACCGGTGCACGACGACGTTCAGAAAGCTGCCGACCACAAGGCCGAACGCGACGGCGAACGCGATCTGCGCGCCGAACGGCAACATGCCGAAGGTCGTGCCGATGGCGGTCGCGAAGTTGTATAACGGCGCGCTGAAGGAATGGTCTGACACAGGTCTGAGCGTGGCTGGCATGGCAAATGATTGGATTTCGGCTGCGATGCTACACCACGTTACCGAGTTGAATGATGGGAAGATACATCGCGGTGACGAGGCCTCCGACCAGCACCCCGAGCACGATGATCACGAGCGGCTCGCAGAGGCTGGCGAGCGTGCCGATTTTTTCGTCTACCTGACGATCGCATAGCGAAGCGACGTCGATCAGCATCGTGTCCAGCGTGCCGGATTCTTCCGCGACGGCGACGGGCTGCACGACTTCGGCCGGAAAGCAGCGCGCCGCCTGCATCGACGCAGCCAGTCGTTCGCCATGCCGCAAGCGCACGGCGATATCGGTGGTGGCGCGATCGAAGAATGCGTTACCGGTTGCGCGGGTCAGCGAATCGAACGCATCGGCGAGCGGCGTGCCGGCAGACAGCATGGTGCCGAGCGCACGGCTCCAGCGGGCCGCGCACAGCGTGGTCAGCAGCGGCCCCGTGACGGGCATCCGCAGCGACATGCGGGCGCACCACATGCGTGCTCCGTCCGACACCAGCAGCAGCTTGCCTACGCTGACGCCCGCAAGGAGCCCCAAGGTTGCGAGCGGCAGGCTCCAGCGCGTGAGCGCGGCGGAAAGCGTCAGTACGGCTTGCGTGGGCGCCGGCAGCGCTGCGCCGAAACCGTCGAAAATCTGCTTGAAGGTCGGCACGACCCAGACCAGCAGCGCCGCCGTGATGGCGACCGCAAGCAGCAGGATCGCAGCCGGGTAGGTTAGCGCCGCGCGTACCTTGGCGCGTTGCGCGGCGGCGCGTTCGCGGTCGTCGGCCATGCGCGCGAGCACCGCACCCAGCGCACCCGAGGCTTCGCCGACTGCGACCAGCTGGCAATACAGCGGACTGAACTGATCGGGGCGGCGGCGCAGCGCCATCGAGAAGCTGAAGCCCGCCGTGATATCGCGCGCCAGCGCGCCGACGATGCGCGGCATGCCGCTTCGGCGGCCTGAAGCAGGCGCCTGCGCGAGCAACTCGAGTGATGGCGCGAGCGGCAAGCCGGCGCGCAGCAGACTGGCGAGCTGGCGGGTGAAGCGCGTGACGTCCGCGCCGCTCGCGGCCGGGCGCGGCGCCGGCCCGCGCGCGGTCAGTTCGACGATGAAAAGATCATTGCGCTTGATCATCGCCCGTGCCGTTGCGAGGTCCGGTGCAATCACCGTGCCGCTCCTGTGTGTGCCGTCGGCCTGAATGCCGCGCCATCCGAACCGCAACTCCTCCGATGACGTTCCCATTGCGCGGGCCCTCATACGAGCTCCGTGGCAGAAAGCGCTTCGGCGAGGCTTGTGGTGCCGTCGTAGACGCGCGCGAGCGCGGCGTCGCGCAAGCTGCCCACCGCTTCGGATCGTGCCTGTTTGGCAAGCGCATGCGTGCTGGCACGCGCGACGACCAGCTCGCGCATGCGATCGGAGATCGGCATGACCTGATGGATACCGACGCGCCCGCGATAGCCGATACGGTGGCACTCGCTGCATCCCGTCGCGGCAAAGGGGCGCCAGCCCTCCAGCTGTTCTTCCCGGGCGCCTGCGGCGCGCAGCGCGGCAGCGGATAGCACGACTGGCGTGCGGCATGCTTCGCAGAGCCGCCGTACGAGCCGCTGCGCGGTCACCATGCGCAGCGCTGCGGCGAGGTTGTGCGGCTCGACGCCGATGTCGATCAGGCGGGCGATTGCGGCGGGCGCGTCGTTCGTGTGCAGCGTCGAGAGGACGAGATGACCCGTCTGCGCAGCTTTCACGGCGACGTCCGCCGTTTCCTCATCGCGAATCTCGCCGACCATGATCACGTCCGGATCCTGACGGAGGAACGCGCGCAACGCGACGGCGAACGTGAGGCCTGCTTTCTCGCGCACGCTGACCTGATTGATGCCCGCGAGCTGGATTTCTGCAGGGTCTTCGACCGAGCACAAGTTGCGCGCTGCCGAGTTGAGCAACTGCAGGAAGCAATACAACGACAAAGTCTTGCCGCTGCCGGTCGGGCCGGTGACCAGCACGAGGCCGTGCGGCGCGCGGATCGCTTCCGCCACTGCGGCCCGCTGGCCCGAAGCGAGGCCGAGCGAATCGAGCGAGAGGTCGGTGGGCAGCGCATCGAGCCGCCGCAGCACGAGTTTTTCGCCGAACAGTGTCGGCAGCGAATTGACGCGATAGTCTTCGAGGCGCCCGGCGATTGCGGCGAGCCGCAATCGGCCGTCTTGCGGAACGCGGCGCTCGGCGATGTCCATCCGCGCGAGTACCTTCACACGCGTGATGAACGCGTCGCGCAGATGAGCGGGCGGCCGCGCCACTTCGTGCAGCACGCCATCGACACGCAAGCGGATCCGCCAGCCGTGTTCCGCGGGTTCGATGTGAAGGTCCGATGCACTGCGGCGCGCGGCCTCCTGCAGCGTCTGCGTGAGCAGGCGAACGGCCGGCGCGCTATCCGTCTCGTCGGGGACGGTTCGTGTTCCTGCGTTGGCGAACGGCGCGGTAAGCGCGGAGCTGGGCAGTTGTTCAGCATCGCGCGCCGCCGCTCGAACGAGCGGAGCGGGCGCGACGTCATCAGTACGGGGCGATGCCGCCGAAGCTGCTGCGAATGGGTGGGGATGGGTCATCGAATACCGGCCATGAGCCGCCTGTGAAACAAGACGGTTCATCTTCCGGTATAGCGGCCGCCGCCGCCATTCGGCCGTTCGGCCAGGTGTGCGCCGAACGCCGGCGCGGTAGGATGCGCAGTGTCAGCCGCGCAGCAGCTTGCCGCTTTTCGAGCTGGCTTTCGGGCCCGGGCGGAACAGCTTGACGGTTCTGATCGCCTGATCGTCGCTGCGCATGACTTCGAGTTTCACGTCGGCGATCTGCACGCATACGTCGCCTTCAGGAATCTCTTCGAGAATTTCGAGAATCAGGCCGTTGAGTGTTTTCGGGCCGTCGGTCGGCAAGCGAAGCTGGAGCCAGCGGTTCAGTTCGCGCAGTGGCATGCTGCCCGCCACGATGCACTCGCCGTCTTCATTCCAGCCGCCGCGCGAGCTCGCGCTGCGTGGAACCGACGTCGTGAATTCGCCGATCAATTCCTCGATGATGTCTTCCGGCGTGACGAGCCCTTGCAGTTCGCCGTATTCGTTAACGACGAGCGCCGTACGATGCCGGCTTTCCTGGAAATATTGAAGCTGCTGGAAGACGGGCGTGCCCGTCGGCACGAAATAAGGTTCCGCGAGCAGTTCGCGCAGCGTTTCGCGCTCCAGTTCCTGGTTATGCAGCGCCGCGAGCGTCTTGCGCACATGCAGCACGCCGAGCACGCGGTCGATGTCGCCCTGGTACACGATCAGCTTGTTGTGATAGCAGGTTTCGAGTTGATGCATGATCTGGTCGAACGGCGCGTCGAAATCGAGCGCTTCGATCCGGCGGCGCGGAATCATCACGTCGTCGACCGAAATGTTCTCGAGATCGAACAGGTTCAGCAGGATGCTGCGGTGCTTGGTGGGCATGAAGCTGCCGGATTCGAGCACGATGGTGCGCAGTTCTTCGGTGGATAGCCGCGTGTCACGCCCGCCTTTCGTGTTGATGCGCAGCATGCGCAAGGTGGCGTTAGCGAACAGATTGACGAACCAGATCAGCGGTTTCGCGATGCGCATTAGCGGCGCGATCAGCAGGCTTGCCGGCAGCGCGATTTTCTCGGGGTAGGTCGCACCCACGATCTTCGGCGTGATTTCCGCGAACACGATGATCAGAAACGCGACGATGCCGGTCGCGACCGACAGAACAAGATTGTTGCTGCCGAAAGTGCGCAGAGCGATCGACGTCGTGAGCACGGGGATGATCGTGTTGAACAGATTGTTGCCGATCAGGATCACGCTCAGCAGCTGGTCCGTGTGCGACAGCAGGCCCTGCGTCGTCTTCGCGCCGAGCGCGCCCTTACCGGACAGATATTTCAGGCGATGGCGGTTGAGCGCCATCATCGCGGTTTCGGAGATGGAAAAGAAGCTGGAGCAGATCAGAAGCACAAAGACGGCGCCGATTTGCGCCCATAAGGGAAGGTGTTCCACGCGTCGTGAAGTAAAGGGGAGAGGGGATGGGGAGAATATAGCAGAGGGGCCGCGCGGCCCATCGGCTGAAAGATCAAGGGCCGTCGCGGCTTGATCGGGGCGAAGGCAGACGAAAAAAAACCGCGCTAGTTTGCGCGGTTTTTTAAGAAATCTGGTCGGGGTGAGAGGATTCGAACCTCCGGCCTCTACGTCCCGAACGCCGTCCAGCGGTACACGTGGTCGGCAAAGAATATCTGAAGCTTCCTTTTTAATCAATAGGTTATCCCTCGATTCGCGCAACTGCGCGCAACGAAGCGCAGCCTCGACCGGCGGGGAAGTGGCGCAGAAATGGCGCAGAAATCGGCGCGTTCACGGCAAAGAGGTGTCGACGATAAGGGTGGCAACAGGTATGTAACCGGGGAATCGGTTTGTTTGCCGGTCGCGTCGTGACGGATAAAACCGGTGGCAACACGGTGGATTACGTTTCTCACGAGCCACCCATGTCGACGACGCCGTTCACTCCAATCACGAAGGAAAACGCTGCCCAAATCCTGTCGGTTTCCGTCCGCACGATTGACCACTATGTGCGGGATGGCCGCATGCCTGCCCCGGTCCACCTGGGTCGGCGCGCGTACTGGCACCCGGATGTGTTCTATGCCTGGCTTCATCGGGCACTTGGGGCGCTGGGTGCAGACGAGTCAAAAAAGGAGCAACGGGTCGCGCCGCAGCACGGCGAGTCCGTCATGGTAGCCGCGCCGCTACGACCCGACGATGTCTCCCCAAAACGCATCAAATCGGGGCGGAACGCTCAGGGCGCGCGGTCTCCGCTCGCGGCGCGGGTACAGAACCGGGATGCGGTGCTGCTTGCGTCGCTCAATGGCAATGCCGACGACGGAGAGGCAGTGCACTGACCGCAATTTCCGTCGGTAGGGGAGAGCGTTCTCACGCTCAGCGGCGTCGGCGCCCGCAGTCTTTCGTGACGCGTGCACGCGGGTAAGGCTGCAACAGGGCGGCCGCTTTTGACCATTTCACGGATTTTCAGGGCGACAGGTCCGAATCGGCATCAGCGCCATGTAAAAATATCACATGATAATATTTGGTAGAGTGCTACGATTTGTTATAGCGTGGTACTGAAAATTGTAATGGCCTCCCAATAATTGGTATTATGAATTGTCGTCG